>CACILM010000001.1 GCA_902587515.1 uncultured Pelagibacteraceae bacterium
TCCAGATATAGGTGATTTTAAAGACGTAGAAGTAATAGAAATTTTAGTTAAACCTGGTGATCAAATAAATAAAAACGACCCAGTAGTTACAATTGAAAGTGATAAATCTAGTGTAGAAATTCCATCTCCTTCAGCTGGCCTAATTAAAGATTTAAAAGTAAAAATAGGAGATAAAGTATCTGAGGGAAGCTTATTAGCGACTATTGAAAATGGTCAAGCAGCTTCTTCTCCAAAACAAGAAATAAAAAAAGAGGCTGTGAATGAAGAGGTGGTTAAAGAACAACCGCAATCTAATGGTAACTTAAATCCTATAAAACAAGTTAAAAAAGTTTTTGCAGAACCGGCTTCAAAGGATGACATTGATCCAGTTGAAACTAATGAATGGATAGAGTCATTAAACTCTGTAATCGAGTCCGATGGGGCACCAAGAGCAAGCTATCTATTAAATAAAGTTATTGATCAAGCTTATAAATCTGGTTTGGTTTTACCTGATACTAGAACAACGCCATATATAAATACTATTCCACCCGAGGCAGAGGCTAAATCCCCGGGTGACCAAAATATTGAAAAGAAATTAAGAGCAATTATTAGATGGAATGCCGCTGCCATGGTTGTAAAAGCCAATAAAAAAAGTTCTGAACTAGGCGGACACATAGGAACTTTTGCGTCAGCAGCAACTTTGTATGACGTTGGTATGAATCATTTTTGGAGAGCAAAAAATAATAAATTTGGTGGAGACTTAGTATACTTTCAAGGTCACTCGGCTCCAGGTATGTATGCAAGAGCATTCTTAGAGGGAAGACTCTCAGCAAAACAATTAGATGGATTTAGACAAGAGGTAGGTAAAGATGGTCTATCATCTTATCCTCACCCTTGGTTAATGCCTGACTTTTGGCAGTTTCCAACAGTGTCAATGGGTCTTGGTCCCATCATGGCAATTTATCAAGCAAGATTCTTAAAATATCTAATTAATAGAGGTTTAGTCAAAGACGAAGGAAGAAAGATTTGGGTATTCTTAGGAGATGGAGAAATGGATGAACCCGAGTCAATGGGAGCGATTGGTTTAGCCGCGAGAGAAAAATTAGATAATTTAATCTTTGTGATAAATTGTAATCTCCAAAGACTTGATGGGCCTGTAAGAGGTAATGGAAAAATTATTCAAGAACTCGAAGGAAGTTTCAGAGGAACTGGCTGGAACGTAATCAAAGTTATTTGGGGATCGTATTGGGATAAACTTTTGATGAAAGATAAGTCCGGCCTACTGGTAAAAAGAATGAACGAATGTGTAGATGGAGAATATCAAGCTTTTAAAGCAAAAGACGGTTTATATGTGAGAGAAAAATTCTTTGGTAAATATCCGGAATTAAAAGAAATGGTATCTACAATGACAGATAAAGATATATGGAGATTAAATAGAGGAGGTCATGATCCTCACAAAGTTTACGCCGCTTATCATTCAGCAATGCAACATACTGGTTCTCCAACAGTCATTCTTGCTAAAACCATAAAAGGTTATGGTATGGGAAAATCTGGTGAAAGTATAAATACAACCCACCAACAAAAAAAATTAGATGAGGAGGATTTACTTTATTATAGAGATAGATTTGGTGTGCCTCTTACCGACAAGCAGGTAAAAAATATTGAGTATTACAAACCAGATGAAAATTCTGAAGAAATTAAATATCTTAAAGATCAAAGAATAAAGCTTGGTGGTTTTATTCCAGAAAGGTCTTCATTTGCAAAACAAATAAAAGCTCCTCCAAAGGAAATTTTCGATAACTTTATGAAATCTACAGGAGATAAAGAGATGTCGACTACAATGGCATTAGTTAGAATGTTAACTGCGTTATTGAGAGATAAAAATATATCACCAAGATTAGTTCCTATTATCCCAGATGAAGCAAGAACTTTTGGTATGGAGGGATTCTTCCAAAAGATAGGAATATATGCGCATGAAGGTCAAAAATATGAGCCTGTAGATTCAGAGCAGTTAAGCTCTTACAGGGAAGATAAAAGCGGTCAAGTATTAGAAGAGGGAATAAATGAGTCAGGAGCAATGTCTTCTTGGATTGCAGCTGGCACTGCTTACACAAATCACGATTTAGAAATGATACCGATTTATATTTTTTACTCTATGTTTGGTTTTCAAAGGGTTGGAGATTTAGCGTGGGCCGCTGGAGACTCTCAAGCAAGAGGTTTCTTGATTGGGGCTACTGCAGGGAGAACTACTTTAGCTGGAGAGGGACTTCAGCACCAAGATGGTCATAGTCATTTATTAGCATCGAATATTCCAAACTGTATTAGTTATGATCCTACATTTGCTTACGAAATGGCTGTAATATTAAGAGATGGACTAAAAAGAATGCATGAGAAAAAAGAAAATATTTTCTACTACATAACTGCAATGAACGAAAATTATTCCCACCCAGAAAAGCCTATGGGTTCCGATGAAGGAATTCTAAAGGGAATGTATTTATTTAAAGAAAATAACAATAAGAATAAAACTAAGGTGCAGCTTTTAGGTTCGGGAACAATTTTAAGAGAAATAATAGCTGCTGCAAAAATTTTATCAAAAGATTATGGTGTAGACTCTGATGTATGGAGTGTAACTAGCTTCAATGAATTAAGAAAAGACGGTATGGAAACTGAGAGATGGAACTTATTAAATCCAAATGAAAAAAAGAAAAAATCATATGTTCAAAAGTGTTTAGAAAAAACAGATGGACCAATTATTGCTGCATCAGATTACACTAGATCATTTTCAGATCAAATAAGACCTTACACGGAAAAACCTTTTTACTCTTTAGGGACAGACGGTTATGGAAGAAGTGATACCAGAAAAAATCTAAGAAAATTTTTCGAAGTCGATAAAGAACACATAGTTGCTTATACTTTGAGCGCCTTAGCAAAAGAACAATTAATTGAGACCAAGAAAGCTGAAAGTGCGATCAAAAAGTTTAAGATTGATAAAGATAGAGATTTTCCGTCTAATTTATAAATATGGCTAGTACAAAAGTTTTAGTTCCAGATATGGGTGACTTCAAGGATGTAGAGATTATTGAAGTTCTGGTTAAAGAAGGTCAACAAATAAAAAAAAATGACTCTCTTATTACATTGGAAAGTGACAAATCAAGCGTTGAGGTACCCTCCACTCACGAAGGAGTTATTGAAAAAATAAATATTAAAGTAGGCGATAAAGTTAACAAGGGAGACTTAATTCTTAGTCTGAATGCAGAGAGTGCTACTGAGGAAAAAAAAGAAGCAGTAAGTGAGCAAAAAAAAGTAGAAAAGACAGAAATAAAAGAGATCAAACCTCAGAAACCAAAAGAAATTATTCCTATAGCGCCTACATCACAATCAGGCAGTAAGTCAGCTAGTCCAAAAGTTAGAAAATTTGCAAGAGAGTTAGGTGCCAATGTAGTTGAAATACCTGGTTCTCAAAGAGGTGGTAGAGTTTCCGAGGAAGATGTAAAAAATTTTGTAAGATCTCAGGTTACAGTCAGCGGTGGGAAAATACAAAAGAAAGTTCATAAAGAAGAATATCCGCATGAAGAGTTTGGTGAAATCGAACTAAAAGATATACCAAGAGTTAAAAGATTATCTGGTCCTCACTTAGTAAGATCTTGGACTGAAATTCCCCATGTAACACAGCATGATGAAGTTGATATAACAGAAATGGAGCAATTTAGATCATCATTATATGATTACTATACTGGTGAGAAAATAAAAGTGACACCTCTTGCTTTTATAGCAAAAGCTCTTGTCAGTACTTTGAAGAAATTTCCAAATTTTAATGCTTCAATTGATAGTGCTAATGATAAAATTATTTATAAAAAATATTTTCATGTTGGTTTTGCAGTAGATACTCCTCACGGTCTAATGGTGCCTAAAATAAGAGATGTTGATCAAATGAGTATAAAAGAAATTGGAAGCGCTTTAAGAAAAACAAGTAGACTTTGCAGAGATTTAAAAATTGATAAAAAGGAATTTTTTGGTGGTTCAATGACGATATCAAGCTTGGGCGGTATTGGAGGAACTTTCTTTACACCAATAATAAATCCTCCTGAAGTAGCGATACTTGGAGTTGGAAGAAGCTTTGACAGGTTAGTAAAAGTTAAAGACAAATTTGTTTCAAGAAAAATTTTACCAATTTCACTTTCATACGACCATAGAATAATTGATGGTGCGGAGGGTGCAAGGTTCTGCGTTTATCTCGGGAAATGTCTTGGCAAAGACTTCGCTTTTAAACTTGCCGTTTAATCAATTATAAAATAGTACAAGGCATGAGTAAAAAAGTTTTCTCTCTTATTTGTGCTATCAGCTGTTCTTTAATTTGGGGTTCAGCTTTCGTGGCTCAAGATATGGGAATGGATTATAACGGACCTTTTACTTTTACTTTTGGCAGGTTATTTCTTGGATTTTTAACGCTAGTCCCATTTTTTTATATATTCGAATATAAAAAGGTTAATTCAATAATTTTTAAAAAAGTTAACATTCTAAATCTATTGCTTATTGGATTTCTTCTTTCGATGGGAAATGTTTTGCAACAATATGCTCTACTTTATACAGATGTAGCTAATACAGCAGTATTTACAATTTTTTATGTAGTTTTAGTTCCATTTGTTGCTTACTACTTTTTTTCAAAAAATATTCATAATTCTGTTTGGCTATCTATTATTATTTGTTTATTTGGAGGTATACTTTTAACCGAGTTCGATAATATTCAAGTAAGAATAGGAGATAGTATTGCAGTTTTTAATGCATTATTTTGGGCATTCCATATTGTTTTTATTTCAAGATTTTTAAAAATATTTAATTATCCAATTACTATTGCATGCCTTCAATGTTTAATTGCATCTATATTTGCATTGATGCCAGCTTTTGTTTTTGAAAGTGTTAAATTTTCAAATATGGTTTTAGATGGAAAAGAGATGTTATACGCTGGAATTCTTTCAAGCGGAGTGGCCTTTCTTCTTCAAATTTACGGACAACAAAACCTTTCTCCAGCGCCTGTAGCTATTATATTTTCACTGGAAGGTGTATTTGCTTCAATTTTTGGATGGATAATTTTAAGTCAGTTTTTAAATGAAATTAAAATTATAGGAATAATTCTTATTTTATTTGCAGTTATTTTTTCACAATTAGCTCCGTTATATGATAAAAAAAAGTATGGACGAGTCTAATCAAGGATTTATGAAACACCTCGGCGGATTAGAGTTGAAAAAAATTAACGATACTCAATACGAGTTTACAGTAGAGGTTAAAGAAATACATTTGAACACTGGTAAAATTGCACATGGAGGATTTCTCTCTACTATAGCCGATACTGGAATGGGAACTGCTGCGCATAGAATTGCCGGAGACAAGAGATGTGTAACAATTAATTTAGATATGAAATTTATCTCAGTAGGCCAACTTGGCGATAAACTTGTTGGAAAAGTAAAAATATTAAAAAAAACTAAAACGCTAGTGTTTATTAACTGTGAAATATCTAATGTGAGAGAAATAGTAGCCTCTGCTTCTGGAACATGGAAAATACTTTAAACAACTCTTCTATAATTTAAATATCCAATTACTAATAAAAATAAAAGTGCGAAAGGATATACTATTGCTTTATTCGGTCTTTCTGGATTTTCAATTTTAAAATTACTTATGATATCACCCATTTGAATACCAGATTTTTTTGCTTCACCTTTCCAATTTAATTTATCAACGGTTAATTGATCATTCTGGTCGACTAATGTTACGCCATATTCTTCAAGGCTATAATTATTTTCAAATTTCCCTTTATCGATAACAAATAGTTTATATCTTTCACCATACTCAGTAATTCGTGTGACTTTTATATGAACTTCTTTTGATGGGTCAAAAGATAAATTTTGAATACTTTCTGCCGAAAGGTTTTGCTCATTAAATTTAGGATAGAATTTACCTAAAACATAATCTGGAGCTAAAAAAGATACAGATATTATTAAAAACGCTATGATCTCATACCATCGTAATCGATTTATAAACCATTGTTGAGTAGCAGCAGTAAAAACTAAAATTCCAATCAATGAAGTCACTATAACTAATAAAGCTTGCCAAATACTTTCTACCCCTATTAATAGTAGCTCATGATTAAACAAAAAGACTATTGGTAAAATTCCGGTTCTTAAACTATACCAAATAGCTTGGAGTCCCGTTCTTAAAGGATCGCCACCAGAAATTGCAGCTGCTGCATAAGATGCTAAACCAACAGGGGGTGTTACATCTGCCATCAATCCAAAATAAAATACGAATAAGTGAACAGCTATTAACGGAAAAATAAAGCCCGAAGCATTTCCAACATCAACTAAAACTGTAGCCATTAGAGAAGCCACTACTACATAGTTTGCAGTTGTAGGAAGACCCATGCCAAGTAACAAGCAAAGTATAATAGTTAATAAAATTAATATAATTACATTGTCTCTTGCTATCGTTTCAATAACTATAATTAAATTTGTACTTAGACCTGTAGAACCCACTGCACCAACAATTATTCCTGCTGTAGCGATTGCGATCCCTACCCCTACCATATTAATTGCGCCTTTTTGTAGACCAACAATAGTTTGATTGTACCAGTCAATTAAACCAGTTTTAAAATCTGGATTTTTGATAATACGGCTTACTAAGTTAACTAATATTAAAGATAACGTTGCGTAAAAGATGGAAAAGCCCGCTGTATATCTCATGTAAACAAGTAAAAAAATCAAAACAAAAATGGGTATTAAAAAATGTAAACCAGACAAAAAAGTTTTCTTTAAGTGAGGTACATCAGCATCATCCATTCCTTTTAATCCTAATTTAAGGGCTTCTAAATGAGAGATATAAAATAAAGCGATGTATGAAATGATAGCTGGTAAAAAAGCATGTTTTACGACTTCAAAATAAGTAACACCTATAAAACTTGCCATAACAAACGCAGCTGCTCCCATAACCGGAGGCATTATTTGTCCGTTAACAGATGAAGAAACTTCAATAGCTCCTGCTTTTTCTTGAGAGAAACCTGTTTTTTTCATTATTGGAATTGTAAAAGTTCCTGTTGTTACAGTATTTGCAATTGAGGAACCTGAAATCATACCAGTCATTCCAGATCCTAATATTGCAGCTTTAGCTGGACCTCCTCTCATTTTGCCAACCATCGCAAAAGCTAAATCTAAAAAATATTTTCCACCGCCAGCGGTTTCTAATAAAGCTCCAAAGAGTACAAACAAAAATATAAAATCTACTGAAACTCCGATTGGTATTCCAAAAATTGCTTCTTGATCAAACCATTGAAATCCTACTAACCTTTTAACAGAAAGTCCGCCGTGAGAAATAATATCAGGAGCATATTTTCCAAAATAAGAAAATAAGAGAAAACAGACTGCAATGATAACTAAAGGTAAGCCTATGGCTCGTCTAGTTGCTTCTAATAAAATTACTATACCTATGGCCCCAATTATAAGTTCAACTGGAACTTTTAAACCAAATATTTCTTTTACTAAAAGAATACCACCTCTATTTACTAAATCGTCATAGAAAAAATAAATATATAAGCAACTCAATGCCCCGGTAATACTAATGATAATATCAATTACTGATATCTTTTTACCTCTAACTGCTGGAAAAATTAAAAAAGCTAAAGTTAAAGCGAAACCTAAGTGAATAGCTCTTGCGGGTAAACCTTTGAACATTCCAAAGTTAAACCAAAAAGGAAATGGAGAGGCATACCAAAGTTGAAAAAATGTCCAAAGAATAGCAATTCCAAAAACTATTTTTAAATGAATGCCTGATAAATTTCGAGTTGGAGAAATATCTTCTTGTATTTTATCTTTTATCTTACTTTGAATGTTTTGATTCATTTTAGCTAAGATACCTTATTCTAAAAAAAAAGGCCCAAAAAATATTGGGCCTTTTTTAATTTAACTATAAAGTTGAATTACATTAATCCAGCTTCTTTGTAATACTTAATTGCACCTGGATGTAACGGAGCTGATAAACCATCAGCTATCATATTTTTCTTTTCCAGAGGTCCGAAAGCAGGGTGTTGAGCTCTGAAATCATCAAAGTTTTCCATCACTGCTTTTGTTACTAAGTATACAAGCTCTTCAGAAACATTAGCACTTGTTACAACAGTAGCTTTTACACCAAATGTTGTAGCGTCTTTTTTCTGATTTGAGTAAGTTCCTTTTGGAATTACAGCTTTTGCATAGTAGTCAGCGCCATCAATTAAGCCTTGTACTGGCGCACCAGTTAAATTAATTGGGCTAGCTTTTGCTTTACAAGTAGCTGCTTGTTCCATAGCACCATTTGGAAATCCTACTGAGTATCCAAATGCATCTATTTTACCGTCGCAAAGAGCTTTTACTTGTTCAGAAGAAGTAAGTTCAGTAGTTGCTTTGAACATACTCATATCTGCTCCCATAGCTTTCATTAATTCTTCCATAGTTCCTCTTTGACCAGAACCTGGGTTACCGATGTTTACTGTTTTTCCTTTTAGGCCTTTAAAATTTTTAATTCCAGATTTTTTACTTGCCCAAATTTGGAAAGGTTCATTGTGAACTGAAAATACAGCTCTTAAGTCACTGAACTGTTTTCCTTCCCATTTGCTTGAACCATTGTAAGCATGGTACTGCCAGTCTGACTGAGCAACACCAAATTGAAACTCACCATCTTTGATTTGTCCAATATTGTAGTTTGATCCACCTGTTGAAGGTGCAGTACATCTGTAAGCTTTAGCTGTACCTTTTTTTCTACCATGGTCAGCACTTATTGCTGATTTATGTAACATTTTACAAATAGCGTTACCTGTTTGGAAATAAACTCCAGTAGGTCCGCCTGTTCCTATTGTAAAGAACTCTGCTGATTTAGCGATTGATGTAATGGGGCTTGAAAAAGCAAACATTACTAGTACCGCTGAAATCAATGACATCATTTTTTTCATGTGTACTCCTCTTTTATTTATAATTAATTTAACTACGATATTTAATTGAGGTCAAAGAGATTCTTATAAATTTTTGGCCCAATTTGAGAGCTTAGTGGTGCCTTCAACTACATTTGGGGCATAGGTCTTGACCATTTCTTCACTAATAGAGTTATAGTCTTTTACATTTTTAAAAAAGTTTACACCGTCAAAGTCTGTATAGCTTAATCTAGTAAGCATTTTTTTTGGTTTAAATCCAAAATCTGATCCGGGAAGCATTGCAACACCAGTCTCTTTTAATATTACATCGCATAATTGAGCTGAAGTTTTAAATTTTTTATTTTTAAATTCAGGCATTAAATAAAAAGCTCCTTGAGGTGGATTTATTATAACTTTATTTGATTTAAGATTATTATAAACATAGTTTCCAACTGAATTAAGTATAGATCTTACTTTTAGTTTGTACTGCTCATAGTCACCTTCATAAGCTTCAACCGCAGCAAACTGGGTTGGTGTATTTACAGTTGAATATGATTCACTTGCTAATGATTTTAAACTATTAATAAATTCTTTTGATCCATTAGGGACTGCTAGAAACCCAAGTCTCCAACCTCCTGCACCACACCATTTGCTTAATCCACCGCTAATGAATGTAGCTTCTGGGTAAAATTCTGAAATAGAGTTGTAACTATTATCAAATGAAAGATCTGTATATATTTCGTCTGATAAAATTATTAGTTTATATTTTTTAGCTACTTGAGCTAATTCTCTTAAATTTTTACAGATTGCTCCAGATGGATTATTAGGTGAGTTTAAAATAAAAATAATATTTTTATTTTTTCCAATTTTCTTTAACTTATTTTCAAGTTCTTTTGCTGTTGGAAACCAGTTATTTGATCTAGAAGTTTCTAACCAATGAACTTTGTTTAAACCAATTTGTGCTTGTGGTTCATAAGATACCCAGCTTGGGGCTGGAGTTAAAATTTCTCCATTAAATGTAACGTGCATTAACAACATAGCTTCTTTGGATCCTGGGGTAATTAATATATTGTCTTTTGAATATCTTACGCCTGTGTTATTAAATAAATGATTTGAAATTTTCTCTCTTAGTTCAGGTAAACCTTGTATGGGTAAGTACTGTTTTTTATGTGCATTAAGTTTTAACGTATCAACAACTCTTTCTGGAATTTGAAATGGTGATTGCCCAAAACCAAATCTGTAAATTTTTTTACCAGATTTAATCAATTCTTTTGATTTTTCGTTGATAGCTAATGTAGAAGACTCTTTTAATTTTAAAATATTTTTTTTAATTTTTGACGTCATTTAATAAACATTTTACCTATACGGGGACTACCCATTGAAAGTCAAATTAAATGTTTAAATAGGAACATTTGACAAATTGATTCGGTCATGTTTTAATCCTACTTTGTTCTCAACTTAGATCTACATATAGTATAAAAAAAATTAGCTTACACAAAAATGGAAAAACAATCAGATAGGATCATTGCGCTACTCGGACCCACAAACACAGGTAAAACTTATGTGGCTATACAGAAAATGCTTGAACACGAAACTGGTATTTTTGGATTACCTTTAAGGCTTCTAGCCAGAGAAGTTTATGACAAATGTGTTGATAAAATAGGTATTGAAAAAGTAGCGTTAATAACAGGAGAAGAAAAAATAATACCTAGCACTGCTAATTATTTTATTTGCACAGTTGAATCTATGCCTAAAGATAAAAAAGTAGATTTTGTTGCAATAGATGAAATTCAGATGTGCGCGGATAGAGAGAGAGGTCATATATTCACTCAAAGATTATTAGAGTCAAGAGGGAGTAAACTTACAATGTTTTTAGGATCACAAATAATGGAAAATATTATCAATGACTTAGTTGGCAATGTGGAATTTGAAAAAAAGGAAAGATATTCTAAACTAAGTTATTCAGGTGTAAAAAAAATTTCAAGATTAGATAGAAAGGTTGCAATTATAGCTTTTTCAATAGAAGAAGTTTATGCAATTGCAGAATTGGTGAGACGACAAAAAGGTGGGGCAGCCGTAATAATGGGTTCATTAAGTCCTAAAACAAGAAATTCCCAAGTAGGCTTATATCAGTCTGGAGATGTTGATTACTTAATTGCAACAGATGCAATTGGTATGGGACTAAACATGGATATAAATGAAATTTATTTTTCAAATTTAAAAAAATTTGATGGAAAGAAAACTAGAAGACTGAACTTAGTTGAAATGTCTCAAATTGCAGGAAGGGCTGGACGATTTAAAAACGATGGTGGATTTGGAACAACTGGTGAGTGTGAAGCATTAAATTCAGATGAAATAGAAAAAATAGAAAAGCATCATTTGCCTGACACTAAAACAATTTATTGGAGAAACTCCAACCTAGATTTCAAGAGTCCTGATAACCTTATTAACTCACTGGAGCTTAAACCTAATAAAAAAAATCTTTTAAGAACTAATGACTCACTTGATGAAAGTGTATTAAGATTTTTTCTTAAAAAAGGAGTAAATAATATAATTTACCATAAAAATTTAGAAATTCTTTGGGAATGTTGTCAGATACCAGATTTTGAAAAGAAAGCATATGGTCAACATATAAATGTAGTTGATAAAGTTTTTCAATTCTTAACAACAAGGAAAAGGAGAATTCCAAGTATATTTATGAAAGAGCAGCTTAAAGGTTTAGAAAAAGATCACGGTAATGTAGATTTACTCTCTCACAGACTTTCGAATGTAAGAACCTGGTCTTATGTAGCTAATAAAAAAAATTGGGTTGAAAACTCTGATTATTGGGTTCAGCTTACTAAGAATATCGAGGATAAACTCTCAGATAAACTTCACGATGAATTAACAAAAAGTTTTATTGATAAAAAAATTAGTATTCTATCAAGAAGTCTAAAACAAGATCTTGTATTAAATACTGAAATTAATGACGACAATAAAATCTATATTGATAGTCAGCTTGTAGGTGAGCTTAAAGGGCTTAAGTTTTTAATTGAAGTTACATCAAAGACACTCGATACAGATATAAAGTCAATCAGAAAAGCTGCAAGAAAAGGTGTTGAAAAAGAGTTAGTTAAAAGAGTTGAGGAGATACTTGAAAAAGCAGAAATTGATTTAAATAATCATAGTAAAATTATTTGGAGAAATAATCCGATTGCAAGATTAAAAAAAGGGAGTAATTACCTAAATCCTGAAATAGAAATTATTGCGGATGAGTCTTTAAATGATGAGTCAAAATCCAAATTAATTAAATTTTTGAATAATTGGCTGGCTAAATATATCAATGAGGTATTGGGTGACCTTGTACTTTTAACGAAACATAAAATTACAAATCAGTATCTTAGAGGCTTAGTTTTTCAACTTTACGAAAATAATGGTGTAATAAAAAGAAATGATGTTGATAAAATTGTAAGATCTATTCCAGCTGAAGAAAGAAAAAAGCTGTGGGGTATGGGAATTAAAATAGGAAGATATCATATTTATTTACCTAAAATGCTTAAACCGAAAGCAGTGGAGTTTAGAATTAATTTGTGGAAAATATTTCATAATTTGTCTGATCAAAATACAATACCAAAATCCGGTTTAAATTTTTTATGTGATGTAAAATATGAAAAAAACTTTCTTTTATTATGTGGTTTTGAAAAGTTTAAAGAATTTTATGTTAGAATAGATATCCTCGAGAAACTATTTTTGAAAATAATAGAAAATACTAAAGACAAAAAATTTAAGATTAATGCAGAAATGATGAATTTATTGGGCTGTTCTAAAGAAAATTTTTATAAATTGATGAATTATATGGATTATAAAAAGGATAAAACTGAAGATACTTATATTTTTCTAGGGGAAAAGAAGAAGAAAAAGAAAATAATACGATTTGACAAAAAAGAGAATCCCTTTAAAAAACTACTTTCTTTAAACTTAAAATAAATGAGTAAATTAGATAAAGAAAGTGTTATTGGAATTTCTGCTTTATTAGTGCACGCAGCAAATATTGATGAAATTTATTCGAACCATGAAAAAGATTTAGTGAAAAATTTTATTAAATCTTATTTAAAAAATGAAGATTCAAATGAAATTCTAAAAAAGGCTGAAGAAATTGAGCACAATTCAAATCAATTACTAAATTATACGAATATTATTAAACAGAATTCTATGAATGTTAAAAAAGATATTATTGAACATCTTTGGAAAGTTATCATTTCAGATAATTCTATTGATCAGTACGAATCTAATCTAATGCGAAGAATTTGTGGTTTAATTTATTTTCCTGATAAAGAGAGCGCTGAAATAAAAATGAAATTATTAAATTCAAAATGACGTATATTGTAAAAGACGAATGTATTAAATGTAAACTAACTGATTGTGTTGAAGTCTGTCCGGTAGATTGTTTTTATGAGGGCGAAAACATGCTAGTAATTAATCCGGAAGAATGCATAGATTGTGGTGTTTGTGAACCCGAGTGTCCGATAGATGCAATAAAAGCTGATACGGACGACAGTGTGAAGGATAAAGAAAAATGGTTGTTGCTAAATAAAAAGTTTTCTGCAATATGGCCTAATATTTCAAAAAAGAAAGAGCCAATGAAAGATCACGAAAAATATAAAAATATGAAAGATAAATTTGGCAAATATTTTTCTGAAAAACCAGGAAATTGAAATAATGGCCAGAAAGAAAAAATCAAAAAAAACAAAGAAATCAAAAATCTTGAAAAAAAGCAAAACCAAAGTTGCTACCAAAGTCATTGAGAAAAAAAATTTATCTCAAAGTTCTGATGAAAAACCTGAAATTAAAAAAATTAAAAAGCAGGCGACAGAAAAGAAAGCTTACAATTTGAAAGATTTTGTTGTTTACCCAAAACATGGAGTTGGGAAAATTACTTCAATTGAAAAAGCTACAATAGGAGATATTGATATTCAGTTTTATAAAATATTAGTAGAAAAAGAAAAATTAACTTTGACAGTTCCAATAAACCAGCAGTCTAAATTAAGACCGATCGCCTCGATCAATCAAATTAATAAGTGTATTTCGATTTTAAAAACTAAACCTAAAATTAAAAGAACTATGTGGAGTAGAAGAGCGCAAGAATATGAGCAGAAAATAAATTCAGGAAAAATATATGAGTTGGCCGAAGTTGTTAAAGACTTAAATAAAAATACAGATATTATTGCTGATCAGTCTTATTCTGAGAGACAATTGTTTGAAAAAGCTTACGATAGACTTAAGTCTGAGTTTGAGGCTGTTCTTAAAATTAATCCTGAAGAAGTTCAAAAGAAAATGGATAAAGCTTTAGGCAGAACTAAAATATCTGAGGTAGTGGAATAAAAAAACGCCCTCTTTAAAAAAATAAAAAGGGCGTTTAGTTAAAGAGAAAACTATCTTCTTTTTCTTCTTCTTTTTTTAGCTTTCTTTTTAGTTTTCTTTTTAGCTTTTTTTCTTCTTTTAGCCATCTTTTCTCCCTTGTTAGTAAACAAATCTTAATGATTCGTTTGTTATTAATTACATTAATTAATTAAAAATTCATGTCAAACATAAATTAATTTGTAAATTTGATTCAAAATTTAATTTTTTTAATTATTTTTTTAATTTTTAATAAAATTAAAAAAAGTTAGTAATATCAATGTTTTTTTGAGCAAATTATATAAGTTTTAATTTAATTTTTAATAAAGATTTTCTAGTTGTTGTTTATAATTTTTTATTATTTCTTTTCTTTTTAACTTTAAAGTTGGTGTTAGCATTCCGTTTTCAATTGTAAATTCCTCATAAATTAAGATAAATTTTTTAATTTTTTCTATTAATGTTAAATTTTTATTTATATTTTCAATTATAAGTTTAATTTTTTCTTTATTAAATCCTTTTTCACTAACAATTAACGCAACTAAATAATTTTTTTTATCTCCGTAAACAAAAGATTGTTTAATATTTTCATTTAAACACAAAATATTTTCTACTTTGCTCGGAGAAATATTGTCTCCACCAAGATTTACAATAATATCTTTTTTTCTATCTGTAATTTTTAAATAATTATTATTATCAAATTCTCCTATATCCCCAGTATGAAGCCATCCATCTTTAATTACTTTTTCTGTTTCTTCTTTTAAATTCCAATACCCCAACATAACGTTTTCACCCTTAATAAGTATTTCTCCATCTTCAGCTATTTTGACTTCATTGGTTCTAAACGGAGGTCCTACTGATTCGACCTTGACTAAATTTGGTAAATTACAGCTTACGACCGGAGAAGCCTCGGTTAGGCCGTATCCTTGCAGCGTGGGTAAACCAACTGCATTTAAAAATTCTCCAATATTTTGATCCAAAGCCCCTCCCCCAGATACGAAGGCTTGAAGATTTCCTCCAAACTGATTTCTAATTTTTTTTCTAACTAATTTTTCACACAAAAAATTAGTGATTTTTTCGCTTAATTTTAATTCTTCTTTTTTGAGTATTTTTTTACCTAAGTTTAAAGTTTGATTTATAAGTTTTCTTTTAAATCCAGATTGCTTCTCAAAATTCATATTTATTTTTGTAAAAAGATTTTGATAGAATCTAGGAACGGCTGTCATAATTGTAGGTTTTGCCACTCCCATATTGGAGATCAGTTTTTCTAAACTTTCGGCATAAAAAACTTTTGCCCCAACAATGATTTGTATGAATTGAACTGTGTGCTCGTAAGAATGCGATAAAGGTAACCAAGTCAAAAATATTGGATCTTTTTTTTTAGTTAAAATTTCTAGTAACTCAACTGCCCCTTCACAGTTTGACAGAATACCGCCATGACTTAAAACAACTCCTTTAGGATTTCCTGATGTACCTGAGGTGTAAATTATACAAGCAGGCAAACTTCTTTTTAAATCTTTATTTACTATTTTTTCATTTATTTCTTCATTTAGAATTTCTTTGATTAACAAACTATCAGTATCTATTTTTTCAAAAGATATTATTTTCTTTACATCGCTATTTATAAAGTTTTTAATTTTATTGAATTGATCTTGATTTGATACAAATATTAATGAAGGCTTACAATCATTTAAAATATATTCATAATCGTTTGCAGAATAAGTTGTAAAAATAGGAACTGAAATACCGCCTGCATTCATAATAGCAATATCAGTCATTAACCAATATGGTCTATTCTCGGAAAGTATTAAACATCTATCACCTTGTTTTATTAACGATTTAATTTTTGAAGTAAGTTTATAAATTCTTTCAGTTACATCTTCCCAATTATATGTTCGTTTGTCAGGTTTAAGCCATTTTAAAAATGGTCTTTTGCCCTCAACTTCTTCTGTCTTTTTAAAGTAAAGTTCAACTAAACTATTTAATTTACTTATATCCATAACTTGGTGGGCGAAGAGAGACTCGAACTCTCAAGGTATTGCTACCACCGGATTTTGAGTCCGGCGCGTCTACCAGTTCCACCATTCGCCCTTTTTTTTCTAACAATCTAATTGATTTTTCTTACTATGAGAACAAAAATAATAGAGGTACAAAACATTATTAATGCATAGGCTGCTGTTGGCACCATGAATACAATTTCATCAAATAACTGTGTTGTTACAAACACTGCTAAAGTTCCGTTTTGTAAGCCACATTCCAATGAAATGCATTTTCTTTGCGCAATTCCTGAAGTCCAGAATTTTGCAACATAATATCCAACAAAAATCATAGTCATATTTAAAATGAAAGCTATTAAA
The DNA here is from genome assembly GCA_902587515.1 of uncultured Pelagibacteraceae bacterium. Classification (GTDB taxonomy): domain Bacteria; phylum Pseudomonadota; class Alphaproteobacteria; order Pelagibacterales; family Pelagibacteraceae; genus Pelagilacustribacter. The sequence goes on from CACILM010000001.1 coordinate 16,636, forward strand.
CCTGCTCTAGCAATGTAAGAAACAATTCTGTCCCATTCCTCTACCCAAATTGCAATAAATACTATTAAGAATAAAATTACTGATAATCTTTGGATAATAAGTGTTTTGGAAATAATAAAATTAGTCATTAAACTTCTAACAATCATTCCAAAAATAACAGGAACAGTTACTACAAAAAACATTTTCAATGCTATATTAAGCATTGATATATTTTTTGCTGTTTCAATCCCTAAAAATTCTGCAGAATTAAAGACTATCAAAGGAACGATGAAAATACTTAATAAACTGACAATCGCTGTCAAACTGACTGATAAAGCTACATCTCCATCTGCAAACTTAGTAAGGATATTTGAAGTAACACCACCTGGAGCAGCGGCTATTACCATAACTCCTAAAGCTATTTCTGGTGGTAGTGAAATAATACTAATTAAAATAAAAGCAATTATTGGAAGCAAAATAACCTGACATAAAAAACCTACTAGGAAATCTCTTGGGTTTTTAAGCACTCTTGTAAAATCCCCAATTGTTAAGCCAAGACCTAAACCGAACATTATTATGGCAAGACATACGGGTGCTATCGTAGTTACGATTTCCATAATTTGATAAGCTCCTATTCTACTCTAAAGGAAGAGTTTTTCATGAGGTCGAAAATTGTAGTTACGAAACCAGATTTATGCTTTTGGTTATGCATGTAGTTTTCTTCAAAGGATTTGATATTTTTAGGAGATGGTAAAAGCATATATTCAAGCTTTTTATTTTTTGTAACTAATTTTTGCTTAACAAGATATTTTAATTTTCTAATTACTGTAGCTCTTGGAATATTTGAAATTTCAGATATAGAAGATGCATTTATTCCATTTTTAGGAGTATGTCTTAAAAGATGCAAATATAAGTCTGCATAAGTTCTGGGATCCTCTACAACTCTATTTTTTACTTGTTTTGAATAATCGGTAAATTGAGAAATACCTATTGCGCCCCATACATTCCACGTTTCTAAATCACCATAAAAAGATCTATGCCTGACTAAAAATGGAATTTGGAGCCTAAACCAATGTTGCCAGCATATTGTAAAATATTTATCAATAAATGCTTCTATTTCTTCTTTTGAAAATGCTCTACCAAACCAAGATTCTTTTGAGAGAATTTGACTAGTCTTTTCTAAAAAACTAGCCATGAATCTTTTTGAATTAGCTGGTCTTTGAAGTTCTGTTATCTTTCTATTGAAGAAAATTGATTTTCCTTTTCTATATATAATATTTTGATTTTGTAAAAAATTTACTTTTCTTCTTATAGTTTCCTTCGGAATATTTAATTCTTTTGAAATTTCAATTAAGTTAATTTTATCAATCAAAAGTTCATTTTTTTCATAAAATTCTATATAGGACAAATACTGAAAACGATCTGAATATTTTTGAAATACAGTGTTAATTAGATAAACTAAAATTAAGTAACTATCATAATCTTTAAAGGTATTATAAGCATTGTTGCACCATGCTTGCTGCAATTTAAACCACAAAGTTACCGTTTTATTAGAATGACTGGATAAAACATCGTAAACCTCATCTGCATTTATTGTATTAAAAATTTTGTTTTCAAAAGATGGTTTCTTCTTTAAAGGCTCGAAAATGTTTACAGTTTTTAAATCTATTGGTTTAGACATTTATTTTTTCCACGTTACACTTTGATTAATTAAAATAGCCATCAAAATCCAAATAATAAATGTTCCTTCCGGTGAAAACCCGTAATCAGCACCAAACATTCCTGCAACTATAACGATTGAATAAATGGCAACTGTAGATAATAATAAACTTGCCAGATACCTTAGGATTGTGCATTTTAAATTCATGATTTTAAAAAAATTATACGATAGATGCGTTGAGCTTGCTAGACATAAATTTTCAAAGCCTTTATTAGGTTTTGTAGCATTTATCGAAAGTTTCTTTTTTCCAGTTCCACCTGACTTAATGATTGTTCCAATGGTAGTGGCAAAGAGAGAGGATTATTTTAGGATATTTCTTATCGCTACGACTGGCTCTGTTTTAGGTGGGTTGTTTGGATATATGCTTGGAGTTTTCTTTTTAGATGCCTCAATGGTCATTATTGAATTTTATGGTTACGAGGAAAAAGTTTTTGAGATGCAAGATAAGATGTCTACAAAAGGTGGTTTTTTGGCATGGCTTGGAATTATGTTTTTAGCTGGCTTTACCCCGCTTCCTTTTAAAGTTTTTACCATTACGAGTGGGGTGATCGCCTATAATCTTCCAGTATTTTTCTTTATATGTTTATTTACTAGAGGGCTAAGATTTTTCTTAGTTTCATATTTAACATTTATTTTTGGTAAAAAATTTGGTGATTTCATCGAGAAAAGAGGTGCACTATGGTTTACATTAACTGGAATTTTTATTGTGGTTTTAGCCATCGTCCTTTATATAATTTTCACCTAATGTTGAGTAACAATAAGTTAGTTTTAAACAGTATATTAGCCTTTAGTTTTTTATCTTTGGCTATAGCTTATTTCATTCAATACATATTAGGACATGAACCTTGTAATTTGTGTCTAATTGAGAGAATTCCTTATTTAGCGTCTCTAATACTTATTTCGTTAATATTTATAATAAATAAATTTGAAAAATTAATTGCTAGTATTGTGCTATTGTTTTTTATTTTTGGTTCCGTAGTTTCTTTTTACCATGTAGGGATCGAACAAGGATTTTTTAGTGAGTCTTTGGTGTGCGATTTGGGTTCGTCTAATGTAAACATGTCTAAAGAAGATTTATTAAAACAACTTCAGAATAAAACTCCAATAAGCTGTAAAGACGTGACTTTTAGGTTTTTTGGACTTTCTCTTGCTACAATAAATACAGTTATATCGATACTGCTAAGTGGTATTATGATTAAAGTAATTAAAAATTATGGAAAAAACTAATAAAAAAACTTTAGAAGAAATTATAAGAGTAGACCATGCTGGAGAACGTGGTGCTATTAAAATTTACGAAGGTCAGCTACTTGCTCTAAAAACTTTCAAACAAAACGCTTCTTTAAAAAGAAAAATTGAAGAAATGAAGGAGCACGAAAGAGAGCATTACGAATACTTTGATAACGAAATTAAAAAGAGAAATATACAGCCAACTAAACTTTTACCTCTTTGGGATTTAATGGGAGTTACTTTAGGTTTTGGAACCGCGATGCTCGGTGAGAAAGCGGCTATGTTATGTACTGCCTCTGTAGAAGAAGTAATAGATGGTCATTACAAAGATCAGACTTACAAGCTTGGAAAAGATGAAGAAGAGTTAAAAAAAAAAATTATAAAGTTTAGACAAGATGAACTTGATCATAAAGATATAGCTTATGACAATGGTGCAACAAAAAAAGGTTTATTTGGGGTGCTAGATAAAGTTATCAAAACCTCATCAAGAATTGCTATTACAATTTCTGAAAAAATTTAATTACGGTTCTAATTCGATATCCCAATAAAGGTAATCCATCCAGCTTTCGTGTAAAAAGTTTGGTGGGAAGTTTCTTCCATTTCTGTGTAGATCTTCCACAGTTGGGGCGTAAGGTTTATTAGTTAATTTTAAGTCACAGTCCTTATAAAGTTTTCCACCTTTTTTAACATTACAACTTGAGCAGGCCGTAACTACATTGTTCCAATCAGTTAGACCACCTTTAGATTTTGGAAGAAGATGATCAAAAGTTAAATCTTTTTTATCTCCACAATATTGACAAGTAAACTTATCCCTTAAAAAAACATTAAATCTTGTGAAGTTTGGATTTTTCGATGGTTGAATAAAATTTTTTAAAGCTATTACACTCGGTAGATTCATCTCAAAAGATGGACTTCGAATTTTTCGTTTGTAATTTGAAACGATGCTTACTCTATCTAAAAAAACTGATTTAACTGCATCTTGCCAACACCAAATAGAAAGCGGATAATAACTCAAAGGTCTAAAATCAGCATTGAGAACTAATGCTGGACATTTTTCTAAAGGAACTTTGTCTGCAGAAGAAATAATCATACTTAAAGCTAACTGATAAGAAAAATTTTATCAAGTTATAATTATGTAACAGTCAAAATAGTTATAAATCAAAATGTTTTTTAATGAATTGTAGACCCAAACTTGACCCTTCGGTAGGTATACGATGTTCACAGTGTTTAAATATTTTTGTTTCAATTTCGTAATTATTTTTTCCAAAAAATTCTTTAGCTTCAAGCAGTGATTCTATAGGAACAACTTGATCAAGATCTCCATGCATTAAGATAATATTGGGTCGGGATACTATATTTTTAGACAGATGTTCTGTACTTATAATTCTCCCAGAATATCCAACAATAGAATTTACAGTGTCTTTTCTCTTTATTCCAGTTTGTAAAGTTATCATACAACCCTGGCTAAAACCTCCAATAATAATATCATTAGCTTTCAAATCATATTTTTCCTTAACTTCATCTATTAATTTATTAAGTTTGTTCTCAGCTACCAAAGATTTTGATAAAATTTGTTCTGGGCTTTGATCCATTAAGTCAAACCATTGAAATCCCGTTGGGCTTGCTGCACATTTTTCAGGAGCGTCTGGACAAATTATAATAGTGTCTGGCAGGTGTGCTCTCCAATAACTGGCTAAAATTGAAATATCTTTTCCATCTCCACCATAACCGTGGCAAAGAATTACTGCATTCTTTGGTTTTTCTTTAGAAAGTGGCTCTAAAATAATTGTATTTAATGAAAAGGTCATATAGATAAAATACCAATGTCAGAATTTTTATTTAACTTTATAGGTTTCACTTTATTAGGTGCAGTTGCAATAGTTTTAATAATGGGTATTTATACTTTATTTAAAGGTGGAAGTACTAGTAAAAAATATTCAAATAAACTTATGCAGTTAAGAGTATTGTTGCAATTTATTGCAATAATAGTTTTAGTTTTGCTTGCTTATTTTTTTAAAGACTAAATATATTTTCTTAAAAAGTTAATAAATTCATCACTGGCAAAATCAATTTCTCCAATCACTTTACCGAATTCTTTACCTTCTTTATTAATTAATATGCTTGTAGGTAAGCCTCTTAATTTAAACCCTTTGACTAATCTCAATTCAGGATCGTAGTAAGTTTTTAGATCTTTTACTCCTATATCTCTAAAAAATTTATCTACTTTTATATTATTTGGTTTTTCCATATTTACAGCAAAGATATCAATTTCTGGTAATTTGACACCTAGTTTTTCTAAAGATGGCATTTCCTTTCGACACGGTGCACACCATGTGGCCCAAAAATTAATTATCATGATCTTGCCTCTTTTGTTCATTAAATCAACGTCTTGAAGATTTGAGTCTTTAAATTTTAGTTCGCTAATAGTTTGAGGTTTTTCGTAAATAATAACGTTTTTTGAAAAATCTTCTGCTCCAATAAGATTTTGGCTAATAAGAGATAGAACTATTATGTGAATATAGATTTTAAAAGATTTACTAATTTTCATATTAATTTAAATTGTAAATAACATAGTAAAATGAAAAATAAAACTGTTTGGGCGAATAGACTGAAGGGAAAGACGTCATTTTCTTTTCAAAAAATAGGCTCATCTATAGATATAGATAAAAGACTATATGAGCAAGATATAGCTGCGTCTATTGTACATGCCAAAATGCTCGTTAAACAAAAGATTATTACTGGCAAAGAAGGATCTAAAATTATCAATGGACTTAAAAAGATTAAGTCACAAATTGATAAAGGAAAGTTTAAATTCCAAGAAAAATTTGAAGATATACATTTGAATATAGAAAAAAAATTATTTGAATTAATTGGCCCTTCAGCGGGCTTTTTGCACACAGCGAGATCGAGAAATGATCAAGTTGTTACAGATTTTAAATTATGGATTAAAAAATCATCAAAAGAGACTATAGGTAACATTAGTTCTTTAATGAAGGCTTTGATCAAAAAAGCAGAGAAAAATATTGATACTGTAATGCCTGGTTTAACGCATCTTAAAAATGCTCAACCTATTTCATTTGCGCATTATCTTCTCTCTTATTTTGAAATGTTAAAAAGAGACATAAAAAGATTTGAAAATAATATAGAACTTTTAGATGAGTGCCCGTTAGGTTCAGCTGCACTTGCGGGCACATCTTACAATATAGACAGAAATTATACCTCAAGAAAACTCGGTTTTAAGAAACCAACCGATAATTCAATAGACTCTGTTGCTGACAGAGATTTTGCAGTAGATTTTTTATATGCTTCTGCTTTAAGTGCAATGCATCTATCTAGATTAGCTGAAGATTTAATAATTTTTAATTCAAATGCATTTAATTTGATTTCATTTGATGACAGTATGTTAACTGGCTCATCAATTATGCCACAAAAGAAAAATCCTGACCCTGCTGAACTAATCAGAGGTAGAGTTGGTTTGAACTATGGAAATTTAAATTCAATGCTTACTATAATGAAAGGGCTTCCAATGTCATATTTCAAGGATCTTCAAGATGATAAAAAACTTGTCTTTGATGGATTTGATGCGTTGAATGATTCATTGGTTTTGAGTCTTGAGTTAGTGAATTCAATAAAACCGAATAAAAAAAATATGCTAGAAATGGCTAATGAAGGTTTTACAACAGCTACTGATTTTGCTGATTATTTAGTTAAAGAAAAAAAGCTTACTTTTAGAGAGTCTTATGCGGTTGCAACAAAATTAGTGAATTACGCCGAAAAGAAAAATAAATTGTTATCTGAATTATCTTTACAAGAAATAATGAAAATTTACAAAAATTTAGATAAAAGTGTATTAAAAATATTTAATGTTAATAATTCTATGAACTCAAAAAGATCCCATGGAGGAACTTCTACTGCAAATGTTAAAGCAATGATTAAAAAATATAAAAAGGAAGTAAAATGAAAATATTGGTATTTATTTGTATAATAATTTTAACTCTACCTGGATGTGGAAAGAAATCTGAGCCAAAATATCAAGGAAAATTTAATCATATACAAATAATTTTATAATCTTATGCAAAATTTAAGATATGTAGGTAAAAATTTATTTCTGGAGCGAGTATCTATCCAAAATTTTTTAAAGAAACATAAAACTCCTTTTTATATTTATTCTGAAAATCAAATAATTTCTAATTATTTAAATTTTGTGAAAACATTTAAAAGAACTAATCCTTTGATATGTTTTGCTGCAAAATCTAATAGCAACACAAATATTTTAAGAATTTTGGGTAAACTTGGTGCTGGAACTGATGTTGTATCTGGCGGGGAATTATTAAAAGCTCTTAAAGCAGGTATTAAACCAAAAAAAATTGTTTTTTCAGGGGTTGGTAAGTCTGAGGATGAGTTGAAAATTGCGATTAATAAAAAAATTTTACTGATCAACTGCGAGTCTGAGAGTGAAGCAAAGTTAGTCAACTCACTGGCAAAAAAATTAAGAAAAAAAGTTTCTATTGGCTTTAGGCTAAACCCAAATGTTGATGCAAAAACACATAAAAATATATCTACCGGTAAAGCAGATAACAAGTTCGGTTTATCAATAAAAAATTTTAAGTCTTTTCTCAAAGAAATAAATAAATTTAAAAATATTAGGCTCGAAGCGCTAAGTGTTCATATAGGAAGCCAAATTTTAAACGATGGACCCTTCAAAAAGACGCTTAATGTAATGAATAAGTTAATTAAAGAATTAAAGTTAAATTTAAAATATGTTGATTTAGGTGGAGGTTTTGGAATTAATTATAGTGATAGTGAAAAGCCGTTAAATCTTAACAACTATGCAAAATTAGTAAACAATTTTGCATCAAAACTTAAATGTAAAATTATTTTTGAGCCGGGTCGATCCATAATTGGAAACACGGGCTTGCTTGTCAGCAAAGTTCAATTTGTAAAAAAAGGGCTCAATAAAAACTTTATAATTTTAGATGCGGGCATGAACGATTTTATGCGACCGGCTTTATATGACGCTTTCCACAAAATTATTCCTATAACTAAAAATTCATCTAAAATGAAAAGTACAATAGAATTTGTAGGGCCAATATGTGAAAGCACTTGTAAATTTGGAGTTTATAGAAAATATCAAAAATTGATTGAGAATGACTTTGTGGCAATTACAAATGTTGGTGCGTATGGCTCTTCATTATCATCAAATTATAATACAAGACCTTTAATCGCTGAAATTTTAATCAATAAAAATAAATTTAAATACATTAGAAAAAAACAAAATTTACAAAAATTGATTAATTCTTAATGCAATTTATTAAATCCTTAATTTTTAATATCTTCCTATATATGGGACTTATTTTAATTTTCATATTAGCAATACCAACATTAGTTCTTCCAGAAAAATTTACCATTTTTTTTGGAAGGTTATCAGCAAAATATATTGTTTTAATTTTAAAACTTGTAATGAATACTAAAGTAATTTTTCATGGTGAAGAAAATTTAAAAAAAGTTGATCAATTTTTTGTTGCCTCCGCCCATCAATCAATGTTTGAAACTTTTGCATTACAAATTCCGTTAGATGGTCCAATTTTTATTTTAAAAAAAGAACTTTTGAATATCCCTTTGTTTGGTTGGTATTTAAGAAAAATTGGTTCTATAGCAATCATTAGAGAGACTACCACTAAAGAAAATTTAAATTTTTTTGATAAAATAAAAGAAAGATTAGAGAAAAATAAAAGACCACTTTTAATATTTCCTCAGGGGACAAGAGTAAAATTAGACGAACAGCCTCCTTTTAAAAAAGGAGTTGGTCGGATATATAAAGCATTGAATTTACCCTGTATTCCAGTTGCATTGAATACAGGACAGGTTTGGCCGAAAAATAGTTTTATGAAATTTTCAGGTGATATTCATATTTCATTTCTAGACCCTATTATGCCTGGTAAAGACAATGATGAATTTATAAAAGAAATTGAAAACAAAATTTATTCTGAAATAAAAAAATATTATTAATTATTTTCTTCCAAAGTCTGGTTTCTCTGTATCCTGCCCTGCTTCAATAATTTCTTTTCTTACTTTTTTAGTTGATGAAAATATTTCTAGAAGCTTTTCACTATCTTTTTTTTTAATAGCACTTTTAATATCATCGAGATTTTTTGAATAATTATCTAAAACTTTCAATATATTTTCACTGTTATCAATAAAAATATCTTTCCACATCAAAGGATCGGAAGCAGCAATTCTAGTAAAATCTCTTAATCCTCCAGCACTATATTGAATAACATCATTTTTAAATTTGTCCTCATTATTAATTGCAGTTCTAACAATGCTGTATGCAACCGCATGTGGGAGATGACTTGTTAAAGACAAAACATAATCATGGTCTTCAAATGACATGGCTTTAACTTTACTTCCTAATTTGGACCAAAATTTTTCTAGATTTTCTATTTTATCTTTAGAAACTTGGTTGTCAGCTGAAAGAATACACCATCTATTTTTAAATAAACTTGAAAATCCTGCAGCAGGTCCGCTATATTCTGTTCCAGCTATTGGATGTGAAGCTATCCAACTAATATTTTTAAGGCCTAAATTGTTTACAATTTTGTTTACTTCTTTTTTAGTGGAACCGGTATCAGTAAGAATAGATCCTTCCTTTACGTTTGATTTTATAGAAAACAAAATTTCTTTGTAACTGCTTAATGGTGCAGAAATTATTATCAGGTCTGCATCTTTTACTGACTCCGTTACATTAGAACAAATATCAGCTTTAAAATTTTTTTTTAAATATTCTATGACTTTGTTTGACTTATCGTAAACACTTATTTTTGTAGCTAATTTTTGTTCCTGCGTTGCTCTCAGAATTGAGGAGCCAATCAATCCGCAGCCTATGATACTTATTTTACCGAACATTTAAAATTTTTCTCATTTTTTTCATTAATGCAATATTTTCTGATTTTGTCCCAATGGTTACACGTAAAGAATTTTTTATTCCATAAACATCCATTTTACGGACCAATATTCCGGATTTTGCGAGTAATCCAAATACTTTAGAAGAATTTATTTTAGTTTTATCAAATTTTACCAGTAAGAAATTAGTAAAACTTTTATTTGTTTCTATTCCCATTTTTTTGAACTCAGAATACATTTTTTTAGTCCATTTATTTACGTGTTTAATTTCTTTATTCAACCATGTACTATCTTTTACGGCAGCAGAAGCTGCAAACAAAGCTGGTCTGCTTACATTAAATGGTGGCTTAACCTTATTTAATGCAGAAATAATTTCTTTTGATCCATATCCCCAGCCTACTCTGAGACCTGCTAAACCATATATTTTTGAAAAAGTTCTTGTCATAACTACATTTTTAAAATTTGTAAAAGTTTTTAAACCAGATAAATAATCTTTATTTTTTACATACTCAAAATAAGCATCATCTACTACTAACAAGATATCACTTCTTAGTTTTTTTCTTAAAAAGAGTAATTCTTTCTTTGGAATATATGTTCCAGTTGGATTATTTGGGTTAGCTAGGAAAACTATTTTAGTTCTTCTAGTAACTTTTTTTAGGATATCTTTGACTGAAACGGTAAAATTATCCTCTTTCGAATAAATAACTTTTGCTCCATTCATTCTACTGTAAATTCGGTAAATTATAAAGCTAAACTTAGGGACTATAACTTCATCTCCTTTCTTTAGGAACGATTTACATATAAGTTCAAAAATTTGATCAGAACCTGATCCTAAGATTATTCTATTTTTATCAATCTTAAACTTCTTAGCTAGCGTATTTCTTAAAAAGTTTCCATCGGAGTCAGGGTATCTTGCAAAGTTTTTTGAAACTTCTAAGTATTGTTTTCTTGCTTTCGGGCTAGGGCCAAGAGCAGACTCATTAGCAGATAATTTAATCTTTGCTATTTTACTCTTGAATAAGCTCATTCCAGCTACATATTTCTCTGCAACAATGTTATTTGGTTTCGGAAATCTCATTTAATTAATGTAATATCTAAATTGTTTAAGTTTTTCTATAGCCCTTTATCGTATATAAAGCCCTTTATCGTATATAAAATTGACAAGTTTGTGATGATTTAGTAAATATTAATCGCGCTGATTTAACCATATTGCAAGCGCATAATAAATGTAGCTAAAAAGGGGATGCCCAGTTTAGCTGGGCTTTTTTTTTGGATGAATATAAAACTTGAGAATATAAAGAAATTAAACGTAACTAAACCGCTTAAACTAGACTGCGGAAAAACTATAAAAAATTTTCCTCTCGCATACGAGACTTACGGGAAATTGAATGATAGTAAAGACAACGCGATACTTGTGTTCCATGCATTAACAGGAGATCAGTTCGTAACTGGAACTAATCCTATTACTAATAAAGAAGGTTGGTGGGTAACTGCAGTAGGTCCCGGAAAAGCAATAGATACAAATAAATATTTTGTTATTTGTGCGAATGTGATCGGAGGATGTATGGGTTCTTTAGGTCCTAAAAATATTAATCCAGAAACAAAAAAACCTTACGGATTGGATTTTCCAGTTATAACAATTAAAGATATGGTTAGAGCTCAGGAGTCATTACTTGAACATCTTGGAATTGATAAACTTTTATGCGCGACTGGGGGTTCAATGGGAGGAATGCAACTATTACAATTTTGTGCAACATTTCCAGATAAAGCTTTTTCAGCTGTTCCGATAGCTTGTAGTTCAAGTCATAGTGCTCAAAATATTGCTCTTAATGAATTAGCTCGTCAAGCAATTATGGCAGATCCTGTATGGGATAATGGAAAATATGTATTAAAAAATGTTCAACCCAAAAATGGGTTAGCAGTTGCAAGAATGGTGGGGCATATAAGTTATTTATCAGAAAAAGGTATGCAGGAAAAATTTGGAAGAAAATTACAAGAAAAGGCAGATTATGAATTTAGTTTTAATGCTGACTTCCAAGTTGAAAGTTATTTAAGACATCAAGGTTATGCATTTGTGGAAAGGTTTGATGCAAACTCAGTACTATATATAACCAGAGCAATGGATTATTTTGATCTTTCGAAGCAATTTAAAGGAGGTTTAGTAAAAGCGTTTAAAAATCAAAAAACAAAATTCTTAATAATATCATTTTCCTCTGACTGGCTTTACACAACAAAAGATAACAAAGATATAGTAATAGCATTAAATGCATCAGGTGCAGATGTTTCATATTCTGAGATAATTACAGACAAAGGACATGACTCTTTTTTACTTGATGAACCTGAATTTTTAAAAACTCTTAAGGGTTTTATAGACTCCATGTATGAAAAATTTAAAAATGAAAAAAGAATTTAAAGTAATTGCAGATTTATTACCTGATAACTCGAGGGTTCTTGATATAGGGTGTGGGGACGGATCTTTAATGCATCTTCTTAAAATAGAAAAAAATATAGAGGTACGTGGACTAGAGCTTAGTCAAGATAATGTTCAAGAATGTATTTACAAAGGCTTACCAGTTATACAGGGTAATGCAGAAACTGAATTACATCAATTTCCTGATAAATCATTTGACTATGTTGTGTTGAGTCAAACCTTACAAGCATTTTATGAGCCAGAAAAAGTTTTAAAAAATCTTTTAAGAATTGGAAAATCAGTTATTATTTCTATTCCTAATTTTGGCTATTGGAAAGTAAGAACAAAGCTTTTACTTTTTGGTGAAATGCCGGTTACAAAAACACTGCCAAATACTTGGTATAATACTCCTAATTTACACATGTGCACAATAAAAGATTTATTTAATTTTTGTGATGAGAAAAATATTATTATTAAGAAAGTTGTTGGGGTTAATGAGAATAAAACTTCATTGATAAAAAAAAGTAATTTAGAAATTAAAAATCTTTTTTCAAAAGTTGGTATTTTTTTAATCAGTTAATATGAAAGTAGAAATTATTCCATGTTTAAGTGATAACTTTAGTTACTTAATTCACGATAAAGTATCTAATAAGGTTTCAATAGTCGATCCTGCAGAGTATAAGGCATGTGATGATGTAATTAAAAAGTATAAGAAATTGGATTTTATTCTAAATACACATCACCATGCCGATCATGTTGATGGTAATTTAGAGTTAAAAAAAAAATATAACTCTAAAATTTTAGGGTTTGAATTAGATAAAGATCGAATTCCTGGCATAGATGTGCTACTTAAAGAAAACCAAAAGTATAAGATTGGAAATTTTGAATTTGAGGTAATTTTTGTTCCTGGTCATACTAAGGGTCATGTCGCTTTTTTCTTTTTTAAAGAAAAAGTAGTTTTTACAGGTGATACTTTATTTTCATTAGGGTGTGGAAGAGTTTTTGAGGGTACTCATGAAGAGATGTTCAATTCTTTAAATAAAATTAAAAAACTTCCATCAGATACAAAAATATATTGTGGACACGAATATACTAAATCAAATTTAAATTTCTGTTTAGCATATGACCCTAAAAATACTTTTTTAAAAGAGAAAGAAATCGATATTCAAAAAAAATTAAGTTCTTATCAGCCAACTATTCCAACTATTTTAGGTCAAGAAATTAAAACAAATATTTTTTTAAGATGTAATGATCCTGAAATTAAGCATACTTTAGGGTTAAAAGATTCATCAGAAGTTGAAGTTTTTTCAAAATTAAGAGATTTAAAGGACTCTTTTTAACCTCAATAATCTTGACTTGCTAGCGCTTAAGGCTATATTGCGTGGAAATTAAAAAAAGATAATTTATGTCATTTGCTATAATAGAAACAGGTGGAAAGCAGTATAAAGTATCTGCGAGTAAAATATTAGAAATTGAAAAACTTGATATCAAAGTTGGTGAAACAATAAAATTTGACAATGTTTTACTTTTAAACGATGACAAAATAACTGAAGTTGGAAGTCCTAAAGTTGAAGGAGCTACAGTTGAAGCTAAACTTTTAGATAATGTTAAAGACCGAACTGTGCTGGTCTTTCATAAAAGAAGAAGAAAACACTCAAGAAAAAAAAATGGTCATAGACAACGTCATTCAAAGATACAAATTACAAAAATTTTAGCAAAAGGTGGTAAAGTTATAAGTGAAGCTAAAATTGTTGAAAAAAAGAAAACTGTTAAAGAAGATAAAAAAATTTTAAAAAAAGAGTCAAAAAAATAGGAAGTTAAATGGCAACAAAAAAAGCAGGTGGATCATCGAAGAACGGCCGAGATAGTAAAGGCAGACGTCTTGGTGTCAAAAGGTATGGTGATCAATTAGTTATTCCTGGAAATATAATTGTAAGACAAAGAGGAACAAAAATTCATCCTGGTGAAAACGTAGGTATGGGTAAAGATCACTCAATTTTCTCCTTAATAAAAGGAAAAGTAAAATTTAAAAAATCTAAATTAAACAGAACTTTTGTTTCTGTAATCCCCAATTAAATATATATAAATAACAAAAGTTATTTATATTAAACCTATAATGAAATTTTTAGATCAAGCTAAGATATATATTAAAGCCGGAAACGGTGGCACAGGCTCTGCGAGTTTTCGAAGGGAAAAGTTTATAGAGTTTGGAGGACCAGATGGAGGTGATGGCGGTGATGGGGGTTCGGTGATCATTGAGTCAGATAGAAACCTTAATACTCTAATAGACTTCAGATACGCACAGCATTTTAAAGCTCAACATGGAAAAAATGGGAGTAAAAGAAATAGAACTGGAGCTAATGGTGAAAACTTAATTCTTAAAGTACCTGTTGGAACTCAAATTTATGAAGAAGATAATAACACTTTGATCTATGATTTTACAAAAAATAAGGAAAGATATCTCGTAGCTTCTGGAGGAAAAGGTGGACTGGGAAATGTAAGATTTAAAAGCTCTGTTAACAGAGCACCCAAAAAAAAGACAAATGGAAAGAACGGTGAGGAATTTTGGATATGGCTTCAATTAAAAGTTATAGCTGATATTGGAATTATTGGAAAACCAAATGCAGGAAAATCAAGTTTGCTCTCAGCCTTAACAAGAGCTAAACCCAAAATAGCTAATTACCCTTTTACAACTCTAAACCCAAATTTAGGTGTTACATATTACGACAGGAAGGAAGTGACTTTAGCAGATATTCCTGGACTAGTTGAAGGCGCACACAAAGGAATAGGCCTAGGGGATAAATTTTTACGCCATATCGAAAGATGTAAAGTCTTGTTACATTTGATAGATTTAAGTGAAAACAATCTGGAAAAAACATACAAAGAAATAACTAAAGAACTTTCCTCGTATGATAAGAAATTAAGCAAGAAAAAAGAGATTATTTTTTTTAATAAATCGGATTTATTTGATAATGATGAAATAAAAAAAAAATTAGAAAATTTTAAGAAAAAGATTAATGCTAAATATGAAATTATTTCAGTATTTTCTAGTAAAGATATACAAAAAACAAAAAAACTTTTAATAAAATATGCTAATTAGTAACTCTAAAAAAATTGTGATTAAATTGGGCTCAACAACTGTAGTCGATTCTAAAGGAAAGTTTAAAAAAAAATGGGTTACATCTCTAATCAAAGATATTAAAAAACTTGGATCAGGAAAAGATTTTGTTATTGTTTCATCTGGCGCAATAGCATTAGGCCAGAAATATTTAAAAATTCAAAAAAGAAAAATTAAGTTAGAAATGAGTCAGGCGATAGCTGCTATTGGGCAAATTCATCTAGCAGGAGAGTTTCAGGAACTATTTGAAAAATTTAAGTTAAAAACTGGTCAAATTTTGATTAGTCCAGATGACACAGAACAAAGAAAAAGAGCATTAAATGTAAGAGGAACTTTTGATAACCTCTTTAAATTAAAAGCTATACCAATTGTAAATGAAAACGATACCACTGCAACTTCTGAAATAAAATATGGAGATAATGACAGACTTGCTGCTAGAGTTGCCCAAATTATTGGGGCAGATACTTTAATTATACTATCAGATGTAAATGGTCTTTACGATAAATCTAAAAATATAGTTAAGACTGTAAATAGACTTGATGAAAAAATATATTCTCTAGTCGAAAATAGTAAAAACTCATATGGTTCGGGCGGAATTTTAACTAAACTAGATGCTGCGAAAATATGTATGAACTCTGGTTGTCATATGTTTTTGGCGAATGGTAGTAAAGAATATCCTTTAAAAAGAATGGTAAACGATAAAACTTTTACACATTTTACACCGAAAATCTCTAGTTTAGATGCAAGAAAGAAATGGATAATTGGTTCTTTAAGTTCTTCAGCTGTTATTTCTGTTGATGCTGGAGCAGCTAAAGCATTGTTAAATGGTAAAAGTTTATTAGCAGCCGGGATAATAAAGGTTAAAGGCTCATTTGATAAAGGAGAAAATGTATTAATAGTTGATCAAAATGAAAAGCAACTAGCAAGAGGTCTTGCTTCGTTTAATTCTGAAGAAATTGATAAAATAAAAGGCAAACAAAGTAAAGAAATTGAAAAAATTTTAGGTTATTTAAGTAAATCTGAAATAATTCATAAAGATGATATGGTAAAATTATAAATGAATTATCTAGAAAAAATAGGAAGAAATGCAAAAATAGCTTTTGAAGATTTGAAATCTATAAAACATAATAAAATAGTAAAGGTTTTAAATAGTTACAATACGTCTCTTCTTAAAAATAAAAAAAAAATAATTAGAGAAAATTTAAAAGATGTGAAAAATGTGAAACGTAAAAATCTTGTAGATAGACTTATTTTAAATGAAAAAAGAATAGAGGGTATAAGATATTCAATAAATGAGATAGCAAAATTCAAGAACCCTTCTGGGCGTGTTTTAGAGAAATGGTCAAGACCAAATAAATTAACTATTAAAAAGGTTTCAACACCAATTGGTGTAATTGGAGTTATTTATGAAAGCAGACCAAATGTAACTGCTGACGTAGCTTGTTTAAGTTTAAAATCAGGAAATTGTTCTATTTTAAGGGGTGGGTCTGAAGCTTTTAATTCTAATAAATTATTGGCAAATTTGTTTAGAGATGTTCTGCAAAAAAATAATATCAACAAAAATTGTATTCAATTTATAGATAAAAAAGATAGAAAAGTTGTTGATTATCTACTTTCAAAGATGGGCAAATACATTGATGTTATTGTGCCAAGAGGAGGTAAAGGATTAGTTTCAAAAGTTCAAAAATTTTCAAATGTACATGTAATAGGACATTTAGAGGGATTATGTCATATTTTTGTAGATAAAAGTGTAAATTTAAACATGGCAAAAAAAATTATTGTGAATGCAAAAATGAGAAGAACGAGCATATGTGGAGCAGTTGAAACGCTTTTAATACAGGAGAAAGCTTTAAAAACACACGCCATTAAAATAATTAATTCACTTAGAGAAAGCGGTTGCGAAGTAAGGGTTGATAATAAAATTAATAAATTGTTTAGTAACCAGTTGAAACTTGCAAAAGAGAAAGACTGGAAAACTGAGTACCTCGATGCAATAATCTCAGTCAAAACAGTAAAAAATGTTTATGAAGCTGTAAATCATATTTTAAAATATGGAACTATGCATACTGACAGTATACTCACAAATAATGCTAAAACTGCGAAAGTTTTTTTACAAGGAGTAAATAGTTCAATAGCGATGCATAATGTTTCAACACAGTTTGCAGATGGCGGCGAATTTGGTTTTGGTGGTGAAATTGGGATATCAACAAATAAATTACCACCTAGAGGTCCAGTTGGAATTAATCAATTAACTTCTTATAAATATGTTGTTTCAGGAAAGGGAGTTATTAGACCTTAGTTAATGTTTAAACTTAAAAGTACGAAAATAGGTATTTTAGGTGGAAGTTTTGATCCAGCACATAAGGGTCATTTAAAAATTTCAAAAATTGCGTTAAAAAAAATTAAGTTAAAAAAAATTTATTGGATTGTTACAAAAAAAAATCCTTTTAAAGAGAAAACTTTTTTTTCCTTGAAAGATAGAATTGATAAAGCAAAAAAAATTTCAAGTAAATTTAAGAATATAGAGGTTCTTTATATAGATGATGTGATAAAATCTTCGAAATCAATTAAAGTAATTCAATACATTTTAAAAAAGAAAAAACCTAAAGAACTTTATTTTATAGTAGGTTCGGATATTTTATTAAAGTTTCACAGGTGGCACAGTTGGAAAAGAATAGTAAAATTAACGAAATTAATTGTTTTTTCTCGCAAAGGATATGATAGAAAGAGTAAAAAAACTATTGTGGTTAAATATTTAAATAAAAATAATATTACATTTATTAAAAACAAGCCTATAGAAGTTTCCTCTACCTTATTGAGAAAAAGAGTTAAAATATAGAATTAATGGA
Source organism: uncultured Pelagibacteraceae bacterium (assembly GCA_902587515.1). Taxonomy (GTDB): domain Bacteria; phylum Pseudomonadota; class Alphaproteobacteria; order Pelagibacterales; family Pelagibacteraceae; genus Pelagilacustribacter. The sequence continues at coordinate 34,842 of CACILM010000001.1, forward strand.
AATACCAGATATAAAAGATAATATTGAGAAAATTTTAGACGATAATAAAGCTCTTAATATCAAATCTATTAATCTTAAAAATAAATCTTACATTGCTGATTATATGATAATTGCTTCTGGGACATCGTCAAGACATCTTCAGGCATTATCAGAAATTCTTGTCACTGAATTGAAAAAAATTGGATTAAATAATTGTCGTATAGAAGGAAAAGATAGTAATGATTGGAAATTAGTAGATACTCAAGATGTAATTGTTCATATATTTCATCCTGAAAAAAGAGAATTTTACGATTTAGAAAAAATGTGGTCCGAAGAAATTCCAAAAGAGAAGGCTATGATATGAAAAAAATCTTTTTAATACTAATTTTATTTTTTCATTTTTCAAACACTTCTGTTTTCTCAAAAAATAATCTTTACGAAAAAATAGATCTGTTTGGTGAGGTACTGGAAAATATTCAAAAAGATTACGTAGATGATGTTGATCAATCAGATATGATGGACTCTGCAATAAATGGTGTTTTACAATCACTAGATCCATATTCTGCCTATATGAGTCCTGAACTCTTTAAAGAAATGCAGACTGACACTAGGGGTGAGTTCGGTGGACTCGGTATAGAAATAGGGATGGAAGCTGGAGTAGTAAAAGTTATTTCCCCAATAGATGATACCCCTGCAGCAAAAGCTGGGATCAAAGCTGGTGATTACATCGTTAAGATTGGGAATGAGCAAGTTCAAGGTAAATCTTTGCTAGAGGCTGTAAAATTAATGAGAGGTCCAGTAGGTACATCAATTGAACTAACAGTGAGAAGAAAGAAAGTCAAAAAGCCTTTAGAATTTAAAATAGAACGAAAAATAATAGAAGTTCAATCTGTAAGCTCTAAAATAATTGGAGAAGAAAAAAACTTAGGATATATAAGATTAAAATCATTTAACGAAAATAGTGACAAGCAGTTTTTAAAATCTGTGAAAGAATTTGAAAAAAAATCTAACATCAAAGGCTACGTGTTTGATTTAAGGAATAATCCTGGTGGATTATTAACTCAAGCAATCAATATTACTGACTTTTTTTTAGAAGATGGAGAAATAGTTTCTACTAAAGGAAGAAAGGTGTCAGAAACTAGAAAATTTTTTGCTAGAAGAGGTGATGAGATTAAAGGGAAACCAATTGTAGTTTTAATTAATAACGGATCTGCATCTGCATCAGAAATATTTGCTGGGGCATTAAAAGATCATAAAAGAGCGATAATTCTTGGTGAAAGTTCTTACGGAAAAGGTTCCGTGCAATCTATTATACCTTTAAGAAATGGTGGAGGAATAAGATTAACAATATCAAAGTACTACTTGCCTTCTGGTAAATCAATCTCAGAAGTTGGGGTTACGCCTGACATAGTTATCGAAGAAGAGGGTGATGACTTCACAATTAATACTGATAAAGATAATCAACTTAATTACGCGATAAAACTTTTCAACTCTTAATTTTATGAATATGCAAAAACTTCCTATGCGTAACGGAGTAGGAGTAATAGTTTTAAATAATGAAAATAAAGTTTTTGTTGGCAAGAGGAAAGATAACCCTGTAGATAGATGGCAAATGCCTCAAGGAGGCGTTGATATAGGAGAGAGCTATCTTTCAGCAATGAAAAGAGAACTTTATGAAGAAACTAGTATTAAAAGTATTGAAATCTTAAAAGAAATTAATGGTTTTTTTGAGTATGAGCTTCCAAAAAATTTAGTTGGTATCATTTGGAAAGGTAAATTTAGAGGTCAAAAACAAAAATGGTTTATTACAAGATTTATTGGTAATGAAAATGAAATAAATTTGCAAACTGAAAATCAAGAGTTTATTGAGTGGAAGTGGATTATACCTGATGAATTACCTAGAACTATTGTTGATTTTAAGAAGAAAATGTATGTCGAGTTATTGGAGATTCTTAAAGATTTTATTGATTAATGTTTCTCAAAGTTTCTAATTTATATGATAACAAATATCTCTCTTTATCAGTTATTTCATTTTTATCTAATTTTTTTTCAGATTCACTTATAAGAGTATCAATAAATTTTTTGTTCATTTTTGTAACTTCTTTAGCAGTTGAGGTTAAAATAAGAAGATTATTATTTGAAAATTCTACTGTACCCTCTTCTACAAAAAACTTTTGATCAGTGTTAGTTTTAATATTTATAAGCCCAGGCCTTAGAAAAGTAATTAATGGGATATGATCTTTTAAGATACCCATCTCACCTTCAAATGAGGGAATAACTACCTCGGAAGTCTCAGTTTTTATAATAGATCTGTCAGGTGAGATTATTTCAATTGTAAATTTTTCAGACACTATTTGCTATCTTTGGTTAATTTATCAGCCTTTTCCTGAACTTCTTCTATACCGCCAACCATGTAAAACGCAGCCTCAGGTAAATGATCGTATTCACCTTTACAAATTGCATCAAATCCTTTTATGGTAGAGTCTAAATCTACTAATTTGCCAGGGGAGCCTGTAAATACCTCAGCAACAAAAAATGGTTGTGATAAAAATCTTTGTATCTTTCTAGCTCTTGCAACTGTCAATTTATCTTCTTCTGAAAGTTCATCCATCCCAAGGATTGCTATTATGTCTTGGAGAGATTTGTAAGCTTGTAAAATTCTTTGAACATCCCTAGCAACTCTGTAATGCTCCTCTCCTACTATTCTTGGATCTAATATTCTAGAAGTAGAGTCTAATGGATCTACAGCAGGATAAATACCAATTTCAGCAATTTGCCTAGATAGCACTGTGGTTGCGTCTAGGTGCGAAAAAGATGTTGCAGGCGCAGGATCGGTTAAATCGTCTGCTGGTACATAAATCGCCTGTACTGATGTAATAGAGCCTTTGTCTGTTGATGTAATCCTTTCTTGTAAATTACCCATATCTGTCGCTAAAGTTGGTTGATAACCCACAGCCGATGGAATTCTTCCCAATAAAGCTGAAACCTCTGATCCTGCCTGAGTAAATCTAAAGATATTATCGACAAAGAAAAGTACATCTTGTCCTTCTTTATCCCTAAAATATTCAGCTACAGTTAATCCAGTTAGAGCTACTCGAGCTCTTGCTCCTGGTGGCTCGTTCATTTGTCCATAAACTAAAGCTGCTTTTGAACCCTTGCCATCAGTTTTAATTACACCAGATTCTATCATTTCATGGTAAAGATCGTTACCCTCTCTGGTTCTTTCTCCAACACCTGCGAAAACTGAAAAGCCACCATGGGCTTTTGCGATATTGTTAATTAATTCCATAATAGTTACTGTTTTGCCAACTCCAGCTCCTCCAAAAAGTCCAATTTTACCACCTTTAGCATAAGGTGCTAGTAAATCTATAACCTTAATACCCGTAACTAGTTGTTCTGTTTCAGTTGCTTGATCTGTAAATTTGGGTGCTGGTCTATGTATTGGCCATTTTTCCTTCGTTTTCACATCGCCTTTTTCATCTATGGACTCACCTACAACATTTATAATCCTTCCTAAAGTCTCTGGTCCTACTGGAACGCTAATCGGAGATCCAGTATTTACTACCTCATCTCCTCTTTTTAGTCCTTCAGTAGCATCCATTGCTATGGTTCTTACGTCATTTTCTCCTAAATGTTGTGCAACTTCCAAAATTAATTTATTTCCAGAATTATTTGTTTCTAGCGCTGTATAAATCTCAGGTAATTCATTTTCAAAATTTACATCAACTACCGCACCGATAATTTGAGTTATTTTTCCATTTTTGCTCATAATTATAGACTCTCTGCTCCAGAAATTATTTCAATCAGCTCTTTTGTGATAGACGCTTGTCTACTTCTGTTATAATTTATTGTAAGTTTATCAACTAAATCCCCAGCATTTCTTGTGGCATTATCCATTGCTGTCATTCTAGAACCTTGTTCACTAGCTGCGTTTTCTAAAAAAGCTTTAAATACTTGAGTTGATATATTTTTTGGAAGTAAATCCTCAAGAATTTCGTCTTCTTCGGGCTCAAATTCGTACGACAAATTTTCCTCATTTTCTTTAATAGGAGTTTTATCTGCCGGTACAATTTGTTGTGCTTGTGGAATTTGAGTAATAACGTTTTTAAAATTGTTATAAAACAGTATGCATTTATCAAATTCATTTTTCTTAAATAAATTTATAATTTCATTCCCGATTATTTCTGCTTCTTTAAATGTAATCTGCTTCTTGTCTTTAAAGCTAAATTTTTTTATAATGTATTTTTCATATTCTCTTTTAATTTGGTCTAAACCTTTAGACCCAACTGTAATAATTTTTAGATTTTTTCCCTCACTTAAAATTTTTTTGAAACTTGATTTAGCAAGCTTGCAAATATTTGAATTAAAACCACCACATAATCCTCTATCAGCTGTCAACACTACACATAAATGAGTTTTATCTATACCAGTACCTACAAGAAGTTTAGGAGCATTTTGAGGATCGCTAATCGATCTTGTAAGATTAAGAATTATATTTTGCATTTTTTGACTATAAGGTCTTCCCTTTTCGGCGTTTTCTTGTGCTTTTCTAAGTTTTGCTGCAGCTACCATTTTCATAGCCTTAGTAATTTTTTGTGTAGATTTAACACTTTTAATTCTCTTTTTTAAATCGTCCAAACTTGGCATTATTTGTTACCTTTTTTGTATTCCTCTATAACTTGAATAACAAGTTTTTCAGTTTCTTCTTCTAATTTTCCTGAAGATTGAATTGACTCAATTATTTCGGGTTTTTCTGATTTAATTTTTTCAATAATATCGTTTTCAAATTTCTTGATCTTGCTAATTTCAACATCATCTAAATAACCTTTGACACCTGTGAACACTGAAATAACTTGCTCTGCAACGGTCATTGGAGAGTATTGATCTTGTTTTAAGAGTTCCGTAAGTTTTGCGCCTCTATTCAGTAATTGTTGTGTAGATGCATCTAAATCTGAGCCAAATTGTGCAAAAGCAGCCATTTCCCTGTATTGAGCTAGTTCTAGTTTAATTGAGCCAGCAACCTTTTTCATTGCTTTAGTTTGAGCAGCAGAGCCAACTCTAGACACGGATAATCCTACATTAACAGCGGGACGAATTCCTTGATTGAATAGTTCAGTTTCTAAGAATATCTGCCCATCTGTAATAGAAATAACGTTTGTTGGTATATATGCGGAAACATCTCCTGCTTGGGTTTCAATAATTGGTAAAGCAGTTAAAGAGCCACCCCCACTTTTATCATTTAACTTGGCAGCACGTTCTAATAATCTGCTGTGTAAATAAAATACATCACCAGGATAAGCCTCTCTACCTGGAGGTCTTCTCAACAATAACGACATTTGCCTATAAGCGACAGCTTGTTTTGATAAATCGTCGTAAACGATTAAAGCATGCATGCCATTATCTCTAAAATATTCTCCAATTGTACACCCAGTATAAGGAGCTAAAAATTGTAACGGAGCAGAATCAGATGCGGTTGCTGCAACGATAGTCGTATATTTTAATGCTCCAGCTTCTTCTAAAGTCTTTGTAATCTGAGCCACAGTGGAACGTTTTTGTCCTATGGCAACATATACACAGTATAATTTTTTCTTTTCATCAGAAGACTCGTTTATTTTTTTTTGATTTATAATCGCATCGATGGCTACAGCTGTCTTGCCGGTTTGTCTATCACCAATAATAAGTTCTCGTTGACCACGTCCTATAGGTATCAGAGAGTCAATTGATTTTAATCCTGTCTGCATTGGTTCATTAACAGATTGTCTTGGAATAATTCCTGGAGCTTTTACCTCAACTCTCTTTCTACTTTTTACAGATAATTTTCCTTTCCCATCAATTGGATTTCCTAATCCATCAACGACTCTTCCAAGTAATTCTTTCCCTACAGGAACATCTACGATTGCATTTGTTCTTTTAATTGTATCTCCCTCTTTAATGCTTCTGTCATCACCAAAAATAACCACTCCGACGTTATCGTTTTCTAAGTTTAACGCCATTCCTTTTGATCCATCTTCAAATTCAACCATTTCTCCGGCTTGAACATTATCAAGACCATAAACTCGAGCAATACCATCTCCAACTGACAAAACTTTTCCTATTTCAGAAACTTCAGCCTTCTCACCAAAGTTTTTAATCTGATCTTTTAATAATTTTGTTATTTCTGATGGATTAACAGTCATATTAATTTTCTAACATTGCCTGTTCATATTTTTTTAATTTATTTCTAATAGAGGTGTCAATCATGATGCTGCCTAGTTGAAGTTTTAAACCTCCAATTAATTCTTTATCCACTTTGTAATCAAATTTCAAAGTTGATCCCATTGATTTTGATAAATCCGTACTTATATCGTTAAGTTCAGTTTGAGATAATTCTTTTGATGAAATTAATGATGCTTTAATTTCTCCCCTTTTTTGCGAGCAAAGTCTTAAAAAACTTTCAATAATTTTATTTACAAAAAAAATTCTTCTTTTTTCAATTAATAATAATAAAAATTTTTGAACATTTTTTGAAAAATTTAGTTTATCACTAATTAAATTTACTAACTTATTTTGCTCAGTAATTATTTGGGATGGATCTTTTATAAAATTCCTTACTTCCAAGTTTTTATCATAAATTAACTTAAAATTTTTAATATCACTCTCTACTTTATCTAAATCATCTGAGTCTCGGGAAATTTCAAATAAAGCGCGCGAGTACCTTTCTGAAGTTTCAGTAGAGAAAGATTTATTTGTACTCATTTTATGTTGTAAGAATTATTGTGAAATATGATGAGGTCGTATCATAAGAAAATAACTTGATCAAGTTGCCAATTTTGATTTTAAGCAAAATTGATAGGATCAACATCAACTGTAAGTTTAATTTTAGATGAGATTTTAAGCCTATTTAATACTTTACTGATTTTTTTTTGCATCAAATTTTGTTTTTTTAGCTTTATTAATAATCTTGATCTAAAATTTTTTTTGATTTTAAGCAAAGGGGAATCCACGGGTCCCAGAACTTCTATATTATCTATTTGATTTAATCTTAATTTAATCTCTCTAGCGCCTTGTAAACTTAAAGATCGATCCTTTGAAGATATAATGATTGATATCAACCTTTGATATGGAGGTAACATATTTTTTTTTCTAAGTAAAAGCTCGTTTATTAATAACTCTTCTGACTTATTTTTTATCAATTCATTAAGGGTATTGTTATATGGAGTTAGTGTTTGATATATAATTAAAGACTCAGAACTAAATCTACCAGCTCTTCCACTCAATTGGTGATATAATTGAATATTCTTTTCAGTTGTCCTTAGATCGTATCCTCTTCCAGAAAAATCAGCATCAATAACTACTATGCAATTTAATTTTGGAAAATTAAAACCTTTCGATATCATTTGCGTACCAATTAAAATGTCAACTTTATTTTCTTTAATATTATTAAACAATTCATTAGACATTTTTTTTGTTTTTAAATAATCGCTTGAAAATATATTAATTTTTTTACCAGGAAATATTTTCTTTGTTTCATCAAATATTTTTTCAACGCCGGGACCGTACATTATCATTTCACAATTTCCTTTAATTTTACATTTTTCTTTAATTCTTTTTTCAAAACCACAGTGATGACATATTGCTTTATTTTTGAGTTTGTGAAACGTAAGATATAAAGAACAATTAGAGCATGTTTGTTTGTTACCACATTTCTTACAAATTAAATAAGGAGCGAAACCTCGTCTGTTAATAAAGAAAAGGACTTGTTCACCTTTTTTAAGAAATTTTTCAACTAAAGTTATTGTCTCATTTGCAATAAATTTGTGTTTAATCTTATTTATATTTAAATTAATTATTTGCGCTTTTGGTAATGGATAATTTTCATATCTTTTTAAGATTTTTATGTGTCTATATTTTTTTGTTTGAATATTGTTAAAAGTTTCAATTGACGGAACAGAAGTAACAAGGTGTATAGGAATATTCTCAAATTGTGCTCTAGAAATTGCCATATCTCTCGCATTATATATTACGCCTTCATCTTGCTTATATGAATTGTCGTGTTCCTCATCAACTATGATTAAACCAAGTTTTTTAAAAGGTAAGAGTAATGCGGATCTAGCACCTACTAATATTTTAATTTTATTTTTTATTAATCCTTTCCAAATTATTCTTTTTTGTTTCGGAGTTATTTTTGAATGCCAAATTGAAGGTTCAAAACCAAAAAATTCTTCAAATCTTGATTTAAATTCATTTGTTAGAAAAATTTCTGGGAGTAAAACTAATACTTGATGATTCTTTTTAATTATTTTTTTTATTCGTTCAAAATAAACCAATGTCTTTCCGGATCCAGTGGTTCCTTGTAGAACTGACACACTGAATTTATTATTTACTTTCTCAAGAAACTTGAGTGCAGAAATCTGCTCGTCGTTTAATCTAAATTCTCTTGTTTTAGTTTTCTTAATTTCTAAAAATCTGTCTTTATTTTTGATGAATTTGTCTGAACCACCTATAACCATTTTTAATACTAGTCCGATAGGAACCATGTTATAAGTCGAAAACCACTCTATAAAATCAATTAATTTTCTATCTATGGAGTATTCAGTCTTTTTATTTATATATTTAATTTTTATATTTTCTGGCTCAGAGTAATTATTTTTCCAAATCACTCCAATTTCTTTTTTTGATCCAAATGGAACCTCTACTAAATTACCTATTTTGCTCTCAATTCTGGAATTATAAGTAAACGGAAAATTGAAAATTTTTGGCAACAATACTTGCGATTTCATCTTATAATAGTATTAGAAATATTATTAATTAAAAATGAATTGGTCTTTTATCAACAGCTAATGCTGCCTCTTTTATTGCCTCAGTGTGCGTTGGATGAGCATGACAAGTTCTTGCGATATCCTCTGCGCTAGCTCCGAATTCCATGGCTAATGCCATTTCAGCAATCATATCTCCACAGTGAGGGCCAATGATATGCACTCCTAAAACTTTATCAGTTTTACTATCAGCTAAAATTTTTACAAAACCCTCAGTTTCATTATTTACCTTCGCTCGTGAGTTTGCCAAGAATGGAAATTTTCCAACTTTGTAAGACTTCTTTTCTTCTTTAAGTTGCTCCTCTGTTTTTCCCACAGTCGCTACCTCGGGAGAAGTATAAATTACTCCGGGAATCACATCATAATTTACATGTCCTGCCTGACCAGCTAATATTTCTGCGACCGCTATACCTTCCTCTTCAGCTTTGTGAGCTAACATTGGGCCTTTGATAACATCACCTATGGCATAAATATTTTTAATTGAGGTTTGTAATTTAGCATTAACTTCTATTCTTCCTTTTTTATCTTTTTTAACCCCAATTTTTGTAAGGTTAAGACCTTCTGTGTAGGGTTTTCGACCAACTGATACGAGTACTTTATCAAACTCCAAGGTTTCATCTTTTGAGTTTTTTAAATCAGTGTAATTAATTGCAACAGTTGATCCGGCAGAGTTTACTTTATTAACTTTTGAACCCATCTTAAAAATAATTCCTTGTTTAGATAATATCTTTTTAAATTCATTTGAAATTTCTCTATCCATACCTGGAGTTATATAATCAAGATATTCTATAACTGTAACTTCTGAACCTAATCTTGACCAAACAGAACCCATTTCTAAACCAATATAACCTCCACCAATTACAGCTAGTTTTTTTGGAACACTTTTCAAAGACAATGCTCCGGTTGATGATATAACATTTTTTTCATCTATTTCTATACCTGGCAACGAAGCTACGGACGACCCGGTAGCTATGACTATATTTTTAGCTTTATAGTTAGTTTTTTTATTATTATCATAAACTACTATGTCGTTTTTTGAGAAAAGTACCCCTTTTCCTTTTATATAGGTAACTTTATTTTTTTTGAATAAAAACTCGACTCCTTTTGTCAAAACTTGGACTGATTTATTTTTATTAGACATCATTTTTTCAATATTCAATTTAATACCTTCAATTTCTATTCCTTGATGGTTAAAATCTTTTTTAGCTTTGTGAAAATTTTCAGATAAATTTAATAGACTTTTAGATGGGATGCACCCAACATTGAGACATGTTCCTCCTAAGGTCCCCCTTGATTCTACACATGCAGTTTTCAATCCTAGTTGAGCTGCCCTTATTGCACAAACGTACCCGCCAGGTCCTCCTCCTATTACAACTAAATCAAAATTATCCATACTATATATTTAAAAATAATCTTTTGGGTTGTTCTAATGACTCTTTTACAATTTTCAAAAATGACACAGCTTCTTTGCCATCCACTATTCTGTGATCATAAGACAAAGCTAGATACATAACTGGTCTTGGTTCTACATTTCCATTTATAACGACTGGTCTTTCTACAATATTATGCATTCCTAGCACTGCAGATTGTGGTGGATTTAAAATTGGTGTGGATAGCATCGATCCATAAATTCCACCATTAGTTATAGTAAATGTTCCTCCTTGAAGATCTTCTATGGTAATTTTCCCATCTCTAGCTTTTTGACCAAGGCTAGCAATATTTTTCTCAATATCAGCAAAGGACATTTCGTCTGTTCCTCTTAAAACTGGTACCACTAAGCCTCTATCTGTTCCAACAGCAATACTAATATTATAATAATTTTTATAAACTATCTCCTCTGCTTGAATTTCTGAATTAATAGCTGGGAAGTTTTTCAAACCAATCACGCATGCTTTTACAAAAAAAGACATAAAACCTAATTTTACTCCATAATTATTTTGAAACTCGTCTTTATATTGATTTCTCATAGCTATTACCTCGCTCATGTCTACCTCGTTAAATGTTGTAAGCATCGCCGCGTTCTCTTGGGCCTCTTTAAGCCTTTTAGCTATAGTTAGTCTAAGCCTAGTCATTTTTACTCTTTCTTCCGGACCGTGTTTAATTTTTCTTTCTGATGGGGCAGGTTTTGAGCCCATAAGAGCCATTATATCCTCTTTTAAAATTATTCCATTTTTTCCAGTGCCTTTAACTTGGTCTAAATTGATTTTTGCTTCGCTAGCCATCTTTCTTGCAGCTGGAGAAACTTGGGCCTCTTCTTTTGTTAATAAAGGTTTTCTTGAAATTTTCTTCTCTTCATGAACTTGCTCTAAAATTAATGGTTTATCCTCTATTTTTTCATCTTCCAATTTTAAAACGGGTTCATCTATTAATGGTTTAGGTGTTTTTTTCTTTTTTATATTATTCTTTTTATCTTCAGGAGTTTTGGATTGTTTTTTTGGAGGATTATACGACTTAACTTCTTTAGTCTGTACACTATCATCGCTCACACTATCGTTAATTGTTCCCAACAATGACCCAACATTAACGGTTTCACCCTCTTTTACCTTAATATTACCCAGAACTCCATTTGATGGAGCTGGCACCTCGACATTTACTTTATCAGTTTCTAATTCTACTATTGGTTCATCAGCAACTACTTCTTCGCCTTGGGACTTTAGCCATTTAGAAACGGTTGCCTCGGTGACTGACTCGCCTAAAGTAGGAACTGTGATTTTTTCTGACATTACTGTTTAAGTATCTTTTCTAATATTTCTTTTTGTTGTGCAAGATGTTTGTTAGCATTTCCAGTCGCAGTCGTTGAAGATGCTGATCTACCTACATATTTGATGTTAATATCCTTAAAATTTATCATTTCTAAAGTTCTTTCGATATAATTTCTTACAGTATTCCAGGCTCCCATATTTTTAGGTTCCTCTTGACACCATATAAATTTAGCTTTTTTATATTTTTTTAAAACTTTAGCTAAAGTTTTTGCCGGGAAAGGATAGAGCTGCTCTATTCGAACAAATACAATATCATTATTTTTTGTTCTTTCTCTTTCCTCAATCAAGTCGTAGTATATTTTACCAGAACACATTACTACTTTTTTTATTTTGTTATCTTTTTTTAAAGAGATTAAGTTTTCTTCTTTTTTATATGCATCATCCTCCAAGACCCTATGAAATGAACTTTTAGAAATAAATTCAGAAATGTTTGATATACATCGCTTGTGTCTTAATAAAGATTTTGGTGTCATTATAATAAGTGGTTTCCTAAATTCTCTATGCATTTGTCTTCTTAGTACATGAAAATAATTGGAAGGTGTTGTGCAATTTACAACTTGAATATTTTCCCCCGCACATAGTTGTAAAAATCTTTCAAGTCTTGCAGAAGAATGTTCGGGGCCTTGTCCTTCATAACCGTGCGGCAATAATAGTACGAGTCCGCTAGCTCTTCCCCATTTAGACTCTGAGGAAGAAATAAATTGATCTATAATAACTTGTGCTCCATTAGCAAAATCTCCAAATTGAGCCTCCCATAAAACCAAAGTTTCTGGCTCAGATAGGGAGTAACCATATTCAAATCCAAGTACTGCAAGTTCAGATAGCAAACTATCTATAATTTCAAATTTTTTTTGGTCTACTCGAATGTTATTTAAAGGTATGTAACGATCATGATTATCTTGATGTCTTAAAACTGCGTGTCTTTGACTAAATGTACCTCTTCCAGAGTCTTGCCCGGATAGCCTAACTGAAAATCCCTCAGTTAGTAACGTTCCAAATGCTAAAGTCTCTGATGATGACCAATCTATTTGACCGCTAGCAAACATTTTACTTTTTAATTCAAAGACTCTTTTAAGAGTTTTATGGGCATTGAAGTCGTTTGGAATCTTAAATATTTTTCTCCCAACTTGGTTTAAAATATTTTTTTCAACACCACTTTTACCTCTTTTATCTTTTCCTAGGCCTGGTTTAAATCTAGACCAAACACCATCAAACCATTTTAATTCTGATTTATAGTTCTTAGAAGATAAGAACTCATTCTCTAAAAAATTTTTGAATTTTACTTTATCTTTTTGTAGTTGATTAATATTAGTCAAACCTTCTTCGGAAAGTTTCTTGCCATAAATAGTTAATGTAGTTGGATGATTTTTAATTTTTTTATACATAATTGGTTGTGTAAATGAAGGTTCATCTCCTTCATTGTGTCCAAACCGTCTGTAACAAACCATATCGATAACAACATCACGATTAAATTTTTGTCTATATTCAGTAGCAATTTTTGCACAATGTGTAACCGCTTCAGGATCATCTCCATTTACATGAAAAATCGGAGCTTGAGCAGTTTTGGCCACATCTGAGGGATAAGGTGAGGATCTTGCAAATCTAGGGGCAGTAGTGAATCCAATTTGATTGTTTACAATTATATGAATAGTTCCACCAATATTATGGCCCGGTAATCCTGACATTGCAAAACACTCTGCAACTATTCCTTGCCCTGCAAAAGCTGCGTCTCCATGTATTAATACTGGGATTACTTTTTTTCTCTCTTTATCTTTGTGAAAAAATTGTTTTGCTCTTACTTGTCCTAATACAACAGGGTTTACCGCTTCGAGGTGAGATGGGTTATCAGTTAAGCTTATATGAACGACATTTCCATCAAACTCTCTGTTTGAAGATGCACCAAGATGATACTTTACATCTCCCTCAAAATCTTTGCTTACATTTGCCGATTTCCCAAAAAATTCACTAAAAATCGCTCTAAATGGCTTTCCCATTACATTTGCTAAAACATTCAATCTTCCTCTGTGTGGCATTCCAATTTTTATTTCCTTAGCACCTAGATTGCCCCCTCTTTTTATAATCTGCTCCAAAGCAGGAATTAATGACTCACCACCATCTAAACCAAATCTTTTGGTTCCTACAAATTTCACATGTAAATATTTTTCAAAGCCCTCTGCTTGAATCATCTTATTTAGAATTGCTTTTTTACCGTTTTCTGTAAAAGTGATATCTTTTTCCAATCCTTCTATTCTATTCCTAATCCAAGCTTTTTCCTCTGGATCACTCATATGCATGAATTCATAACCAATCTTGGAACAATAAGTTTTTTTTAAAATCTCTAATATCTGACGCAAGTCAGCATATTGAAGTCCTAAAACCCCATCTAGAAATATTTTTCTGTTGTAATCTTTTTTAGTAAAACCGTATGTCTCAGGTTTAAGTTCCGAATGCTCTTTTTTTTCTTGGATAGCAAGAGGATCTAGGTTTGATATTAAGTGACCCCTAATCCTGTAAGCTCTGATTAACATTATTGCTCGAACAGAGTCTTGTGAGGCTTGCTTGACTGAATCTATACTTAAATCTATAGACTCATTTTCTTTATCCTCGATTTTAATATGACTGAAGTCTATTTTCTTAATTTTTTTTTCTGGAGACCAACTGGGACCGTTTATATCATTTAAAATTAATTTTTCGTCCTCACTTAAACCATCAAAGAATTTTTTCCAGCTTTCAGGAAGCGATTTTGGATCTGTAAGATAATCAGAATAAAATTTGTTGATAAATTCTGAATTTATTCCTGATAAAAAAGATGTTTTTTTAAATGTTGTATTGTTATCTGAAGAAGACATTAATATTTATTTTACCATATATTAATAAAAATCAACCATTAAGTTTTTCAAGAAGAGTTTTGCCAATATCTGCCGGAGATTTTGATATCGTAATTCCGGCAGATTTCATTATTTCTATTTTATCCTCAGCTCCACCTTTACCCCCATCAATAATTGCTCCAGCGTGACCCATTCTTCTACCGGGCGGAGCGGTCAAACCTGCAATAAAACCGACCATCGGTTTCTTATTTTTTTCTCTTTTAAGAAACTCTGCAGCTTCTTCCTCTGCTGATCCACCAATTTCTCCAATCATTACAATAGATTTTGTCTCCTCATCTTTTAAAAATAGTTTAAGGCAATCAATAAAATTTGTTCCATTTATAGGATCTCCTCCAATTCCTATACAAGTAGACTGACCCATTCCGTTATACGAAGTTTGAGCAACTGCTTCATAGGTTAAAGTTCCAGATCTTGAAACAATCCCAACAGAACCTTTTTTATGAATGTTTCCTGGCATAATTCCAATTTTACATTCATTTGGTGTAATAATACCTGGACAATTTGGTCCAATTAATCTTGACGTGCTTTTAGTTAAAATTTTTTTTACTTTTAACATATCAATTACTGGGATTCCTTCAGTGATACAAACTATCAATTCTATTTTTGCCTCTATAGCCTCTATTATGGCAGACCCTGCAAATTTAGGTGGGACATAAATCATAGAGGCGTTCGCAGATGTTTGATCTTTAGCTTCTTGAACGGTATTAAATACAGGAAGACCTAAATGTTTTTGACCTCCTTTTTTCGGTGTGACACCTCCAACTAATTGTGTTCCATAATTTTTAGCTTGCTCAGAATGAAATGTACCGTGGGTTCCAGTGAAACCTTGACAAATTACTTTTGTATTTTTATTTACTAATACAGACATCTAATTTATTGCATCAACAATTTTTTTTGCTGCATCATTTAAATCTGATGCAGATAAAATTTTAAGCTTTGACTCCTCTAAAATTTTTTTCCCCTCTTTAAAATTAGTGCCTGCTAATCTAACAACAAGAGGCACTGATAAATTCACTTGTTTCGCAGCCTCTACAACACCTTGTGCTAGAACATCACATCTCATAATACCACCAAATATATTAATCAAAATTCCTTTTACATTTTTATCAGCCAAAATTAATTTGAATGCCGCTGTTACTTTTTCTTTTGTTGCGCCTCCTCCTACATCTAAAAAGTTTGCAGGCTCTTGACCATATAATTTTATGATATCCATAGTAGCCATTGCTAGTCCAGCGCCGTTGACCATGCATCCAATTGATCCATTTAATTTTATATATGCTAACTCGTGATTACTTGCTTCTATTTCTGCTGGCTCTTCCTCATTTAAATCTCTTAATTTAAAAATTTCTGGTCTTCTAAACATTGCATTATCATCAAAATTCATTTTTGCATCTAGGCAAATCAAATTTTTTTCTTTTGTGATTATTAAGGGGTTGATTTCAATAAGACTAGCATCTTTATCTATCAAAATATTATACAGGATTCTAATAAGTTTTTTTCCTTCTTTGATTTGCTCGCCTTTTAAATCAAATATTGAAATTATTTCTGTTATTTCATCATTAGAAGGTCCCTCTTTTTTGTAATCAATTTTTTTTGTAATTATTTTTTCAGGAGACTCGTCAGCGACTTTTTCAATATCAACTCCCCCTTGAGTGCTACTTATAAAAGCAATTTGAGAGGACGCTCTATCGACCAAACACGATAAATAAAATTCTTTAGAGATATTTGAAGCCTCCTCGATATAAAGTCTTTTTACCTCTTTGCCATCAGGACCTGTTTGATGAGTTACCAAAACTTTTCCAAACATTTTCTCTGCCTCTGTAACTAAATTATTTTTTTCTTTAATAAGTTTGACTCCACCTGCCTTACCTCGCCCTCCAGCATGAATTTGCGCTTTTAAAACATATGAACCATCTTTTAATTTAGCTATCTTATCTTTAATATCATTTTTTGTTTCAATAACTATTCCATTAGAAACGGGAGCACCATATTCCCTCAATATTTCTTTAGCCTGATGTTCATGAATATTCATAATAATTTAATATTTTTATCTATAAGGTAAAATTTAATTTATATTTTGAACTATCTAATTATAATGAAAAAAAAACTAAATAAACAAAAAAATTAAAATTGAGTAAAAAAAGACATATAATTCTAATACCTGTTTATAATGATGAAAAGTCATTAAAGAAACTACTACAAAATATAGACAATCATCTTGAATTGTTAGTAGGTTTTGAAACTGAAATTTTGATTTTGGATGATAGATCCTCAGAAGAGATAAATCTGGAAAACAATAAATTTAAAAATTTTAAAAAAATCGCCATTCTTAGAGTTAAGACAAATATTGGTAGTCAAAAAGTAATAGCAGTTGGACTTAATTATTTAAAAAATATTAAAGAAAATTTTTTTATAACTGTTATGGACAGCGATGGTGAGGATAATCCTACAGAGATATCAAGAATGGTAGAATTAGCTGAAAAAAATAGTGATAGCGTTATAACATCAAACAGAAAAAGTAGGAGTGAGCCACTTATAATAAAAGTCCTTTATAGAATACACTTGATTATAACTTTTTTATTTTCCTTTAAATGGATTACATTTGGAAACTTCACAACTTTTAATTCAATAAATTTAAAAAATATTCTAAACGATGATAGCTCCTGGCTTGCATTTTCTAGCTCAATAATTAAAAATTGTAAAATTAAGAGGCTTTACGCAAAAAGGGAGAGAAGGTACTTTGATAAATCTAAATTAGGTTTGTTCAAATTAATAGAGCACTCAATAAGAATAAACTCTGTATTTTCAAATAGAGCGACGATAATTTCAATCTTATATGTAGCTATTACTTACCTGATTTTTGCTCTCAAAAGTTTTACTTTTTTAATAATTATAAATATTATTTTATTTAATATATTAATCTATCTTGTAAAATTTATACACTCCATAAAAAGTTTTGAGGATTACTCAAATTTAATTGATAGTTATCAAATAGTTTGAATATCAAATTGAAACTTAGTTGTTTTCAAAAAGATTAGATCAATCTAAAGCAAAATTTTTACAATTTTTATCAATATCAAATTTTATAATTTTGTAATCTAATTCTTTTTTAATAAGACAATTTGAATTTATATAATCAGTTAGGTTTTTTTCATCAACATCCGGGAGTAAATATATTGAGTCAATATTTCTATTTATAAATGTAGATGAGATAAAATTTGAAAATTTGTTAAAGAAAATATTTCCTTTTATAGGAAAAGCTGAATTATCGCCTGGAAACCATCTAGAATAAGAACTTACATTTTCATTAAGCAAAACTGAAAATAAAGAATAATTAGTAATTATAATTTTTTTGCTTTTATCCTTTAGCAGAATAGTCTTATAGGCATTTAATTCATTAACTTCTAATAATGTTTCGTATTTTGTATTTTTTCTTGGTGATATCCATTTTAAACCAGACAATTTTTTACTTAATTTTGAAGAACTCACTGCATTCGAAAATTGTACTCCATTAAGTTCGTGAAATTTTCTATCTACATTAAATCTCAAATGGTATTTTAATGTTGCTAAAACGCAAAATATAATTAGTAAATAATTGAAAAATTTTTTTAAATTATCATTATTTTTAATTTGTAAATGAGCGAGTCCTAAAAAAAGCGGAATTAAAAAAAATATAAAAATTTGATTTTTTGTTACTATTATATGCTGAGCAAATGAAATAAATATTAAAATACAAATTAATGAGATTTTAAAGTCAATACCTCTATAAAAAAATTCTTTTTTAAAGTTTTTAAAAGTAAAATATAATAAAAAAAATAAAGCTAAATAAATAAATTTAAAATTATAAAAAACATTTTTGAGGTCATAATTTATAGCGTTGTATCTCTCATTTCCGATTGTGCTTGGGTATAAAATGTACTGAATTATAAAATCTTTATAATCTATTGAAACTATCTTAAAAAAGATGATTAGAAAAATTATTGAAAATAAAGAAGAGAAGAATAAAATTGAAATAATTTTAAAAGACTCTTTTCTAGTTTGATGTAATAAATGAAAACTTATAATTAAAATAACACTTAAAAAAATATAAGTAGCAGGTACTTGTTTGCTTAAAAAACTTAAAAATAAAAAAAAAGGTATTAAAAACCAAAAATATAATTTTTTAGTTTTAATTGCTAATATCAGAAATATTACTGAAATTAATGACAAAAATGTTGAGTGGTGATCGACAAAAGGGGTTCCGCTGGATGGATATGCTAATAACGCAAAACAAATTGAATAAAAAAAACTCGATTTTAGGCCTAAACCTAATCTAGTAAAAAGATAATAAACTAATGTTGAAATAAATCCATTCAATATGGAAGCATTTAAAATATAACTTTGCCAACTTACCCCAAAAAATAAAAAAATAAGACTTTGAAAGTAATCAACAAAAAATCCTGAAACAATCCAGTAATCTTTAAATGGATGTTCTCCATTTAAAATTCTAAATCCTGAGTCAAAATGACTGAAACTATCTATTGGGTAAACACCTCTATTACCGGTAATATGACAAAATAATAATCCTGAAAAGAATATAATAGCAGGAATAAATTTACCCTTAGAAAAATTTTTTAATGATGTCATTTATGTTATCTAAAATTACAATAATGATTTATCTATTTTTTTTGCAGCATCAAATAATTCTTGTACCGCTTTTATAGATTTATCAAAATTTTGTTTCTCTTGATCTGATAATTTTAGCTCAATAATCTTTTCTACACCATTAGATCCTATAATAACAGGAACACCTGCATAAAGATCTTTGGTGCCGTATTCCCCATTTAAAAAAGCTGCGCATGGCAATTGTTTTTTTAAATTCTTTAAAAAACTTTCGGCCATTTCAACACCGGACGCGGCTGGTGCATAAAAGGCAGAGCCTTTTTCCAAATATTTAACGATCTCAGCTCCACCCTTTTTGGTTCTATCAACAATTTCGTCTAATCTCTGCTTGGATATTTTTCCATCTTTGACTAACTCGTTGATGGACTTACCTTCAATTGTTGTAGAGCCTAACATCGCGACCATGGTGTCTCCGTGGCCACCTAATACAAAAGATTTTATTTTACCTACTGGAACATTAAACTCTTGAGATAAAAAATATATAAACCGTGAGGAGTCCAATATACCGGCCATACCTACTACTTTATTTTTAGGAAGACCTGAATATTTTTGTAATGCCATTACAATCACATCTAGAGGATTTGTTATACAAATCACAAATGCATTTGGAGATGTTTGTTTTATTCCTTCCGCAACTTCTTTAATTATTTTTAGATTAATGCCTAGCAAATCATCTCTAGTCATTCCAGGTTTTCTAGGTACTCCTGCTGTTATAATTATAACGTCTGAATTTTTTGTATCCTCATAATTATTTGTTCCGATTAAATTTATGCCAAATTTACTTACAGGTGATGACTGAGCTATATCTAACGCTTTTCCTTTTGCTATACCTTCTGCCACATCAAATAGAACGATATCTCCTAATTCTTTTAAAGCAATAAGATGCGCTAAAGTTCCGCCAATTTGTCCCGCACCTATTAAAGTAATTTTTTTTTTCATTCAAATTTTACTTCATTGTTGGCATAACAAATTCTGGATCAGATCTTAGGCCTGAAGGCCATCTTGATGTAATTGTCTTTAGCTTAGTATAAAATCTAACACCTTCTGGTCCGTGCATATGCTGATCACCAAATAAAGATCTTTTCCAACCACCAAAACTATGAAAAGCCATTGGGACTGGTATTGGAATATTGATACCAACCATTCCAATTTTTGCTTTAGATGAAAATGTTCTCCCTGAGTCACCATCTCTAGTAAATATGCTTACACCGTTTCCAAATTCGTGATCGTTCACTAGTTGTAAGGCCTCATTAAAATCTTTAGCCCTTACTACTGACAACACTGGGCCAAAAATTTCTTCTTTATAAATTCTCATATCTTTTGTGACTTTGTCAAATAAGCATCCTCCAATATAGTAGCCGTCTTCATAACCTTGTATTTTAAAATTTCTTCCATCAACAATTAATTTTGCACCTTCTTCAACACCAACGTCCACGTATCCTTTAACTTTAGCTAAATGTTCCTTTGTAACTAGAGGCCCCATCTCTGATTGTTTATCCATGCCTGGTCCAACTTTAAGAGCTTCAACTTTTTTAGCTAAAGAGCTTACTAGCTTATCTCCTATTCCTCCTACAGCTACAGCAACAGATTGAGCCATACATCTCTCACCTGCTGAACCGTATGCAGCGCCCATAAGTCCGTTAACAGCTTGGTCTAAATCACAATCTGGCATAACTACACAATGATTTTTGGCACCCCCTAAAGCTTGCACTCTTTTTTCATTTTTTGCACATTCTTCATAAATGTACTTTGCGATTGGTGTAGATCCAACAAAACTCATTGCTACAACATCTTTATTATTTATAAGTGCATCAACTGCTTCTTTATCCCCGTTTACCACATTAAAAACACCATCAGGTAATCCAGCCTCTTTTAATAGTTCTGCTAATCTAATTGAGCACGATGGATCTTTTTCTGATGGTTTTAAAACAAATGTATTTCCACAAGCTATAGCCATTGGAAACATCCACATTGGAACCATTGCGGGAAAATTAAATGGTGTTACCCCAGCGCAAACTCCTAAAGGTTGTCTTATTGACCAACTATCAACATTAGAACCTACATTTTCTGTAAATTCTCCTTTTAACATTTGTGGTATGCCGCATGCATATTCAACAACTTCCAAGCCTCTTGTAAGTGATCCTTTCGCATCTTCATAAACTTTTCCGTGTTCGGAAACAATTATTTTAGTTAATTCATCAGAATTTTTCTCTATTAATTCTTTAAATTTAAACATTACTCTTGCTCTCTGAAGCGGAGGCTTATTAGACCATGACTCGAAAGCTATTTTTGCGCTCTCAACAGCTTCATTAACATCTTTCGTAGATGCTAAATTCACTTCAGCACTTTGTTCGCCTGTTGCTGGATTATAAACTTTACCGACTCTCTTAGATTCACCTGAGAACTTATTTCCATTCACAAAATGCTGTATTGTGTTCATGGTTTTATTGAATAAATAAGCTTTTAGCTTGTTGCAAGCATTTTTTTAATAGAGCCTATGGCTTTTGCGGGATTAAGCCCTTTCGGACATGAATTGGTACAATTCATTATAGTATGACATCTATAAAGCTTTAATTCGTCAGCTACTTTCTTTAACCTCTCTTTTTTATCACCATCTCTGCTATCATTTATCCAACGATATGCTTGCAATAAAACTGCTGGCCCTAAATACTTATCACCATTCCACCAGTAGCTTGGGCACGACGTAGAGCAACAAGCGCATAAAATACATTCGTAGTATCCATCTAATTTTTCTCTGTCTTTCTGTGATTGTTTAAGCTCAGTTTTCTCTTGACCAGTTTGATCTACTTTTAGCCACGGTTGAATAGACTCATATTGTTTATATAAAGTTGAAAGATCGCCAATTAAATCTTTTACTACTTTTAAGTGAGGTAAAGGGTAAATATTAAGATCTCCATTAATATCCGAATGAGATTTAATGCATGCAAGACCATTTACTCCATCGATGTTCATTGCACATGATCCACAAACACCGTGAGCGCAGGATCTTCTAAATGTTAAAGATGGATCTATTTCATTTTTAATTTTAAATAAAATATCCAAAACTTTTGGACCACAATTATCCATGTCAACTTCAAATGTATCCACCCTTGGATTTTTACCTGTTGAGGGATCCCATCTATAAACGTTTATTTTTCTTAAATTTTTTGAGTTAGTTTTATCTTTAAAATATTTTCCTACCTCAATTTTAGAGTTTTGTGGTAGGCTAAATTGAGCCATTATTAATATACTCTCTCCTTAGGAGGAAAATACTGCACATCATTTGTTAAAGTTCTTGAATGGACATCCCTATATTTTATTTCCACTTTTTTTCCTTTTTGCCAAGCTAAAGTATGTTTCATAAAATTTTTGTCATCTCTTTTTGTAAAATCTTCTCTAGCGTGAGCACCTCTACTTTCTTTTCTATTATAAGCTGAGTCCATAGTGGTGAGAGCCTGGCTTATTAAATTATCGAATTCTAAAGTTTCAACTAAATCAGTGTTAAATAATAATGATTTATCTTTAACTGAAAGATCACTCATACCTTCATAAGGCTTACGAATTTGATCTACACCTTCCTTAAGAGTTTTTTCTGTTCTAAACACCGCACACTTGGATTGCATAGTTTTTTGCATCTTTAACCTAAGTTCTGATGTTTTTGTAGAACCATTCGAATTTCGGATTTTATCGAATCTATCAAGGCACTTATTAGTTTCAGAGTTTGAAACGTCCTCGTGAGGACTTCCAGGTTTCACTAGCTCTGCTGCTCTTTTTGCAGCTGCTCTACCAAAAACTACTAGATCAATTAAAGAATTTGATCCTAATCTATTAGCTCCGTGAACTGAAACACAAGCTGCTTCTCCTATAGCCATTAATCCAGGCACAGTTTTTTCTGAACCGTTTAAAGTTAGCACCTCCGCTTTATAATTAGTAGGAATTCCTCCCATATTGTAATGAACTGTTGGAACAACTGGAATAGGCTCCTTACTTACGTCGACATTTGCAAAAGTTTTTGCTGCCTCTGAAATACCTGGTAATCTCTCATCAATAACTTTTTTATCTATGTGATCTAAATGCAGTTTTATATGATCCTTATCTTTTCCTGCACCTCTACCTTCATTAATTTCCATTTCCATTGATCTGCTTACCACGTCTCTAGAAGCCAAGTCTTTCGCGTTAGGTGCGTATCTTTCCATAAATCTTTCACCTTTACCATTTACTAAAAATCCACCTTCTCCCCTGACTCCCTCAGTTATCAAACAACCAACTCCATAAATTCCGGTTGGATGAAATTGTACAAATTCCATATCTTGTAAAGGTAAACCTGCTCTGAGCACCATCGCATTTCCGTCTCCAGTACATGTATGAGCTGAGGTTGCAGAGTAATAAACTTTGCCGTACCCACCAGTTGCAATAATTGTAATATGTGATCTAAATCTATGTATTGTGCCGTCGGTCAAATTCCAAGCTATCACACCTTTGCATTCACCATTCTTCATAATTAAATCTAATGCAAAATATTCAATAAAAAATTCTGTTTGTTGCTTCAAAGCTTGCCCATAAAGAGTATGCAAGATAGCGTGGCCAGTTCTATCAGCAGCTGCACAAGTTCTTTGAGCCGTTCCATTACCATAATTTTTTGTCATACCTCCAAAAGGCCTTTGGTATATTTTTCCATCATCTGTTCTGCTGAAAGGAACTCCATATCTTTCTAGTTCCACGACTGCTCTTGGGGCTTCTTTGCAAAGGTATTCTATAGCATCTTGGTCACCTAACCAATCAGATCCTTTGACAGTATCATACATGTGCCATCGCCAATCATCTTCGCCCATATTACCTAAAGCCGCTGAAATACCTCCTTGAGCTGCTGATGTATGACTTCTTGTTGGAAAGACTTTAGATATGCAAGCAGTTTTTAATCCTGCTTCCGACAAACCAACTGCTGCTCTTAAACCAGAACCTCCTGCTCCGAGAACAACAACATCGTATTCATGATCAATTATTTTATATGCGCTCATTAGTTAAAATTGTATATAGTTATTAAAGTTAAAATTGAAACTACTATAGCAAATAAATTTAACACTTTATTTGCGACATTTTTGGTTTTCTCATCATGTAAATAATCCTCAAAAATCTCACTAATAGTCAATGTATAAAAAAAGAATGCAATAACGACTAGTAATGAGAATAATACTTTAGATAATCTACTTGAAAAAAAATCAATTATTTCTAAATAACCTTTATCGTAAATGGATACAAAACTCACCAAAAACCAAATCATTAAAGGAATAAGAATTATTGAACTAATTTTGGTAAAAATCCATTTTTTTGTAGAGTGATGCATTTTAAAAAAAATTTCTCCCAACCAAGTAAAATAAAATTGTTAATATAAACGATCCAATTAAAGTAATAACTCCAGTTATTTTTGCAATTTTTAAATCAAAGCCAAAACCAGCGTCCCATGCCAAGTGTCTTATTTCATTTAAAATTTGGAAACTAAAAGTCCAACAAAGTGAAATAATCAAAAACTTTCCAAAGAAAGTATTTAATATTTTTTCAAAGGACTGATAGAAATTTTCACCAAAAAATAATGAAATAGCCCAAAAACAAATTACTATTAATGCAAAAAAATTTATTACACCTACTACTCTGTGCGTTATTGATAATAAAGATGATATATGCCATTTATAAATTTGAAGATGTGGACTTAGTGGATTATTGTTTTGCATAATAAACTTATAAACTATAGTTATAATTTTTTCATTAAACACTCAGCAATTTGCACAGTATTTAACGCCGCTCCTTTTAATAAGTTATCTGATACTACCCATAAATTGATCGCTTTAATATTTGAATTATCTTTTCTAATTCTTGATATATAGGTCGTGTAACTTCCCTCAGCTTCTAACGGAGTCATATATCCTCCATCACTACGCTCATCAATAACTTTACAACCTGGGGCATTTTTTAAAATTTTTATTATATTCTCAAAATCATAAAGATTATCAAACTCAATATTAATGGACTCTGAATGACCAGTTCTAACTGGAACTCTTACACATGTCGCGGAGATATCGATCTCGTTATTCAAGATTTTTTTTGTTTCATTCGTCATTTTTAATTCTTCTTTAGTGTATCCATCTTGATCAAAGGAATCGATATGTGGAATTAAGTTAAAAGCAATTTGTTTAGTAAAATTTGTTAACTTAATTTTTTTTCCATCTAAATAATCTCTTGATTGATCAATAAGCTCATCCATAGAATCTTTACCGGCACCAGAAACTGCTTGGTAAGTCGAAACAATAACTCTTTTGATCTTATATTCATCATGCAATGGTTTTAAAGGAAGAACCATTTGTATAGTTGAACAATTCGGATTTGCAATAATATTCTTATGATTATTGAGTGCTTCTGAATTTACTTCTGGTACGACAAGTGGAACATCTTTTTGCATTCTAAAATAACTAGAGTTATCTATTACAATAGTTTCTTTTGCTGCTTTAGGGACCAATTCTTTAGCTACCTTACTTCCTGCTGCAAAAAAAGTAATCTGAGCTCTAGAAAAATTGTAATTTTCTAGATCTTCGATTTCAATTTCTTTATTCTTAAATTTAATCTTATTTCCCGCACTTTTTGAAGATGCTACTAAAAAAAGATTATCGATAGCTAATTTAGATTTCTCTAAAATTTCTATTGTTTTTCTTCCAACATTTCCTGAGGCACCAATAATTGCAAAATTCATAATTTCGTACTTTATTTCAATTTTGCGATGATTGCATCACCCATCTCTGTTGTGGAAACCTCTTTCATATTTTTAGACATGATATCTTTTGTTCTTAAACCATCGTCTAAAACACTTTGAACGGCTTTATCAAGTAGATCTGCCTCTTTTCCAAGGTCTAAAGAATACCTTAATGCCATAGATAAACTTAAAATAGTAGCTATCGGGTTAGCAATATTTTTTCCCTCAATGTCTGGGGCAGACCCATGAACTGGTTCGTATAACGATCTAACTCTACCATTTTTATCTTTCGCGCCTAATGATGCAGAGGGTAAAAGACCTAGAGAGCCTGTAAGCATTGCTGCTTCATCTGATAACATATCACCAAATAAGTTGTCTGCTAAAATAACATCAAATTGTTTTGGATATCTTAAAAGCTGCATTGCACAGTTATCAGCTAACATGTGATTTAACTCGACCTTTTTAAATTCTTTATCCTTAATTGCTTGTACTTCTTCTCTCCATAAAATACCTGCTTCCATGACATTAGATTTTTCGCAAGAAGTAACCTTATTTTTTCTTTTTTTTGCCAAATCAAAAGCAACACGTGCAATCCGGTGAATTTCTGAAGTAGTGTATGAGTGAGTATTAATTCCTTTTCTTTGGTTATTTTCCATTGGTTCAATCCCACGCGGTTCACCGAAATAAATACCACCAGTTAACTCTCTTACAATCATAATATCTAACCCTGAAACTATTTCCGGTTTAAGAGTTGAAGAATCAACCAGTTGTTTGAAGCAAATAGCTGGCCTTAAGTTAGCAAATAACTTTAACTCTTTTCTAAGTTTTAAAAGAGCTCTTTCAGGTTTTTTTGAAAATTCCAAATTATCCCATTTAGGTCCGCCACAAGCACCTAATATTACTGCGTCGGACTCCAAAGACTTATAAAAAACTTCATCAGTAATTGGAACTTTATTTGCGTCAATAGATGCACCGCCAATTAATTCTTGGCTTAAAACAAAATCTAAAGACTTTGTCTTATTCATCCATTCAAGTATTTTTCTAACTTCTGCAACCACCTCAGGGCCAATTCCATCACCAGGTAAAAGCAAAATTTTCCTAGTTTTATCAGCCATTATTAAGAATCCAAGGTTTTGTGGCTTGTAATTTTTTTTCGTAATTGTCTATGCTGGAAATTTTTTCCATAGAAAGTGCTATGTCATCTAGTCCTTCCATTAAACATTTCTTTTTAAAGGGATCTAGCTCAAAATTTGCAACTTTATTTCCATATTTTATTTCTTGCTTCTCTAAACTAATTTCGATTTCCTCTTTCCTGTTAGAATATTCAGCTAGTTCAATCACGATTTTGTCATCAATCTTAATTGGAAGAATTCCATTTTTAAAACAGTTATTGTAAAAAATATCTGCAAAGCTAGCACTTATTACACACTTTATGCCAAAATCTGATAAAGCCCATGGAGCGTGTTCTCTAGATGAACCACATCCAAAATTTTTTCCTGTTAAAAGAATTTTTGATTTATTATAGGGTTCTCTATTAAGAATGAATTCAACATTTTCTTTACCATTTTCATCATAACGCATTTCATAAAATAAACTTTTTCCTAAGCCTGTTCTTTTAATGGTTTTTAAAAATTGCTTTGGAATAATCATGTCTGTATCAATGTTTTGTAATGATAGATATGATGGTATTGATCTTAAATTGTTAAACTTTTCCATATTATATTTCTCTTACATCAGTTAGATGTCCTTTGATTGCTGCTGCGATAGCCATCCCTGGACTGACTAAATGTGTTCTACCTCCACGACCTTGCCTACCTTCAAAGTTTCTATTTGATGTTGAAGCACATCTTTCTCTAGGTTTTAATTGATCTGGATTCATACCCAAACACATTGAACAGCCAGGCTCTCTCCATTCAAAGCCTGCTTCTTTAAATATCCTGTCAATTCCCTCTTTTTCGGCTTGCTCTTTAACTAATCCAGATCCTGGAACGACCATTGCGCTTACATTTTTGGCAATTTTTTTGCCTTTTAAAAGATCTGCAGCTAATCTTAAATCCTCTATTCTTCCATTTGTACAGCTTCCTATGAAAATTTTATCAATTTTTATGTCTGAGATTTTAGTGTTTGCTTTTAACCCCATATAATCAAGAGATCTTTTCATGGCCATTTTTCTATCTTCGTTCTTTTCATTTTCTGGATCTGGCACAACACCAGTAACTGGTGATACATCTTGAGGTGAAGTCCCCCAAGTAACAAGTGGTTCTATATTTTTGCCATCAATATTTACCTCTTTATCAAATTTGCAGTCTTTATCTGAATACAAAGTCTTCCAAAATTCTACAGCTTTAGTCCAATTTTCACCTTTTGGTGACATAGTTTTACCTTTTAAATAACTAAATGTTTTCTCATCTGGTGCGATTAACCCTGCTCTCGCACCTGCTTCAATGGTCATATTACAAACAGTCATTCTTTCTTCCATGCTTAAACTTTTAATTACATCGCCGGCAAATTCAACTACGTATCCGGTTCCGCCTGCAGTTCCAATCGTGCCAATAATTTTTAAAATTACGTCTTTTGCAGTAACTCCCTTGGGCAAATTGCCATTAACGTTTATTCTTAAATTTTTTGATTTCTTTTGCATTAAAGTTTGTGTAGCAAGAACGTGTTCAACTTCAGATGTTCCTATTCCAAAAGCTAATGCACCAAATGCTCCGTGTGTAGCAGTATGGCTGTCGCCGCATACAATCACTGTACCTGGCTGAGTGAAACCTTGTTCAGGTCCTATAATATGGACTATGCCTTGACGCTTATCATTAACATCAAAAAGTTCTACTCCAAAATCTTTACAGTTTTTTCTTAATGTTTCGACTTGAATTCTAGAGTCCTCATCATTTATACCTTTTGACCTGTCAGTTGTAGGAACATTGTGATCAGGCACTGCAAGAGTTAATTCTGGTCTTCTGACTTTTCTTTTTTGTAATCTAAGTCCTTCAAAAGCTTGGGGACTCGTAACTTCATGGACTAAATGTCTATCGACATAAATTAACGACGTTCCATCGCTTTGTTCATGAACAAGATGGTTTTCCCATATCTTATCGTATAGAGTTTTAGACATTTAATTTTATTTTTTTTTGCTAATCGACTTTTCAGCTTTAGCTTTGACTTCTGGAGCCTCTTTTTTAACCTCTTCAACTTTAGTCTCTTGCGTAGCAGGCTCGATCGGTTTTACTTTTGGCTCCTCAGGCTTCACTGAAATATCGACACCAATTTTCTTTTTAATTTTTTCAGCAATTCTTGCAGATTTACCTTTTCTATCTCTCAAATAATAAAGTTTAGCTCTTCTCACTTTTCCCGATCTAATTACTTTAATTGAGTCCACATTAGGACTATAAAGTGCAAAAGTTCTTTCTACACCCTCACCAAATGAAATTTTTCTTACCGTAAAAGAGGAGTTTATATCTCTATTTTTTTTTGCAATACAAACACCTTCGAAGTATTGAATTCTCTCTCTTTTACCCTCAACAATTTTAACACCAACTTTAATTGTATCCCCTGTAGAAAAGTCTGTAATTTTTTTATTCGCAATTATCTTTTTTATCGCTGCTTTATTTATGTCTTCAATATTTTTCATTTTTTTTATCTAAATATTTTTTCCAAAGATCGGGTCTCTGGCGACGTGTTATAGCCTCAGATTGAGATAAACGCCACCCTTTTATTTTGGCATGATCTCCCGAAAATAAGACCTCTGGTGGGCTTTTACCTTCCCATTCTCTTGGTTTAGTATATTGAGGATATTCTAAAAGATGATTTTCAAAACTTTCTTCTTTGACGGAATCTTTATTTCCAAGTACTCCAGGTAATAATCTAATCAAAGCGTCAACTAATACAAAAGAAGCTGGTTCACCCCCAGATAAAACGAAATCACCTAAACTATATTCTTCAATGTTTCGTGTCTCTAGGAGCCTTTGATCAACACCTTCAAAATGACCACAGATAAGGTTTAAGTTTTTCTCTTTACTTAATGATCTAGCAACGTTTTGATCAAATTTTTTTCCTTTTGGAGATAAGTAAATAATTTTTTCTCCTTTTTTTATATTCCTATCAATAGCTGATGCTAATATATCAGGACGTAAAAGCATTCCACTTCCTCCTCCAAAAGGAGTATCGTCTACTGTTCCGTGATTATCTTTCGAATATTCTCTAATATTTATTACTTTTAAATTCCAAATTTTGTTTTCCCTTGCCTTTTTAAATATTCCAATGTCCAAAGGACCAGGAAATAAATCTGGATATAAAGTAAAAACTTTCACTTCTAGCATCTCTAATTACCTTTTGGTTAAGCCTTTTTCTCTTCCTTCTTTGGCTCTTCCTTTTTAGCCTCTGCTTTAGGTTGCTCCTTTTTAGGTTCTTCCTTCTTTGGCTCTTCCTTTTTAGCCTCTGCTTTAGGTTGCTCCTTTTTAGGATCCTCTTTTTTTGCTTGAGTTTTTTGATCTGGCTTTTTACCGTCAGCTGCTGGAGCATCTTTTTTAGTTTCTTCTTTTTTATCTCCTTCAGCTTTTTTTCTATCTTTTTTTGGTATTGCCTTTTGAGGATTGTTCCCAGGTTTTGGCATTGGCATTAACTGCACCTCTCCTAGTAATCTAGAAACCCTCATCGTTGGCTGGGCTCCTTTGCTCATCCAATATTTTACTCTTTCTGCCTCTACTTTTATTCTTTCCTTTTTATCTTTCGGAAGTAACGGATTGTAAGAACCAATTTTTTCAATAAATTTTCCGTCTCTTGGGTATCTACTGTCAGCAATTACAATTTTATAAATGGGTCTTTTTCTTACTCCACCCATTGATAGTCTTATTCTTAACATTTTATACCTTTCATTTTAGTTGATTAAGCATTTCATCTGGGATCATCCCGGATGGAATTTTTTTTCCTTGAGACATTTTTTTCATCATGTCTGACATCATTTTAAATTGTTTTAATAGTTTATTAATTTTTGAAACATCTACACCTGCTCCTTTAGAAATTCTTTTCCGTCTTGATCCGCTAATAATTTTTGGATTTTCTCTTTCATTTTTAGTCATTGATAAAATGATTGCCTCATTCTCTACTAACATTTTTTCATCTATATTTGCTTGATCCATTTTTGCTTTCATTTTATTCACACCAGGCAACATAGACATAACTCCTTCCATGCCACCCATCTTTTTCATTTGCCTAAGTTGCGAAAGATATGACTCCATTGTGAAAATTCCTTTTTTTAATTCGTCCTCTGTTTCTTTAATTTTTTCTTCACTTAAATCTTGTTGGGCTTTCTCTACTAGGGTTACTACATCACCCATTCCTAATATTCTATTAGCTAATCGATCTGGATGGAAAAGTTCAAGATCAGTAATTTTTTCTCCAACACCAATATATTTAATTGGTTTACCTGTTACATGTTTCATGCTTAATGCTGCACCACCTCGCGCATCACCATCAACTCTTGTGAGAATGATTCCAGAAAGATTAACAGTGGTGTCAAATTCCTTTGCTACATTTACAGCTATTTGTCCTGTTAATGCATCAGCTACTAAAATTGTTTCAGCTGGTTTTGTAATGTCTTTAATTTGCTTAATCTCAGACATCATTGGTAGATCTATCTGGGTTCTTCCTGCAGTATCAAATATAATTACATCTGAGCCATTGAGGTTGGCTGCATTTAATGCTCTCTTAGTAATGTCTATTGGTTGTTGCTTTTCAACTATAGGCAAACATTGAATTCCGTTTGCTTCGGCAAGTAATTTAAGTTGTTCTTGAGCAGCTGGTCTGTAAACGTCTAAACTAACTAACATTACTTTTTTTTTATAATTCTTTTCTATATTTTTTGCTAACTTTGCTGCAGAGGTTGTTTTACCTGAACCCTGTAATCCAACCAATAAAAGTGAAACTGGTGGAACAGCCTTAAAGTTTAGCTCTTCATTTTTAGAACCTAAAATATTAACCAGTTCATCATAAACAATTTTAACTATCATCTGTCCAGCAGAAGTTGATTTTATAATTTCTTTGCCAATTGCTTTTGGTTTAACGTTGGCTATAAATTCTTTAGTGACAGGAAGAGATACATCAGCCTCTAATAAAGCTAATCGTATCTCTTTTAAACCAGAGTCAACTTGCTCCTCAGTCAATGAGGGAGCACTTTTTAATTTAGAAAAAATACTTTCTAATTTATTTGTTAAATTTTCAAACATTTTTATAACGTCCAACACCTATCGCACTAGTGGGCGAACCTTCGCTGACTAGTGTCGACACTCTTGTTTTCAAGAGCACCGCAAAAACATGTGTATTTGCGGAAAGTTTGTGGAAACTACAATTTGGGGTTTTAAAAGTCAATGAATAATTATACTAATCAATTATGGCAACGATTAACGCATATAAAATGGATGGATTGGGTAATGATTTCATTATTATAGATAGAAGATCAAGTCCTATCAATTTGACAAAAGATAAAATTATTGAGTTGGGAAAAAGAAGTAATATTGGTTTTGATCAAATAATTTTTATTGAAAAAGAAAAAGAGAATTCTTTTCCGATAACAATTTTTAATTCTGACGGTGGTGAAGTAAGTGCCTGTGGCAATGGTTCGAGATGTGTTGCCTATCTTTTGAGTAAAAATTTAAATGCTAACCAAATCAAATTAAAAACGAGTAATCGGGTTCTTAATGCCAAAATTGTTGATAATTTAATGGTAGAACTTGAAATGGGAAAACCTTTATTTAATTTTAAGGATATTCCGATTTCAAAAATAGAAAATCCTGCTGATGTCTCATTAGATATTAAAGGCAAAAAGTTTACTGGTGGATTTTGTTTAAATGTAGGGAACCCTCATATAGTTTTTTTTGTAGATGATTGTTTTAAATATGATTTGAAAGTAATAGGACCTTTGATTGAAAATCATAAATTATTTCCTGAAAAAACTAATGTAACATTTGCTCAAATTTTAGATAAAAAAAATATTTTAGTAAATGTTTGGGAAAGAGGTGCTGGGCTTACTAAAGCATGTGGAACAGCAGCTTGCGCGACCGCTGTTGCTGGAAATAAAAATAAATTAGTTGAAAAAAAAGTTGCTATTAAATTTAAAGAGGGAATCCTAAATATAGTTTTAGATGAAACAAATAATATATTTATGACTGGGCCAGTGTCAGAAATAAAGAACATAAAAGTAGAAATATAAAATGGGAATTTTTGATAAGTTTAAATCAGGACTTGGAAAAAGTTCATCAAATCTTTCAGACGGCTTCAAAAATATTTTTTCAAAAAAAAAGATTGACTCAACTATTCTTGAAGAATTCGAAGAATTACTCATTTCATCTGACGCTGGTGTTGATGTAGCTAAAGAACTTAGGAAAGATTTTGAGAGCTTAAAAGTTGATAAAAAATTAGACGATCACAAAGAAATTTTGAAACTCTTAGCTGATAAGTTAGCAGTAAATCTACAAAAGTACGAAAAAGATTTAAGCCTTATGGGAAACGCTAAAACTGCTGTAATAGTTCTTTCTGGTGTGAACGGTGTTGGAAAAACAACTAGTATTGGAAAACTTGGAAAGTATTTTAAAGACAATAATAGATCCGTTGTATTTGGAGCTGCAGACACTTTTAGAGCAGCAGCCATAGATCAACTACAAGTATGGGCTGCAAAAGTAAAAGTAGATATAATTAAGTCAGAAATTAATAGCGATCCGGCTTCAGTTGCTTTTAAAACTGCTGAATTTGCAAAAAAAAATGAAATTGATGTTGCCTTAATTGATACTGCAGGAAGACTACAAAATAAAAGAAATTTAATGGAAGAATACAAAAAGATTATCAATGTCTTGAAAAAAATTGATGAGTCTTTTCCAAACGAAGTAATTCTAGTTCTTGATGCAACTACTGGCCAAAATGCATTAAATCAAGTTGAAGAATTTAGTAAGATACATGATCTAACGGGGCTTATTATTACAAAACTTGATAGCACTGCAAAAGGCGGGGTAGTCCTTGCCATTTGTAAGAAATATAATTTACCTATTGTTGCAATCGGAATGGGAGAGAAAGAAGATGACTTACAGCCCTTCAATGCTGAATATTTTTCAAAGGCTCTTTTAGGTATTGAAACCTAAAAAGTTTCTCAAAGCATTAATTAGTTGATCATTAAATTCCATCATGTGATCGTCGTTATCGGAAAAGTAACTGAATTTTGGGTTATTCGCCTTCTCAAATAATTCTATACCCATTTTAAAAGGAACAACATCATCTTTTTTACCGTGCATAATCAAAATAGGAATATTTACATTCTTAATCTTTTTTAAAGAGTCGTATCTGTCTTTAATCAATAAATCGATGGGTAAATAAGGATAATAAATTTTTGCTGCATCAGCGATTGAGGTAAAAGGTGACTCTAAAACAATACCAGCGAAGGAATTGCCCTGGGCCAACTCTGTAGCAACACCTGTGCCTAGTGACTCTCCATATAAAATTATATTTTTATTTTCAATTCCAATATTATTAAGCCATTCAACAGATTTTCTAGCATCATTGTACAAATTTTTTTCTGTAGGTTTGCCTGGATTACCGCTGAACCCTCTCCATGAAATAATAAGAATATTTACATTTAATCTATCTAATTCATTAAGCTTATGAACTCTATTTGTTAGATCGCCCGCGTTACCATGGAAATATAGAATTGTTTTATCTTTTTTTAAGTCTTTTTCCAAAAACCATGATTTAAGTTTTATATCTTTATCAACCTCAATAAAAACTTCTTTATATTCAAATTGAATTTCGTCTCCTGTATAATTATTTTCACTTGGGTGATAAAGTAATTTTCTTTGATACAAATAAGTGAAAAGTGCAATTATGAAGTAAGCTAAAATAATTGACGATAATGCTATATAAAGATACTTCATACTTTTTTTCTAGCGAAATAGACTCCAGTAAAAACCAGTAAGGCGCCTAAATAATGAAAACTAAGAAGAGGTTCTTCAAAAATTATAATTCCAAAGATAGATCCATAGACTGCGAATAAATATAAAGTAAACCCTGCAAAGGATGCGCCTACATATTTTTGTAACCGAGTATATAAAGAGAAAGCTATTATACTGGGAGAAATAGCAGCAAATACAATCCAGAACAAAAATGTCTGATTGTAGTTTGTCTTGGCAAAGTAAATATTTTCTAAAACAAAAAATGGGAAAAGTGAAATAAATCCAAACATTGCGATTAAAGTAAATCGAGCCATTAAACTAAATTTTGATTTCCAATTTAATAAATAAATTGAGTAGAGAGCCCAGCCTAAAGCTGCACCTAAAACCCATAAGTCTCCTATTGTAAAATTCAAGTTGATTAAAAAATCTAAATTACCTTTAGATATAATTGTAAAAACACCTGAAATACAAATTAATAAGCCCATTATCCTAAAAAAATTAATTTTTTCTTTAAAGAATAAAATTGATAAAAAAATTATTATTACTGGTGAAGAAGTATAGATTATTCCAATATTTGCCATTGTTGTAGTCATTCCTGCAAGATTTGGGAAAGCCCCACATATACCACAACCCATTGAGCCTAAGAAAAAAAGCTTAAAAAACTCTTTATTAAAGTCTTTTTTATTTTTTAAGATTTCGTTAAAAAAAAATGGAAATAATATAATGAATACAGTAAACCATCGCCAAAATGCTAGAGAAATAGGAGGTACTGACTCAACGCCACCTCTTGCTACTATAGTGTTTGTAGCCATAAAAATTGGCTGGATTAACAAAAGTAAATAAGGAGCGTAAGGATTATTTTTTGTCAATGAAGGCTTCATAGAACATCATTACAATTACCATGCCCATTAAAATATAAACAGGAAGCACGTCAAAAAAACCAATCATCATTGATCTAGTTAGTGTTGTAGCTAACCCAATTAAAAAAATGGTGCAAAGCGCAACGCCAATTATTATTGTAACTTTATCCTTCATCTTTACAATTTTTTTCAAGCCAGTTAGCTGTTCCTAAAAATCTTAAATCATCAAGTTTATCACCAACTAACTGAACACCTAATGGTAAGTCATTTTCTCCTGTAAGTAAAGGCAATGAAATTGTGGGCAAACCAAGATAAGTCCAAATTTTTTGAAAGTCTGCACTTCCAGTAGATTTTAATCCTTTGTCAGCAACTCCGCTTGATGATGGAGTGATAATTCCATGATAATCCTCGAAAACTTCTTTGTAAGACTCATAACTTTGTTTCATAAAATCTGCAGCATCTCCGTACTCCTTTGCTGAATATTTTAATCCTCTGGAGATAGCTTCTCTCATTTCCTTTGAAAGTTTAGTTTTATCTTTTTTATAGTAAACTTGAAAATTATTTGCCATATCAACTTCATGAATGATTTGATGATACTTTGGTATGTCATCAAAGTATGATGGAGTATCAAAAACTTCTATGTTCTTTTTAAAGTTTTTAATTAGAAACTCAAAAGCTTGCTGTGATTTTTTATTTATATTTTTCCAATTTTTCGTTTTATAAAAAATAAACTTTGGATCAAAAACTGGTCCTTTCTCACATTCCTGAATCATGTTGTCAGCTGCGAAATAAATTGTTGAGGGGTCATGTAAATCTTTTCTAATTAGTGATTTAGATAATAATGCAACATCTTTCACACTTTTACCAAATACGCCCATTGTATCTAGTTTATCCGAAACTTTTAAAACACCGTTTCTAGAGATTAATCCATACGAGGGTTTATATCCAACTACACCACAATATGATGCTGGCCTGATTACTGATCCTCCAGTTTGAGAACCCACAGATAAAGGTGCCATATGAGCTGCAACTGCTGCTGCTGATCCACTTGATGATCCCCCTGGTGTCCTTGAATAATCATGAGGATTTTTTGTTTTAGATGGATGTATATATGCAAGTTCGCAAGTAACAGTTTTACCCATGATAATTGCCCCTGAATTTTTTAATAAGTTTACAATTTCCGAGTCTTGTGAATTAGACATTTTTTTTCTAAATACTGTCCCACATTCGGTTGGCATATCATACGTACCTATAATATCCTTAATTGCAACTGGCATTCCGTGCAATGGTCCTAGAGGTTTTCCAGATTTTCTATAAGTGTCAGCTTCTTCAGCTTTTTCTAATAAAAGTTTTTTGTCTAAAAATTGCCAAGCTTGGACGTCTTTTTCAAATTTTTTAATTCTATCTAAATAAGCTTTGCAAAGGTCTAAAGAAGAAATTTCACCAGAATGAAGTTTTTGAGATAAATCGTAAGCACTTAAAGATGTAACGTCTATCATTTAAATTGTTAATTAGCGAATAATGTATCTGGCAACCAAAGAGCTATTCCTGGAAATAGATACATTAAAAACATAGCAAATATAACAATACCTAGGAAAGGCATAATGCCTCTAAATATTTCCATTAACTCTACATTTTTAGATTGGACACCTTTTAAATAGTAGGCGGACATTGCCATCGGCGGTGTTAAAAATGAAGTTTGTAAATTCAAAGCGATAAGCATTGCGAAAAAATAAGGATTTACCTCGAAGAAAGCTACTAAAGGTAAAAATATTGGAACAAATATAATTAAAATTTCCGTCCACTCCAGTGGCCAACCTAATAAGAAAATAATTATTTGTGTGATTACTAAGAATTGCCATGGTTGTAAATTCATTGATTTAAAGAAATGCTCAAAAACTTCATGGCCCCCTAAGTAAGAAAAAACAGATGCAAAAGTCCAAGAGCCAATGAATAACCACATTATCATTGCAGTTGTCTTTGCTGTTAGAAATACAGACTCTTTAAAATTTTTCCATTTTAAAGTCTTGTAAAAATAAGAAAGCACTAAGGCGCCAAAGGCTCCTACTGCTGCAGCCTCTGCAGGTGTAGCAAGTCCTCCTAAAATAGTTCCTAATACTAATATTATTAATGAGAAAAGTGGTAAGAACGAAACCATTACCTCTTTTAAAATTTCAGATCTTGGCGGAATATCCTCTTTTGGAGGTTTAGGCGCTATTGATGGATTAAAATAAGCAAGTGTAACTGCGTACATTATATAAAGACCAGCTAATAATAATCCTGGGAAAATTGCTGCTGCAAACAATCTTAAAGGTGAAAGCTGAGCAATAACTGAGTAAACAATTAACATGATACTTGGAGGAATCAAAATTCCTAAACATCCACCAGAACATATTACTCCTGAAGCAAATTTTTTATCATATCCTGCCCTTATCATTGCAGGCCATGCAAGTAATCCCATTAGTGTAACAACAGCACCAATAATTCCTGTCGCTGTTGAAAATAAAGCGCAAGTTACAAGCGCGGCAACAGCCATAGAAGCAGGCAGTCTGTGAGAAGCTAATCTTATTGCAAAAAACAATCTAGAAACTATTCCGGCTCTCTCAACTAAGTAGCCCATAAATAAAAAGAGTGGGACGGCGGTTAAAACAGTGTTGTCCATCACGGTATAAGTATTCTGAACAAATAATTGAAAAATCCTATTGTCAAAAAGATGTTCCATTCTTGTAGGATCAAAGTAAGCGTAATAACCGAATCCAACTCCCATCGCCATTAAAGTAAATGCTATAGGAAAACCTAGCAGTACAGCAAATAAGAAAATTGACATCATTAAAATTGCTATTTCTGGATTGGTTAAACTAAATAACATCTTTTTGATCCTCGTCTTGTGAAGTTCGCATTAACATTTTTTCTGTCTCCTCTGCTACTACCATTCGAGCAGGCCAGTGACCTGTTTGAATACAAATAATTGCTCTACAAACTTCGCTGATACCCTGGATAACCAATAAAATTCCTGCTGCAGGTATCAAAGATTTAGCCATATAAATTTGTATTTGTGCTGGACTGTTCCAGCTTGTTTCTTTTATCTTCCATGCAAGCGAGGCATATTCATAACCATAAAAAGCTAAAGCAAGAACTCCAGGAAAGAAAAAAATAAAATATAAAATTAAATCTATGTAACCTTGTGTTCTTGGTTTAAAAAGTCTGTAAATTACATCACCTCTTACATGAGCTTCTGTAGATAAAGTGTATGCGCCTGCCATCATAAAAATTGCGCCATACATTTGTAAACTAAAATCGAAATTCCATAAGGTAGGAGCATTGAAAGCATATGCCATAACCACTTCATAACAAGTTCCTCCCATTAAAATTACGATACACCATGAAAATGCCTTTCCTACGGAAGTGCTTAAAGTATCTGCAAAATGAATAAATCCCCTCATGAAATTTTAAACTATTCTAATTTTTTTATAATTTCCATAAAAAAAGGGGGCGTAAATACGCCCCCTTTTATGTTTAAAATATAATTAAATTTTAACTTTCGCTATTGAACCGAACTCATTCTCGTAAGCCAACTTGTAATTAGGTTGGTTCATGAGTAAGTATTTCATAACT
Organism: uncultured Pelagibacteraceae bacterium; assembly: GCA_902587515.1. Classification (GTDB taxonomy): domain Bacteria; phylum Pseudomonadota; class Alphaproteobacteria; order Pelagibacterales; family Pelagibacteraceae; genus Pelagilacustribacter. The sequence goes on from CACILM010000001.1 coordinate 74,078, forward strand.
CTCTTAGCATAAGCTTTTTGTGAGTCTACAATCTTTTTAAAGAATGGATCTTTCTTATTGAAATCACCAATTACTTTATCCCAACCTTTTAGTTGTTGAGCTAAGATCGCATCTGACGTTTGATACACATTTACTTTGTGCTGGTTCATCAATTTAGATAAGTCAGCAGAGTATCTTACTAATGCTTTAAAGTAGTTATCACTGTTCGCAGCATAAGCAGCATTTTTTAGAATAGCCTGATGTTTTGGCGATAAACCATTAAATGTCTTCTTATTAACCGGGATTTCAAACATCTCTTGTGATTGGTGGAAGCTTCCTAAGTGATAATGCTTAGAAACGTCTTGCATACCAAATTGAGAGTCTGATGTTGGGTTGTTAAACTCAGCAGCTTCAATCAAACCTGTCTTCATTGCTGGCTGAATTTCACCACCTGGTAATTGTCTTACAACCATTCCCATTGCTGTTAATACGTTAGTAGCTAGTCCTACTGTTCTGTACTTCATACCTTTTACATCAGATACTTTTGTTACGTTCTTTTTGAACCATCCAAAAGGCTGTGCAGGCATTGGCATATGGAAGAAACCAATATAATCGAAACCAACTTTTGCAAGTGTTTCATCATAAAGTTTTCTACCTCCACCATACTCTATCCATCCCATAATTTCTTGAGATGACATTCCGTATGACGGACCAGTACCGAATAGAGAAGCTGCTGGATTTTTTCCATACCAGTAAGCTGTTACCCAGTGTCCCATATCAAGTACACCTGAACTTACTGCTTGTCCAATTTCCGAAGTCTTAACTACAGCTCCAACTGGCTGAAGATCAATTTTTAATTCACCTCCAGACATGTCGCCTACCATTTTTGCGTAGTCGCCAGCCATTTCAAAGAAAATGTTAGCGCCTGACGGCCAAGCCGCTTGCATCTTTAAAGTTTGAGGAGCACCAAATGCAACGTTAGGCATTGCAACTGTTGCTGCCGCTGCAGCACCCGTAGCTGCTGCTGCTTTAAAGAACTTACGTCTTGATGGAGTTTTTACTCCTTTTTTTATTTTTGACATATGTCCTCCGTTAGTTAATTAACGGAAATATTTAAGCACAATCTCAAATCAGAGTCTCGATATATTTTAGAATAATTTTAAAGTAAAATAATAGATTCAATCTATAGGTGTACTAATTAACTTGATCTTGTGGTTTCTTTCCAGAGAAGAAGTCTTCTAAATTTTTCGTAGCTCTAAACGCCATGTCCCACCTAGTCCTTTTTGTTGCGCTTCCTAAATGTGGAAGTAAGAAAATATTTTTTAATTTTAAATACTCTGGATGAATTTTAGGCTCACCATTATAAACATCCAGACCGTAAGCAAAAACTCTTCCGCTTTTTAATGCTTCAATCATAGCATCATCATCTACTATATCTCCTCTTGCTGCGTTACCTACCACAGTATTTTCCTCTAAGTAGCTTAGAGTTTCTTTATTTACAAGTTTTGTTGTCTCAGGTGTAGCTGGACAGTTTATTGACAAAAATTCACTTTGTTTAAAAAGGCTTTTTAAATCTTTATGATAAATTGCGCCATCCTCAAGTTCTGGTGAAAGTTTAGATCTATTATGATAATGAATTTCCATATTAAAAGCCTTAGCTCTTTTAGCGACTGCTCTGCCTATTCTACCCATTCCTAATATTCCTAATTTTTTATTCGACATTTGCTTCCCCAACAAGAAATCCCAGGACCATTTCCAGCTTTGAGTTTCAGCTGCTATTCTTCCTTCATAAGCTTTTCTAGAGGCACCTAGTAAAAGTAAAATCTGAATATCTGCTGTAGCATCTGTTAGTACATCAGGTGTATTCGTTACGGTAATTCCTTTTTCTTTTGCAGCTTTTATATCTATATTTCCAAAACCAACTGCGCCATTAGCAATAATTTTTATAGAACTAGAAAGTTTAGAGATAGTATCAGCATTAATAGGATCAGAAACAGAACTTAATATCCCGTCAAAATTTTTTGAGCCATCTATTATTTCTTGAGGTTTGTAAACCTTATCATCTTTATTTAAAGTAACTTCAAATAATTCTTTAAGTTTCTCCTCGTTTTCTTTGAGAAGTCTTCTTGTAACGAAAATCTTTTTTTTCATTTTAATTATTATTTAACTTATATGGCTTAGGGCCTCCGGTAAACCAATCAAGCAACTCTACGGTATGGATAATTGGTATTCGAGTACCAGCTGAGATTTGTGTCATACAACCAATATTACCTGTTGAAATAAAATCAGGTGAAATTTTTTCTATATTATTTACCTTGTTCTTTAAAAGTGATTTAGCCATCTTTTGATGTAGAATATTGTAAGTGCCCGCGGAGCCACAACACAAATGTCCTTCTGGGATATCTAGTACTTCGTTACCAGTTTTTGAAATTAAATCTTTTGGTTGATCGTGGACTTTTTGTCCATGTTGCATCGAGCATGCTGAATGGTACGCTATCCTGTATTTTTTTTCAGAATTTAAATTTATGTTTAGCTTTAAGTTTTCATCAAGATACTCAGTAATATCTTTAGTTAGTTCTGAGATTTTTTTGGCTTTCTTTTTTAGGTCTTTATCATTTTTAAAAATATGACCATAATCTTTTAATGTTGTACCGCATCCAGATGTATTACTTATTATCGCATCTAATCCATTTTGTAGATACTCTTCGTGCCAGCTTTCAATATTATTTTTAAATGAATCGTGTGCTAGTTTTTGTTTACCCAAATGATGATTTAAAGACCCACAACAATTAATATCTGGGATCACAACAACTTCAACATTATGCCTGTTTAAAAGTCTTATAGTAGCTTCGTTTATTTCAGGAGAAATAACTCTTTGAACACATCCGGTTAGTAAAGCCACTCTCGAAACCTTCTTGCCTTTTTTAACTTCGTAAACTTTCTGCTCTTTCAATTTTTTTCCTGGGATCTTATCTGGCATTAAATTTAATGCGTTTCTAATAAATTTTGGAAATAAAAAACTAAATGGTTTTATTAATTTAGAAGATAATGCCATTAACAAAAAGACTTTTGGTCTTGGCAAAACAAATGAAAGTATATTTCTAAATACTCTATCCAAAAAAGGTCTTCTGTAAGTTTCCTCAACGTAATTTCTGCCATGGTCAATTAAATGCATATAGTTCACCCCTGAAGGACAAGTAGTCATACAAGAGTAACAGGATAAACAACTATCGATGTGTTTTGCTATTTCTTTTGTAGCTGGTTTCTTATTTTCTAACATATCTTTGATAAGATATATTCTGCCTCTTGGACCCTCTAGTTCCTCTCCATTAACTTGATAAGTAGGACAAGTAGCATTGCACATTCCACAGTGAACACATTTCCTTATAATTGTTTCACTCGTTTTATTATCTTTGTCTTGAAGTTGTTTATCTGTAAATGATGTTTGCATTTAAATTCCTGTGTACATTTTTCCTGGATTAAAAATTCTTTTTGGATCAAAACTCCTTTTAATTTTTTCACTTATTTTATACTTAATTGGATCTATTGTAAAAATATCAGCAGAGGCTTTTAGATCCTCCTCAACTTTGATTAATGTAAAATATCCTTGATGTTTTTTAACTATTTCCTTAATTTCACTAAGAATTTTTGTATTTAATTGATCGAATGAAGCCCAGATTAGACTACCTCCCCAATCAATAAAATATTTAATCTCATAATTTTTAAGTTTTTGAATAACCTGCAACGTTTCGCTCATTGGCAGAACTAACCTTAAGAGATTAGCTTTCAAATTTTTAAAAATCTCCAAATTTTTTGTCCTATTCCAAAAAATATTACTTTGTTCATTGTCTAAAATGGATAACTCTTGTTCTAAAAGACTTAATTCTTTCGATAATCTACCTAATCTTTGATCAACAGAATTAATTGGTCCTTCAATTCTTATAGCGGTTAAACCTCCATCGTGTGTGAGATCGTTTAAAATAAAATTTTTTCCAAAATAATCTGGATAAAATACCCCTCCTGTTGGATCTGTAGAAGATGACAATGCTTTTCCAAGAAAATCTATTGCTTTTTTGAGATGAGGATTTTTTATTACCAAAGTTTTACTAGTTTCAGGTTTTGGTAATACTTTTATTGAAAGTTCAGTCAAAATTGTAAGCGTACCAAAAGATCCTGATATTAATTTACTCAAATCATAGCCAGTCACATTCTTAACTACTGTGCCCCCAGATTTAATAGTTTCACCTTTTCCGTTTATCCCTTGAAAACCAAGTATATGATCTCGAACACTACCAACTTTAAATCTTCGTGAACCAGCGAAATTGCACGATACAACTCCGCCAATAGAACCACTATTACTTTCTCCAGAGAAGAGATAGCCAAAATCATTTGGTTCGAAAGCTAATTGTTGATTATTTTTATCTAGTTCTTTTATTATTTCTCTTAAAGGTGTACCAGCTTTGACTTTTATATAAAGCTCTTCAGGTTTGTAATCAATTATACCCTTAAAATCTGATAAATCTAAAGTTTTTTCAGATTGAAAGTTTCTTCCAATTTTATTTTTTGATTTTAATCCGTTGATTTCTAGAGGTATATTTTTTTTATAACAATTTTTAACTATCTCTACTATTTCTTCTCTAGAAGTCGGTTTATAAATATTTTGATTAAAATCTAGGGATGTCTGGGAATTTTGTTTTTCCTCCATGGACATGAACTCTTCCTTCCTCAGCACATTTTCTAAGTATTGGATAAACTTTTCCAGGATTTAATAAAGAATTAGGATCTAATGCTACTTTAATTGTTAGTTGTTGTTGAATATCTTTATCATTGAAAGCTTCACACATTAACTCTCTTTTCTCAATACCCACTCCGTGTTCACCAGTAAGTGCGCCGCCGACTTTTACGCAATATTTTAAAATATCAGCCCCAAATTCCTCACATTTTCTTAGAGACTCTTTATCATTTGCATCAAACATAATCAGAGGATGAAGATTTCCGTCTCCTGCATGAAAGGCATTTGCTACTGGCAAATTATATTTTTTAGAAAGTCTCGAAATTTCATTTAAAACCTCAGCAAGTTTTCCTCTAGGAATTGAACCATCCATACACATATAATCAGGTGCTAAAACTCCGCAAGCAGGGAAAGCTGCTTTCCTACCAGCCCAAAATTTTAATCTCTCTTCATTTGATTTACTAATTTTTAAACTTGATGAATTATTTTTTTCAGCAATTTCTTTTGTCTTTTGAATGTAAGCTTCAACTTCATGCTCTGTTCCGTCAAATTCTACAATCATCATTGCTTCAGCATCGGTTGGATAACCTGCTTTAGAATAATCATTAGTTGCTTTTGTTAAGGCTTTATCCATTATTTCCATCCCAGCTGGTATACATCCCTCTGCAATTATTTCAGCAACACAGTTTCCTGCATCTTCAATTGAAGGAAAGCCTACTAAAGCAGCTTTAACAACTTCAGGTGACTTTAAAATTTTTACCGTTACCTCTGTAATAACGCCAAGCAAACCCTCTGAGCCAGTCATTAAACCTAAGAAATCATATCCCTCCGAGTCCATAGCTTTGCCACCGAATTTAGTTACAGTTCCATCCATTAAAACAACTTCTATGCCCAAAAGATTATTTGTAGTTGCGCCATATTTAAGAGAGTGAACACCGCCAGAATTTTCAGCAACGTTTCCACCTATAGAACAAGCTATTTGACTCGATGGGTCTGGAGCATAATAAAAACCTTTGTCTTGAACGGCATGAGTAATTGCTAAATTTGTGACACAAGGTTGAGTAACTACACATCTGTTTTCGTAATCAATTTCGATAATCTTATTAAATTTTCCCATTGCCATCAAAACACAATCTTCTAAAGGCATCGATCCACCAGATAGGCCTGTTCCAGCTCCTCTTGGGACTACTTTAACTTTATTTTCATTACAATATCTTAAAATTTGACTAACTTGCTCAACAGTCTCAGGCATAACTACTAAAAGAGGCATTTGTCTGTAAGCTGTCAAACCATCAGTTTCAAAAGGTCTTAATTCATCAGGATTCGAAAGAACGTTTTTAGAATTTATAATTCCACGGAGATCCGAAGCAATTCTGTCTTTTTTAGACATAACTGCGTTATCAACTTTTGGCATTTGCAAAGTACTCATAATCAATCCTACTTAAGCATTTTTGAAATTTTTTCTAGTGCTTTTTGAATATTATCCCTTGATGCAGCAAAGCTAAAACGAACGAAATCTGTTGATGTTTTACCAAAAGCCGTACCAGGCACAATTGCCACACCAGCTTCATGCATGCATTTTTTTGAAAATTCGCTTCCGCTCATACCTGTTCCTTTTACATTTGGGAAAGCATAAAATGCTCCACCAGGCATACTGCATTCAACGCCGGGTAAATCATTTAAACCTTTATGAATTAATTTTCTCCTTTGGTCAAACTTTTCCATCATATGATGAATAGAGTCATCGGGCCCATCTAAAGCCGCTATTCCAGCAAACTGTGACGGCGCGTTCACACATGAAAAACTATTAATTGCTAATTTAGTTACATGAGGAATTAAATTTTCTGGCCACACGCTCCATCCCATTCTCCAACCAGTCATGGAGTAAGCTTTACTCCATCCATCCAAAACTATTAACCTATCTTGTAAGTCAGGGTAATTAAAAAAAGTTGGCATTTCTTTTCCATCAAAAATTTGTCTGCTATAAATTTCGTCGCTAAGGATTGTAACATGAGGATGTTTTTTTAAACCTTCGGCAAGAAAATCAATTGCTGGTTTTTCTACAAAACTCCCCGTAGGATTATTAGGATTTATTAGGATTACAAGTCGTGTTTTATCTGTAATCAATGATAAAATTTTTTCTGGATCAAACTTTAAATCTTTCTCTTTTGTTAAATCATAAGGTACTGCTTTGGCTCCAGTATAATTAATCATAGATTCATAAATTGGAAAACCAGGCGTTGGATGAACTATTTCGGCACCAGGCTCACCAATCATTTGAATAGCAAAGTACATTGTGGGTTTCCCGCCAGGCATAATCATAATCCGATCAGGACTGACCTCTTTTTTGTATAAACTTTTAATTTTTCTTGAGACTGCTTGCCTACATTCAACTATTCCATTCGCTAAAACATATCCGTGATGTCCATCATCAATAGCTTTTTTTGCGGCGTCCATAATATGTTTAGGTGTCATAAAATCTGGCTGACCTAAACCCAAGTGGATCATCTCTTTTCCTTGAGCTTCAAGTTTTTTTGCTTCAGCCAAAACACTAAAAGCTGTTTCCGTTCCGAGTCTATCTAAATTTTTTGCTAATTTCATATTTTAAACCTAATATTTATTAATACTTTTGCAAACTAGTTTTTTTGCATCACCTATATGCAATTTTCGTTTTATTTAGCTCTTTTATGCTTTTACATCCAAGTAAAATCATATCTCTTCGTATCTCATCCCTCATTCTTTGAAGAATTTGCTCAACTCCTTTTTGACCTCCAGCGCCTAGTGCAAATAAAAATCCTTTTCCAAAACTACACGCAGTAGCCCCTAAAGATAGTGCTTTGAGAATGTGTGTACCTCTTCTTATTCCGCCGTCTAAGATAATTTCTAACTTTCCTCCAACTGCGTCCGCAATAGCTGGGAGTTGGTCAAAAGGTGATCGTGAACCATCAAGTTGTCTACCACCATGGTTGGATAGCATTATTGCAGAAGCTCCAATTTCAACTGCTCTTTTTGCATCTTCAACTGACATAACTCCTTTCAAAGCAAATGGTCCTCCCCATTTTTTAACAACATACTCAGCATCTTTCCAGCTCATTGCTGGATCATATTGCTCATTGATGTAATCCATTACACCTCTTGCAATACTTGATCCTTTTTTTGTCCAGTGAGAAACATTAGCTAATTGAAATTTCTCATGAGTTAAGTAGTTAAAAGCCCATTTAGGATGAGTAGCAAAACTTAGAAGACTTTTTAATGTAAGTTTTGGCGGAGTCGTAAAACCCCACCTATGATCTCTTTCTCGGTTACCAGCAACGACTGTATCAACTGTAAGACACATTGCTTTGAACCCTGAACTCTTACATCTATCTATTAAGTTATCTGTTAAACCTTGATCTTTATGTATGTAAAGCTGAAATAGTTTTGGACCTCCCGAAATATTTGCGACTTCCTCAATCGAAGAAGTTGCCATTGTAGACATGCTGTAAAAAGTTCCAAACTTTTCAGCAGCCCTTGCCGAAGCTTTATCTCCATCATGGTGATAAAGTCTTTGCATAGCGGTAGGTGAAAGGAATAGCGGCATATCTATTTTTTGTCCAAATACAGAAGTAGATAAGTCTGGTTCTCCAACACTTGCTAAAATGTTAGGAACCAAATCACATTTTAAGAAAGACTCTGTATTTCTTTTCAAAGTTGTTTCATCGTCTGCACCACCATCGATGTAATGAAATATTGGTGCAGGTAAATTTTTTTTTGCTAATTTTCTAAAATCATCAAAATTATAACAATCATTTAAATTCATTGTTATTAAAAATTTTTTGAAAATGTTATTTGTTGATTATCTGTTCCTGGATTTGTGTCTCCCCAATCATTGTTAGAGATATGGCTGTAGCTGTAACTTAATTTGGAATTCTCAAAAATATCAAAGCCAACTTTTATTTCACTTTTGAATTCTAGCATACTTCCTAAATCCTTACCGTCACCTTTTTCATAATAACCTGGAGAAAAACTTGGTAAAATTTTTATTGGACCGATTCCATATTGGCCCTCAACGCCTGTATATAAATATATTGAACTATCACCGGTTATGAAACCTCCGGTAATTGGTTTGAATTTTCCAAGGAAAGTATTTCTAAACAAATCAGGATTTTTATGTTCTATACCTAACAAAGAAGTTTGATCATCACCTTCTTTGTCAATCACATCAAAAGTTCCAGTATAAAAAGATATGTCTGCCTCACCTTCATTCGCTTTTGCTAGTGTCACTAAAAAAACTAAAGTGAATAAAAATGTGAAAAATTGAAATTTCATATTTAAAAAAATACAACTAAATAACTAATATGTACAGTTAGCAATTTAAGCTTTTTTTGAGGATTTTCTGATTAAAAAAATGATAATTAAACCACCGACAATAAGAACCAGGTATGGTAAGCCCCATAGCAAAAAGTTGCCTGGATTAATTTTAGGCTTATATAAAATCCAGTCTCCATATTTATCTGATAGAAAACTATAAATTTCCTTCTCTGTTTTTCCTTGTTCAATCAAGTCTTTGACTACCATTTTTAAAGTCAAAGCGAAATCAGAATTAGAATCTGCAATTGATTGACCTTGGCAAACTAAACACCTCAAGTTTTTGTGTATCTTACTTTCCTCTACTAGCACATTTGCATGAAGATTGATGTTCAAATTAAGAAAAAAAATTATAAGCAAAATTTTAAACTTCATAAAGAATTTATTATCTCCTTTATATCATTTAAATTTTGCTCGTTAAGAGGCCCTATAAATTTTTTTAAAACTGTTGTTTCATTATTAATCAAAATACTTTCTGGTATCCCGTAAATTCCAAAATTAACCGATTGCTTTCCTTTAGTGTCTTTTGCCATATAATAATATGGATTCCCTAGCTCATTCAAAAATTTCGATGCATTAATTTTTTTATCTTTAAAATTAACTCCTAAAATCTTTAAATTTTTTTCATTTGATAATTGCATTAAATAGGGATGTTCGACTCTGCACGGAGCACACCAAGATGCCCAAAAATTTATAAGTGTATAACGATTTTTTTTAAAATCTTCACTTGTATAAATTTTATTGTCATCAAAACTTTTTAAATTTATTTTTGCTAATTTATTTCCTACTAAATAGTCAGTGCTATAGTTAGTTTCTCTATATAATGAATTGTAAAACACTAAAAGAACAAAAATGAATAGTAAAACTATTATAGATTTAATTATTTTTTGCATTTTTAAATAAACTTAAAAATCCCCCAAAAGAAAGCAGAATAACGGATATCCAGATCCAAATCATAAGTGGTTTGTGCTGAAATTTAATATTGTAATATTCTGAACGATCAATATTACTCATCGTTAAGTAGTGGTCTCCTAAAAAGCTTGTTTGAATCGAGGCTTCATATGTAAGAGTTTGAGGATTATCATAAATTCTTATCTCGGGATATAAAATTCTACTTTTCATAGTGTTTGAGTCATTTACCTGTAATTTACCTACTACAGCTTTATAATTATTTTCCTGACTCAAATTAAGATCTAAAAGAGCAAATTCATATTCATCTATTTTTTTAGCTTCACCAAGTTTTAAATTAAAATCTTTTTCAATAGAAAAATTATGATTCAATCCAATAAATAAAATTAAAAAACCAAATGATAAGTGAGAAATTATTCTTGGAAGACTCAATCTGCTTTTTTTGAAGATATCAAAAATAGAAGACATAATTAAAAATAAAGAGGATATTAAGATTAAATTTGATATTAAACTGTAACTTTTAAAGAAGTAAACGATTGTAAAATTTATTAAAATTGCTCCACTAAGAATTAATAGTATGCTTTTTAAGTTTGAAAATTTATTTCTAATCCATTTAGCTTGTGGTCCGATCGCCATAAAAAATAAAAAGGCTATTACAACTGGAATTATCACAGAATTGTAAAAAGGAGGACCAACCGATATCTTGTTATTTGAAATCGCGTCTGTAAAAATCGGGTACAAAGTACCTAATAACACCGTGATTAAATAAAACATCATGAACCAATTGTTTATTAAAACAAAAGTTTCTTTACTGTTTGAATTGATCAAATCGTTCGTTGGCCTATATTTGCTAAATAAAAAATAAATTGACGCAAAAATCATTAAACTTAAAAATATTAAAATATATATACCTCTCGATGGATCGTTAGCAAAAGTATGAACTGAATTAAGTATTCCAGACCTAACTAAAAAAGTACCTGTTACACTTAAAGTAAATGTTAATAAACAAAGTATAATTGTCCAAAAATAAAGCGTATTTCTTTTTTCTAAAACTAATAGACTGTGTAACAGAGCTGTCATTGCAAACCATGGGAGTAAAGAAGCATTTTCAACTGGGTCCCAAAACCAAAAACCTCCCCAACCTAACTCATAGTATGCCCAGATAGATCCAACCAAAATTCCTAGTGTTTGAAAAATCCAAGAGATCAAAACCCAACTTTTAATTGACTGAGCAAAAAATCTTCCAGAATAATTTGAAATCATTGAAGCCATAGCTGCAGAAAAATATATAGAAGACCCAACGAATCCAATATAAAGTAGAGGAGGGTGAATAGCTAAAGCTGGATCCTGCAAGATTGGGTTCAAGCCTAACCCCTCTTTCGGAACTGGGTTTATATAACTAAAAGGATTAGAATTCAAAATTATAAAAAATAAAAAACCTAAAATTAAAAAGTTTTGAATTATTAAAGTATAAAGTCTGTAATGCTTCGAGTGGTTTTTATTTGTAATTAAAAATAAAAATGAGAAAATTGTAAGTATTATAACCCAAAGTAGTAGACTGCCCTCGTGGTTCCCCCAAGTTCCAGAAATTTTATAAAAAAGAGGCTTTAATGAATGAGAATTTTGATAAACAGTTATTAAAGAAAAATCAGAGACTATGAAAGCAGCAATGAGTGTAAAAAAACAAATTAAAACTAAAGTGCTTTGCACCAAACTAATTTGATAAATATTTTTGAAAATTATATTATTTTTTGTTTTTAAACATTTGTAAGAATTATAAATTATTAAAGAACTTAAAAAAATATTTATAAATAAAAGAAAATTTCCAGTATTACTTAGCATTGTCTTCCATTATATTTTTTAGTTCTGGAGGCATGTAATTCTCATCGTGTTTTGCTAAAATTCTGTCGGCAACAAAAAATTTTTTGTCCTGCAGTTTACCTTCTGCTACTACTCCTTTTCCCTCTGCAAATAAGTTTGGTATCGTTCCTTTAAAGCTCACATTTATTTCATTTTTAAAATCTGTAATTATAAACCTTATTTCCTGATCTTTTATTTTTAATGTATCCTTTTTTACCATTCCACCGACTCTAATTTTTTTATCAAAATTTATATCTTGTTTAATCTTAATATCAGTGGGAGAATTAAAATATAAAATATTTTTGTTTAGAGCATTTAGAATCAAAAAAATTCCAATAACTGATGTAGATAAAAATATTGCTAAAAGAGAGGCCCTTTTTTTTACTTTTTTTGGAAGCATTAAACGCTTTAAATCGTTTTATTATATGATGCTAATATTTTCGAAGCGATTTTAGAATTTCTTAAAACTGTTTTTTTTTGTTGAACAGAAAGTTCTTCAATTTCTTTGGCAAATTCCTTTTCATACTTTTTAAGCGTTTTTCTTGTCTTGTAGTAGACGAGCCCACAAACTAGAAAAGTTATTACAAAAGATGACCATACGAAAACTCCGTACCCGTTCATTGTTATTAGATTGTTAATCATATCTTTTTAAATTTTTTTTCTTAATTCTAATGATTTCTGTCTTGTATTTCATTAGAAAAATTAGCGCACAATACAAAATTAGTACAAAAAACATAAGCATTAAAGGCATTAACATTGAAGAATGTATTGTGCTTGTTCCAGTTATTTTAATACTTGCTGGTTGGTGTAACGTGCTCCACCATTCTACAGAGTATTTAATGATTGGAATGTTTATTAGACCTATAACTGCAACAATGCTTGAAATTTTGTTTGCTTTATCATCTTCATCAAAAAATTTATGTATGATAATGAAAACTAAATAAAAGAGTGCCATAATTAACATAGACGTTATCCTTGCGTCCCAGGCCCAAAAAGTTCCCCAAGTAGGCTGACCCCAAATGGAACCAGTTACTATTGCGATGCAAGTAAACATTAAACCTATCGGTGCGATACTCTTTGTTATCAATTTTAAGTTTTTAATTTTGAAAATAAAATTTAAAATAGATAGAATGGCAATACAGCTAAAGGAAGCTAGACTTATCCAGGCCGCTGGAACATGCACATACATAATTCTTACACTATCGCCTTGCAGATAATCAGGGGGAGAAAAAACTAATGCAAACGAGAGAGCAATTAGTAATAAAACAAAAAAAATTGAATTTATAAAATTTATTAATTTTTCTATTATAATGAAAATATAACTATTATGAAAAAAATTTAACATTTAGTTTAACTACTATAATATATTTTTTTTGTGAAGTTAAATTATAAGCCCAATTGAGAATTGGAGGGAGTAATATAATAAGATTATTCTCAATTAGGCTAAAACAAGCTATTATTACTTTGTCGGTGTGTCGCAGATTTGAATAAATTTTGTTTTATTTAAGGCGATTAGAAATTAATTAGATATTTTAAAGTAACTTGATCCTTTTTTGCCTGAAAAAATTTCTTCAATTAAGGGATGCTTTACTGGCTCTTTAGAACTATCTAAAAGTAAATTTTGCTCTGAAACATAAGCCTCGTAAGTTACATCGTTACTTTCAGCTAAAAGGTGATAGAAAGGTTGGTCTTTTCTTGGTCTAACTTCTTTTGGGATTGATTGATACCACTCCTCTGAATTATTAAATTCAAAGTCAACATCATAAATCACACCTCTAAAATCGAAATGACGATGTTTAACTACTTCACCTATTGAAAATTTAGCTCTATTGCTTATTGCCATACCTAATAGTTAGTAATTTTTTTGTTAAAATCAATATCTAATTTGTTTAAGTTAAATTATATGTTAATCTTTAGTTTGTGAATAAGTCACTTTTAAAATTTATTACTGACTTTGGGCCTTTATTAATCTTTTTTACAATTTATTACAAAAGCGGAAACAATCTCACAGTTGCTATCCCTCCTTTAATCATCTCCACAATTGTAGCTGTTGGAATTATGTATTTTATCGAAAAAAAAATACCATACGTACCATTAGTAGGTGGTGTAGTTATTACACTATTTGGCGGCCTTACTCTTTATTTTAATAACCCAATTTTTATCTACATGAAACCAACCATTGTAAATTTAATTTTTGCTGGAATTTTAATTATAAGCAAAATTTTTTTTCAAAGAAACTTCCTAAAATTTTTTTTACAGACTGCTTTTAACTTAAATGATATTGGTTGGGATAAATTAAATTTTAGATGGGCATATTTTTTTATATTTTTAGCGATATTGAATGAAATAGTTTGGAGAACACAGCCTGAAACCACTTGGGTAAACTTTAAGGTGTGGGGAATTCTGCCAATAACTTTTATATTTACAGCTTTTCAGTTACCATTAATCAATAAGTATAAAATATGAATAAAATTAGATTAATTATAAATAATGATGTTAAGAAAAGTGAAAAGCAGAAATTTTTTATTAAGAAAGAACTTCAATGTATTTTAAATCTTTATGCAAGAATGGTATCTAACGGGTCCTGGAAAGATTATTCTTTTTCAACTGGAGCAAAAGAAGTTTCATTTGATGTTTATCAAAGAGCATCAGAGAAACCCGTATTAAGAATTACAAAAAACCTAAAGCCAAATTATTTTAATGAAAAGTATTTAATAAAAGATAAAGATGGAAAAGTAATTAAAAAGTCGGAAAGTTTAGATTTTCTTATAGATAGAACTAGCTGGAATAGATTAAAGCTTGTAAAATAATTATCTTCTTTGACCAAAAAGTCTTAAAAGCATTATAAAAAGATTTATGAAATCAAGGTAAAGTGTTAAGGCACCCATAACAGCTTTCTTTCCCATCAACTCGCCACTATCGCTTACTAAGTACATATTTTTAATTTTTTGAGTGTCATAAGCTGTCAAGCCCACAAACACCAGCACACCTATGATTGATATTACAAAATACATCATAGAAGATTTCATAAAAATATTTACTAATGAAGCAATAATAATTCCAAATAGGCCCATCATTAAAAATGAACCAAGTTTAGTAAGATCTCGTTTTGTCGTGTAACCGTAAATACTCATTGCTCCGAAAGTACCAGCCGTGATAAAGAATACTCTTGTAATACTTGCGCCGGTATAAATTAAAAATATTGATGAAAGCGATGCTCCCATTAAAGCTGCAAAAACCCAGAAAGTAGTTTGCGCTTTAGCTGCTGACATTTTCGCTATTCCAAAGCTCATGTAAAAAACTATTGCTAGTGGAGCTAGCATTATTACCCATTTTAAACCTGAGGCATATATTGAATTACCAAAATTAGTTAGTCCAAGTATTTGACCTTCTGCTGAAGTAACAACTGCCATTTTGAAAAATAATAAAGCAACGAACCCGGTTAAAAGAACACCAGAAGCCATATAATTGTAGACCTTAAGCATGTAAGATCTTAAGCCTTGATCTAAAATTGCTTCAGTTGCTGACGAGCGAACTGTTGATCGTTGTTTATTAATTTCCATAAGTAAATATATAAGTTTTTTTAAATACTTTTCAATAGGCAAAAATTGACCTAAAAAACTACTAAATTATTACAATTTTATGAAATTTAAAAAATTAGGCACTACGGAGTTAGACGTAAGTTTAATATGTCTTGGAACTATGACGTGGGGAACACAAAATACAGAAAAAGATGCATTTGAGCAAATGGATTACTCATTAAGTGAAGGGGTAAACTTTTTTGATACTGCAGAACTTTACTCGGTACCTCCAAACTCGGATTCCTACGGCAAAACCGAAGTTATGATTGGAAATTGGTTTGAAAAAAGAAAAAATAGGGAAAAAATAATTTTAGCCACAAAAGTAGCAGGCCCAGGATGTAATTGGATTAGAGGAGGAAGAAATAATTTTGATGAAAAAACGATTGGTGAAGCAATTGATGGGAGTTTAAAGAGATTGAAAACAGATTACATTGATTTATACCAATTGCATTGGCCCGAGAGATCAACCAATTACTTTGGTAAAAGAGATTACACTGTTGATACCGATGAGGGGGAGTGGAATAGTTTTGAGAGCATTCTTGAGGCTTTAAAAAAATTTATTAAGAGTGGAAAGATTAGGTATATTGGCATGTCTAATGAAACTCCGTATGGACTCTCAAAGTATATTGAATTATCTAAAAGTAAAAAATTACCTAGGATGATGTCAGTTCAAAATCCTTATAATTTAGTTAATAGAACCTACGAAATTGGCATGTCTGAAATTTCAATCAGAGAAAAATGCGGTCTTTTAGTTTATTACCCGCTGGCAACAGGTGCTCTATCTGGAAAATATAGAAATGGTCAAATGCCAAAAAATTCTAGACAAGCTTTATTTAAAGGTTGGGAAAGACATCTAAATCCTTTAGCTATGAAAGCATACGAGGAATACTATAAATTAGCTAAAGAAAATGAAATGACAATGGCTCAATTAGCACAAGCATTCGTAAATACAAGGCCTTTTGTTACAAGCAATATAATAGGCGCTACAACTATGAATCAATTAAAAGAAAATATAGATAGCGTTAATATTGAATTGTCCGATGAAATTTTGAATAAGATTAATGTTATCCATAATAATAATCCAAATCCATCTCCATAATACAAGGCATTGAAATAGATAATTTTTAGTATAAAAATAAAATATGTTAGTTAAAAAATTTTTTATAATACTTAGCCTTGGCTTATTTTCTGTAAATGCTTTTGCTGTTACTCCGAGATCAGCCGGAAAATACAAAAACTGGGAGAGCTTTGTAGCAGAAACTGATAAAGGAAAAATTTGCTTCGCTCAAACCATTCCGACAAAAAGAGCACCAGCTGCCGTAAAAAGAAATAAATCTAAATTATTTGTAACCTTCAGGCCTTCTGAAGAAATCAAGGATGAGGTAAGTTTAACAAGCGGCCATGATTACAAGACGTCAAGTGTAACCGCAAGCTCTGGCAAAAGAAAATACTCTTTTTTTTCACAAAAAGATTTTGCTTGGTTGCTGGACGATCAGGAAGAAAAAAAATTTATTCAATTAATGAAAAAAGCAACTGACATAATCGTAAAAGCAAGAACCACAAAGGGAGCTGAGACCACTGATCACTATTCTATGATGGGATTTACAAAGGCATATAATACAGCAAAAAAAGCTTGCAGCTAAATGAAAAAAATTGTTTTAGCCTACTCAGGCGGTTTGGATACATCTATAATTTTAAGATGGTTACAAGAAAATTATAAAGCCGAGGTAATAGCTTACACCTCTGATATTGGACAAGTTTTAAATAAAAAAAAAATTATAAAAAACGCTAAAAGATTAGGTGTCAAAAAAATAATTATCGAAAATCTGAAAAATGTTTTTGTGAAAGATTATGTTTTTCCTATGATAAGAGCTCATGCAGTTTATGAGGGAGTATATTTACTAGGCACATCTATTGCCAGGCCATTAATTGCAAAAAGACAGGTTGAGATTGCAAAAAAATTTAAGGCTTTTGCAGTTTCTCATGGCGCAACAGGGAAAGGAAACGATCAAGTAAGATTTGAGCTTGGTTACGCATATTTTGGTAAAAATAAGATTAAAACTATAGCACCGTGGAGAGAATGGAAATTACAATCAAGAGCAGATTTAATTAAATATGCTAAAAAAAATAATATACCAATTCCTAAAGATAAAAAAGGTGCCCCACCATTTTCTGTGGATGACAATATTTTTCATACCTCAACAGAAGGCAAGGTTCTAGAGGACCCAAAAAATTCTGCTCCTGAATTTATTTATCAGAGAACAGTTTCACCACAAAATGCTCCTAACAAACCTACAAAAGTAAAAATTACTTTTAGAAACAGTGACCCGGTTGCTGTTAATGGAAAAAAATTAAGTCCAGAAAAACTTTTAAGTAAATTAAATATTCTAGCTGGAAAAAATGGAATAGGGAGAGTTGATCTAGTTGAAAATAGATTTATTGGGATTAAATCCAGAGGTGTTTACGAAACTCCAGGTGGTACTGTGTTATATACTGCGCATAGAGCTATAGAGTCTGTAACTCTTGATAAAGAAACCGCTCATAAAAAAGAGAGAATAATGCCAGAGTATGCTGAGTTAGTTTATAACGGCTATTGGTTTTCAAAAAAAAGACTTAAATTACAAAAATTAATTGATAAAAAAAGAAGCAAAGTATCTGGCGATATTATTTTAAGTTTATGCAAGGGGAATATAACTATTTTGTCAAGAAGAACGAAAAATAGAGCTTATTCAATGAAAAAAGTTTCTTTTGAGGAGAATAAAACCTTTAATAAAAGAAAAGTTGAAAATTTCATAAAATTTCACTCTAAACAGTTAAATAAAGCCTAAATTTTTGATAGATTAATATCTGATGAACAGTTCGATTCGAAATATTCAGCTAGTTGCAGTTATAGTTGTTCTTGTATCAACTATTATTGCTTTCTTTTTAGAAATGAAAGAAATGTACGAAAACAAAGACATTACATTAGCTGATTTGCTTTTGATGTTCATTTATATCGAAGTAATTGGTTTAGTGAGGTCTTATTGGGAAACCCAATCCGTAAGAATAACATATCCTTTAATCATAGCTATTACAGCGCTAGCTCGGTTCATAATATTACAAGATAAAGAGAGCGACCCTGCCAACTTAATTTATATTTCTTTAGCTATTTTAATAGTTGCGATTGCTACAGTTATTATAAGATTTAGAAATAGTAGGTACTTAAAAATTGAAAAGACTAGGTCAAGCGAGCTTTAAAACACGTTAAAGTATTCTTTAACAAACATGCGATTGTCATCGGTCCTACGCCTCCAGGAACAGGAGTTATTGCTTTAACATTGTCTTTTAATTCATCAAAATTGACATCTCCTACTATTTTTTCCCCTTCTTTATTAATGCCAACATCTATAACAATCGCATCTTTTTTTACCCATTCTTTTTTAATCAAATTAGGAACTCCGGCAGCTGCTACTAAAATATCTGCTTTGAGGCACTCATTTTGTAAATCGTTTGTTTTTGAATGAACTATAGTTACTGTGCAATTTTCCTTTAATAATAATTGAGCCATTGGCTTACCATTTAAATTAGATCTTCCTACTATAACAGCATGTTTGCCTGCTAAATTTGATTCTATTTTTTTTATTAATAAAAGACATCCTAAAGGGGTGCAAGGAACGATTGAGTTATAACCTGATGAGAGATTGCCAACATTTATTGGATTAAAACCGTCTACGTCTTTGGATGGATTAATTGCATTAATAATTTTCTCCTTACTTATCTGGCTTGGCAAAGGAAGTTGAACTAATATACCAGAAATTTCATCGTTTTTATTGAGTTCTTCAATTTTTTCTAAAATATCTTTTTCACTTACATCTTTTGGATATCTTATTATTTCAGAACTAATACCAACTTCTCTAGCACTTTTTTCTTTATTCTTTACGTAGATTAAACTGGGCGCAAAATCTCCTATCAAGATAACTGTAAGACTGGGTGTTTTACCGCTCTTTTTCTTTAAATCTGAAATTTCTTTTTTAATTTCATTTCTAATTATCTCTGCTTGTTTTTTTCCATCAATAATCATCTTAAAAATAATCCTGGTGCAAACATTTCAAAAACTAAATTTCTAAAAAACATTAATCCTAAAATAAGAATCACTGGAGAGATATCTATAGACCCTAAGTTAGGCAAAAACTTTCTTATAAAGTTAAGAGGAGGTGCTGTTAGTTTGTAAGAAATATCTAAAACAGAATATACAAAACGATTACTTGTATTTAAAACATTAAAAGCGACTAGCCAACTGAATATAACGTGGATAATTAATATCCAAATATAAAGGCTAACTAGATTGTCGAACAAAATTAATATCGACTTCATTAATTTTTCTCCACGTAAATTGATGTACTCGGAAAGGCAAAAGAAGCTTTATGTTTTTCAACAATATTTTTTATTTCAATTGCAAGAATATCTTTTACTTTCATCCATTCTAGATAGTTTTTAGTTTTGGTAAAACATATTAATTTAATATCTATAGAGCTAGCTGCAAACTGATCAATTTTCACAGAGAGTATAGTGTTATCAGAAGTAGTGAAATGTTCACTTTTTTTAATATATTCCTCAATTTCTTTTTTAATATCAGACAGTTGCTTGCTAGTTGTTCTATATTCGAGACCTATAATCCAATTAATTCTCCTATTGGTGATTTGAGAATTATTTATTACTGCTTTCTCAGCGAATTGAAAATTTGGTATTGTGGCTAGAGATTTATCGAATCTTCTAACAACTGTAGATCTAAAGCCAATAGACTCAACTGTACCCTCAATAACATCCTCTACAAAAATCCAATCTCCAACTTGAAATCTTCTTTCGACCAAAACTAAAATTCCTGAAATAAGATTCTTAAATAAGTCTTGTGCGCCTAATGCAACTGCAACACCAAATAAGCCTAGGCCAGCAATGATAGGACCTATTTTAATTCCCCAAAGTTCTAATACCGCAGCTACTCCTAATATAAAAATTAAAACTTTAATTGCTTTTATAATCCAGTTCACAAGATCACGCGAAATAAGATCTCCTATTGATTTTATTACAACTGAAAGTGGGCCAATTATTTGATGAAAAGTCCAAAAAATTAAAATTGTTATCAATGAACGATTAATAGTTTCAAGAAATTCTGCAGCCTGGTTTTCAATAGTTAAATAACTTGTAGATACGAAAAACCCTAAAACTATTGGAAAGAACTTTGCAGGTCCCTCCATAGAAAAAACTAATGAATTATCAAAATTATTTGTAGTTTTTGATACGTAATTTTCTAATCGCTTTATAACAAATTTTGAGAAGATGCCTCTTAAAAAAAGAAAGAAAAGGAATATTAACAAGGCTATAACAATTTCGGAAATATTAACTCCTGATATTCCCTTGTTCCAAACATCAAAAAACAAATTTTTAAAATTTTCTAATACTTCCATTCAATTATTTCTTTAATTTTGTTAATTCTTCTCCAGCTTCGAAAATTTCAAGCCTTTTCCAACCGTTCTGCTTAAATACATTTAAAACTTTCTCACTTATACACATAACTTTTGAGTCTGTCATCAGCCCTTTAAGTGAATATTTTTTCATAAGTTCATTAAAGCTTTCTGCGCTCCTTTTTGAATAGACAAAAATTATGTCAGGAGGATGATCGTTGATTAAATTATTCGTATCTGCGTTTAATTCTTTAATTTTTTCTGAAGTGTAATTGATGATTTTTTCTATTTGAAAACCCTCTTTTTGAAGCTCTAGATCTAAGTCTGAGGTAATATTATCTCCGCATATATAAGCTAAGACTTTTTTTTTATCTAAGTCACCTGAGTTAACAATAATATTTTTTAAAGCATTTATCGTCCCGCCAGCTGAAATAGTATTGCTATAACCTTGTTGTCTTACAATCTTTTCTGTAATTGCTCCAACACAGAAACAAAGTTTGTTTCTATCTGGTTTTATTAGTTTTAGACTTCTAATTGCATTAGCACTTGTAAATATAAACGCATAGTATTTCTCAGGATCTATAGGATCAAGTTCTGCTTTTGAAATTTTTAAAGTAGGTACATGAATAATTTTATGTCCTAAAGAAAATAATTTACCCATTAAATCTTCAGAATCAATTAAAGGTCTTGTTATTATAATATTCATTTTTTTTTAAATTTCTCTCCGGCTAGATCCAATAATTTTTCACCAACACTTTTCCCAATAAAAGATGCGTCAACCTCTCTTCCCGTAAGTTCATATTCAAAACTCTCTTGTCCGCTATCTGAAAAAAGCTGAGCTTTGAGTTTTAAATTATGGTTTTCGATTTCAGCTAACCCGCCTATTGCAGTATTGCAATCCCCTCCAATAGTTTGAAGCATTTTTCTTTCAGCAATTGCGCATAAACTAGTTGCGCTATCATTTATTCTTTTAATTAGACTTTTAATTTCATCTTCCTTTCTACATTGTACTGCAATTATGCCTTGTCCTACCGCTGGTAAAATGTGCTCACAGTTAAAGGTGAAGCTAATTTTTTTATCGAGCTTAAGTGATTTAACTCCAGCAGCTGCAAGAATGACTCCATCTAATTTGTTCTCATTAATTTTATTAATTCTAGTATCAATATTTCCCCGAATATTGATTACAGAAATATTATTATTTATTTTTTTTAATTGAAGTTCTCTCCTTTTTGAACTTGAGCCGATTTTTACGCCATTTCTTAAATCAGAAATATTTTTAATTTTTTCACTAATTATTACATCTCGGTAATCGTTTCTCTTTAAATATGCACCTATCAATAGACTCTCGTTTTCATTAGCCTCCATATCTTTTAAAGAATGAACGGCAATGTCTATTTCTTTCTTTAATAAACTTTCTTCAATTTCTTTACAAAATAAATTTTTTCCACCTATTTCTGAAATATTCTTATTTAGATACAAATCACCTGATGTTTTTATAGCTTTAAAATAAATATTTTCCTCTTTAAGGTCATTATTGTTTTTTAGTAATAGCTCTTTAACTTTAGCTACATAGGCTAATGAAAGTTTACTGCCTCGAGCTCCAATTGTAATTTTTGTCATTAATTGATTATATATTTGATAGAAGTATTTTATACTATTTTAATTTTTTAAAGAGATGACAAAAAAGATTACATTTTTAGGAATAGAAACCAGTTGTGATGAAACTGCTGCATCTGTAATTAGGGAAAATGATAAGGGCACCGCAGACGTTTTATCAAATATCGTTTCAAGTCAGATTTCAGAGCATAAAAAATTTGGAGGAGTGGTGCCTGAATTAGCTGCTAGAGCACATATAGAAAATATTGAATATATAATCAAAGCTGCTTTAGAGAAGAGCAAAGTTTCTTTAAATGAAATAGATGGCATTGCAGCTACTGCGGGTCCAGGTTTAATTGTTTGTTTAACGGTTGGACTTAACATAGGTAAATCAATTGCTGCATTTTCAAATAAACCATTCGTTGCCGTTAATCATTTAGAAGGTCATGCTTTAAGTCCAGGAATAGAAAATAATATTCCATTCCCTTACTTGCTTTTATTAATTTCTGGAGGTCACTCTCAATTTTTAATTGTTAAAGATGTAAATGAATACGAACAATTAGGGACCACAATCGATGATGCTTTAGGTGAAGCTTTTGATAAAACTGCAAAATTGCTTGACCTAGGTTATCCAGGTGGACCGAGTGTTGAAAAAGCCTCAAAACTGGGAGATAAAAATTTTTTTACGCTACCTGAACCAATAGTAAATAAAGCAGGATGTAATTTATCATTTGCTGGACTTAAAACTGCAGTTTTGAGAGAGTCAAAAAAAATAAACGGAAATGATAAATTAAAATTTAATCTTGCAGCATCTTTTCAAAATACCATAAATAAAATTCTTTATAAAAAAACAAAGATTGCAATCGAAATGTTTAAAAAAAAAATTAAAACCCCAAATATTAATTTAGTTGTAGCTGGAGGTGTAGCTGCTAATATTTCGATAAGAGAAAATTTAAAAAAACTTTCAAGAGAAATAGGATTTAAAACTATTTATCCTGATTTAAAATTTTGTGGTGATAATGCTGCTATGATTGCATGGGCAGGTATAAAAAGATTTAAAAAAAATTTATTAAATAATATAGATGTCGAAGCTAAATCTAGATGGCCTTTGGATGAAAATGCTCCCTATATGAAGGGGCCAGGTTTAAAGTTATAATGAAATATTGGTTACTTAAGTCTGAGCCTAATGTTTGGTCAATTGAGCAGCAAAAAAAAGCTGGCATAAAAGGTGCTGCCTGGGATGGAGTTAGAAATTATCAAGCTGCAAACAATTTGAGAAAAATGAAAAATGGTGACTTATGTTTTTTCTATCATTCAAATATTGGAAAAGAAATTGTTGGTATAGTTAAAGTAATTAAATCAGCATTTATTGATAAAACTGATAAGAAAAAAAGGTTTGTGGCCGTTCAAGTTAGGTTTGTAAGTAAATTTAAAAGGGCTATTTCTTTAGAAAAAATTAAAAAAAACACGAAAATTTCTCATTTACCGTTGATAAAACAAAGCAGGTTGTCAGTAATGCCAATAGATTATAAAAGCTGGAAAATTATTTGTAACATGGGTAAAGTATAAAAAATTTAGGGGTATTTGTGGCTAATAAGAAAAAAAAGAAAAAATCAAAAGTAAAAAAGTCTAGAAAAAAACCTAGAAGATTTAAAAGGTCTAGAAAAGTTAACAGACCTAGACAGAAGTCTAAGAAATCCAGAAAAAGGAAAAAATCTAGAAAAAAAGCTAAAAAAGTAAGGCGAATTAGTTTTAAAGCACCTACTTATTCAAAAGATAGTGACGGTAATTCAGTCATAAAAGTTTCAGACAGTTGGGCAAATCATGCCTATGTAAACGATTCTAAGTATAAAAAGAAATACAAGATGTCCATTAAAGAAAACGATAAATTTTGGGCTAAAGAAGGAAAAAGAATAACTTGGATGAAAAAGTTTACAAAAATTAAAGATGTTAAGTACAGCAAAGATGAAGTTAAAATAAAGTGGTATTATGATGGAACATTAAATGCCTCAGCGAATTGTATAGATAGACATTTAAAAAAAAATCCAAGCAAAACAGCAATCATTTGGGTCGGCGATGATCCCGCTGATACAAAGAAAATTTCTTATAAAGAATTACATCAAAACGTATGTAAAGCTGCAAATGGTTTAAAAAGTTTAGGTATACAAAAAGGTGATAGAGTTACAATTTATCTGACTATGATCCCGGAATTAGCTTACATTATGTTGGCTTGTGCGAGAATTGGTGCTGTTCACTCAATCATTTTTGGTGGTTTCTCACCTGACTCAATTGCTACTAGGATTACTGATTGCGAGTCTGAATATTTAATAACTGCAGATGAAGGAGTAAGAGGTGGAAAAATAATTCCGTTAAAAAAAATTGCTGATGAGGCCTTAGATCAATGTCCTGGAGTAAAAAAATGTGTTGTTGTTGAAAGAACTGGCAATCAAGTTGATTGGAATAATGAAAGGGATGTTTCTTATAAAGAACTAATTTCATCAGTTCCATCAAAATGTGATCCAGAAGAAATGAGCGCAGAAGATCCGCTATTTATTTTATATACATCTGGTTCAACTGGAAAACCTAAAGGTGTTCTTCATACAACAGGTGGTTATATGGTTTATGCATCAATGACTCACCAATATATTTTTGATTATAAGGCTAATGATATTTATTGGTGCACTGCAGACATTGGTTGGGTTACGGGGCACAGTTATATTATTTACGGGCCTCTTTCTAATGGAGCAACAACTATCATGTTTGAAGGAGTTCCAAACTATCCAGATAGTTCTAGATGGTGGCAAATAGTAGATAAATACAAGGTAAATATTTTTTATACAGCACCTACAGCAATTAGAGCTTTAATGCGAGAGGGAGATAAACCTGTAAAAAAAACAAGCAGGAAAACGCTTAAATTATTAGGAACTGTTGGAGAGCCTATAAATCCAGAGGCTTGGATGTGGTATTATAAAACAGTTGGGGACTCTAGATGTCCCATTGTAGATACTTGGTGGCAGACAGAAACCGGAGGAATTTTGATTGCACCTCAACCTGGCGCTATAGATTTAAAGCCGGGCTCAGCAACAAAACCTTTTTACGGCATAAAACCAGTTTTAGTTGATAAAGATGGTAAAACTATAAAAGGAGAAGGTAAAGGAAGACTTTGTATGGCTACTTCTTGGCCAGGTCAAATGCGAACAGTTTATGGGGATCATCAAAGATTTATAGACACATATTTTTCTCAATTTGATGGTAAATATTTTACTGGGGATGGGTGTAGAAGAGATAAAGATGGTTACTATTGGATTACTGGAAGAGTAGATGATGTGATCATTGTTTCGGGCCATAATCTTGGAACCGCTGAAATTGAAAGCGCATTTGTAGCGCATACTAAAGTAGCCGAAGCTGCTGTAGTTGGATTTCCGCACAGTATAAAAGGTAATGGGTTATATTGTTATGTCACGCTCAATGCAGGTGAAAACCCATCAGGAGATTTAGAAAGAGACTTAAAACTTTGGGTAAGAAAACAAATTGGACCAATAGCAACTCCTGATGTTATTCAATTTGCGCCAGGATTGCCAAAAACAAGATCTGGAAAAATTATGAGAAGAATTTTAAGAAAAATTGCTGCAAATGAGCCAGATAATTTAGGAGATACAACTACTCTTGCAGATCCTAGCGTTGTTGCATCCCTGGTAGAAAATAGACAAAATAAAGGTTAATTAAATTTTAAATTCTTAGTTAATTTTTTAAACTCATCCTTCATCAACCCCCATTTTAAATGAATAGAATTCAAAACAATTTTTTTATCGAGAGATTTTAATTCATCTGCAATAGGCGACCAATAATATAAAGCTTGGCCACTCTCTTTAAAAGGATCATTTAAATGATAGTTTGAAAAATTCAGTTTAGCTAATCTTTCTAAAAAGTTTGTTTTTCCTCTATCAAAAATTTCGTTGCTTAATCCATTTTTTTTTTCATTTTCTAAAATATTTAGAAAAATTTCTTTGCAATCATTTTCTTTCAAGTTTTTTTCTGAAATAAGATAAGAGAAAACGTAAAATGCACAGTCTGCTAGAGCAACCACATAAATATTCCATTTTGCAATATTAATTGACTGCAAAAATTTTTCATCTTCCATCATAGCAATGTACTTAACTCCAATTCTTGTTTTTAAATACCCATACAGAGTTGTTTGGGTTACATGTGCTGATCTCTCTTGAATGAAATTCTCAAGGTCTTTTTTAGATCTTATTCTTTTAAAGAGACCAGAAATTTTCCAGATTGGTATTACATACTCCCAAACGTTTATTAGAGTGTTTCTAAAAGTAATTCTCAATTTATTTAGATTCAATTTCACGTTGTATATAAAAAACCCTTTATTTACTTGTCTTATAGCATTTCAATTTGGTTTTGGGGTCCTTTTTTCTCTTTTAATTCAACTCATAATCAGTATGCTCCCCAGCAATAAGAGTACTTTTTACGTAAAAAGTTAAAAAATAAATAGGGGGAAATATGTCAAATAAAGACGCATATTGGAATAAGACCAAAAACCATATGATCGTAACATTGGTTCTTTGGGCTTTCTTCTCATTAGTGATCTTCATGTTTGGTTCAGAACTGAACACGATGTCTTTTCTTGGCTATCCACTAGCATATTACATGACTGCGCAAGGTTCACTTCTTGCCTTTGTGATAATTTTGTTTTGGACTGCAAATAAACAAGAAAAAATCGACGAAGAACATGGTTTCTCAGAAAGAGAGGATGACTAATGTTTAAAGGAGATTTTATACAAAACCTTCCTAAAATATATGGTACCTACACTGGTGGCTTTTTAGTGTTCATCATTTTGATGGCATTAGCAGAGCAAGCAGGTGTGTCGGCTAAAAACATCGGAGTGATGTTCGTGGCCTTCACGGTATTGATTTATGCCTTAATCGGTTATTTATCAAGAACCATTCAAGTAGATGCCTACTATGTTGCAGGAAGACAAGTGCCGACCGTATTTAACGGAATGGCAACAGCAGCTGACTGGATGTCAGGTGCATCATTCGTAGCTTTAGCGGGTGGAGTTTACTTTGGTGGCTATACTTATATGGCCTTCTTAGTAGGTTGGACAGGTGGATACGTACTTGTTGCAACTCTAATGGCTCCGTACCTAAGAAAGTTTGGATGTTACACAGTTCCTGATTTTATCGGAACACGATACGGTGGTAACCTCGTAAGAGCTTGCGCAGTATTCGTGCTTTTCATAGCATCATTTACTTACGTAACAGCACAAATTAATGCTACGGGAACAATTGCTTCTAGAGCTCTAGGAATCAAGTTTGAATATGGTGTATGGGTAGGATTAATAAGTATCCTTATCTGTTCAATGCTTGGTGGAATGAGAGCCGTAACTTGGACACAGGTTGCTCAGTACATTGTATTAATCATCGCATACTTAATACCAGTTTTCTGGATTAGTTCTAACGTAGGTGGAGGAATTTTCCCTCACTTAATGTTAGGTGATGAGGTTGCAAGACTTGGCGAACTTGAACAACAATTTGGACTAGTTAAAAACAGCGCCGCAGATATGAAAGCAGCTGGGGTACCAGGAGGATTGAAATACATCTCTGGATCTCACTCTGGAGTACCTGAAGGTGGAATGGCTGTCTGGAAATACTTATCGTTAGCGATTTGTATGATGGTGGGAACTGCATCGTTACCTCATATCTTAATGAGATACTTTACAACTCCTACAGTAAGAGCAGCAAGAAAATCAGTAGCTTGGTCGCTATTCTTTATTTTCTTACTTTACTCTTCAGCGCCTATGTTAGCAACATTGTCTAAATTAGCATTGATGGATCCAAATCTACCAACTGGAATTATCGGAAAATCTATTTCTGAAGTTCAGTCGATAGAGTGGGTACAAAGATGGTCTGAAGTTAAACAAGTATTTATCGCAGACTTTAATGGTGACGGAATACTTCAGTTGAACGAGTGGTTCATGAGAGGCGACGTTGTGGTATTAGCTACTCCAGAAGTAGCGGGTCTACCGTTCGTAATCTCAGGACTTGTGTTTGCTGGTGGTATGGCTGCTGCCATGTCAACTGCCGATGGATTAGTACTAGCGATCTCAAATGCGTTATCACACGACATTTACTACAAGATCATTAATCCAAAAGCGGAAACTGCTAAAAGACTATTAGTTGCTCGTGTACTTCTAGTATTAATCGGAGCTGCAGGTGCTTACATAGCCTCTTTCAGGCTAACGAGTATCTTAGGTTCGGTTGCTTGGGCATTCGACTTTGCAATGTCAGGCTTATTCTTCCCACTTGTACTTGGTGTATGGTGGAAGAGAGCTACTAGAGAAGGTGCAATCGCCGGTATCATAGCAGGAATTGTGTCAGGAACAGTTTACTTAACGTGGGTGTTCCCTAAATTCTCAGTTCCACTATGGGGCGGTGTAAATACTCCTTTCTTAGGTATCGACCACTTAAGATTTGGTTTAATCGGAGCACCAATTTGTTTAGTTGTAATGGTGGTAGTCAGTTTAATGACTAAAGAGCCAAGCCCAGCTACACAAAAATTAGTAGACGATACGAGAATACCAACAGGTAAGGCTATTCTTGGTAAGCAACACTAATAAATAATTATTTAAAATTAAAAGGGGCGATTTATTCGCCCCTTTTTTTTTGCCTAAATCATGGTAATTTACAAATATGATACCAACCTGGGCAATAGTTTTAGATTACGTGCTAGGCACTATTATGTGGACTTTAATAGGTCGTGCATTCATGAATATTTTTCAGAGAGAAGATTCTACTTTTTTTTTCATGAGAATATTTGTGAAAACAACTAATCCCATAATCAATTTATTTAAGTTTATTACTCCAAGCTTCTTATTTGGTCCTTTTATAGCTTTGTATGTGGCATGGTTCTTTTATTTATTTAGATTCTACGCAATGCCATACATATTAGGCTATGATGTATGGGGAATGCTAGCTTTTCCTTTAGAAAGTGATTTTTCAAGACAATTATATCAACTGTTTAATTAAGCTTATTTTTTGACAAAGTTTTGGATTAAAATATAAATAAATTATGAGTAATTCGATTAAAATTTCACCTTCAATTTTATCAGCTGATTTTAGTAAGTTGGGAAGTGAAGTTGTTGCTCTTGAAAAAGCAGGTGCTGATTATATTCACATTGACGTAATGGATGGGCACTTTGTTCCAAACTTAACAATAGGACCGGAAGTAATTAAAAAACTAAGACCTTTAACAAAAAAAACTTTTGATGTTCATTTGATGATTTCGCCGGTAGATAAATTTATAAAGGATTTTGCTAGTGCTGGGGCAGATATAATAACTTTTCATCCGGAGGCAACAAAAAACACATCTAATACAATTGATCTTATTAAGAAGGAAAATAAAAAAGTTGGAATTTCCTTAAAACCTAATTCGAAAATTGAACTTATAGAAAATCATCTTAACAAAATCGATTTAGTACTTATTATGAGTGTCGAACCAGGTTTTGGAGGACAAAAGTTTATACCTGAGGTGTTAGAAAAAACAAAATTACTAAAAAATTTAATTGAAAAAAAAAATCTTAATGTAGATATTGAAATTGATGGCGGGATTAATTTTGATAATTGTTCTTTAGCAAAAGAAGCTGGTGCAAATATTCTCGTTTCAGGGTCTACTATTTTCAAAGAAAATAAAGGTGATCTAAAAAAAAATATAGAGATTTTAAGAAAAAATTAGTAAATGTTTGGCTTTAAAAGTGCCTATTTTTATTTAGTTGCTATTCAAGTTACTTTTGTAAAATTTATAAAAAAGTTATACTTTTCATCCAAACATTACAATGACTCATTAAAATCAAAAGTTCCTGTTCAAGTTTATTTTAATCCTAATCCATTTTTATTATCATTAATATCCCCTTTATCCAAAAGATCATTTAAGTTTACTGAAATAAATCCTAATGATTTTTGGCTTGAAAAGAAAAATAAGAAAATTAGTCAGTACCACAATTTTTTATGGCTTAGTCTAATCAACAGAAAAGCATACGAAAAAAATATACAGAAAATAATATATTTATGGATAGTCAAATACTCAAATTTTAAAAGAAATATTTGGGAAACTTCTACTTTGAGTTCAAGGGTTATTAGCTGGATGCTAAATATTGATACAATTATTAATAATGGGACTTTTGAGTTTAAAAAAATTTTTTTTCAAAGCATTATTACCCAATGTAATCATTTAAAAAAAAATTTTAAGTATGAAAAAGATCCTATCAAAAAACTAGAAGTTTTTACCGTATTAATATTGTCAGGAATAATATTTAAAGATTACGAAGACAACTTTAAAATTGGTGTAAAAGAGCTAGAAAAATTCGTTAATTCACATTATGATAAAGATGGTTTCACATTATCTAGAAGTAAGAATGATTTAATTATTTTCACAAAATACCTTTTGTTATGCCATGAAAACATTAAGGAAGCGCAGCAGTATTTACCTGAATTCTTAGATGACATCATTAAGAAAAATTTGGAATGTATAAAGTTTTTTCGGACTCCAGATAATCAACTACCTCTTTTTAATGGAACGTCTGAAAATGACTTAAATAATTTTGAAAAATATTTAGAAAGTGTCAAAATTTCTAAAAAAAAGAAAAAAAACATCATTGGAAATATTTATTTTGCAAAATCTAGGAATCAAGTTATTTATTTTGATGTTGGAGGGCCTCCAAGTAAAAATTTCTCTAAAAATTATCAATCTGGTCCACTCTCATTTGAATATTATTTAGATGGTTTAAAAATAATAACTAATTGTGGTTTTGGAAACAATATTTCCGCTAAAGCTGAGCTTATAAGTAGGTTAACAGCTAGTCAGTCTACACTAACAATAAATGATACAAGTGTTACTAAGTTTGAGAGAAACAAGTTGATTAACAGAATTTTTGGTAATTCTATAAAAAATACTTTTAAAACAAAAGAATTTCGAGATCATAATGATAATAATTTAATTGGTTGTTCTATTTCTCATAATGGGTATGAAAAAAATTTTGGCTGTACACATAGGAGAGAAATATATTTAGATCATGATGACAATAGGTTAAAAGGTAAAGATCATATTTTTAAAAAAAGTGATGGTATTCCTATCAGGTATGTGTTTAGATTTCATTTAAATCCAAAGTTAACTGCTATAAAAACTATGAGTGGGAATAGCGCTTTAATACAAATTTCAAGGAATAAATCACTGATTTTTACAATAAAGGATGAAAATATAGAAATAGAAAAAGGCATATATCTTGGAGGAAAAAAGATACTAGATAATACTTGTATAACTATTTCAGGTAATCTAGTTAATAAAAATAAGTCTTTTGATTGGGAAATTAGGAAAAAAATTTAGTTATGAATCTTAAAATTAAAAATGCTTTAGTTTCTGTGTCAGACAAAGAGAACATAATTTCTTTGTTAAGGATTTTTAAAAAATACAATATTAAGGTTATTAGTTCAGGCGGAACCTTTAAGTATATCAAAAAACTTGGTTACGATTGTACAGAGTTATCAAAATATACTGGCTTTAAGGAAATGTTAGATGGACGAGTAAAAACTCTTCACCCTAAAATACATGCTGGTATTTTACACGATAGACAAAATAAGAATCACAAAAATCAAATGTCTAAAAACAAATTTCCTCCAATTGACTTAATCGTTGTTAACTTCTATCCCTTTCAAAAAGTTGTAACAGAGTCTAGAAATTCAGAAAAAATAGTTGAAAATATAGATATTGGCGGACCAACAATGGTTCGTGCAGCTGCTAAAAATTTTAAAAATGTCACAATTATTACCAATAAGAATGATTATGTACCGCTCATTAGAGAATTAAAAAAAACTAAAGGTAAAACAACTTTAAAGTTTAGAGAATTTATGTCTTCAAAAGCTTTTGGGTTAACTGCATACTATGATGCAATGATAGCTAATTGGTTTAATAGAAAACTTAACATTCGATTTCCTGAGAGGAAAACGATTTTTGGAAAGAAATTAACTAATCTTAGATATGGTGAAAACCCGCATCAAGAAAGTTCAATTTACATAAACGATTATGATGATAAAAAACTCGGATTTAAGCAACTGCACGGTAAAGAATTAAGTTACAATAACTTTAATGATTTATTTGCAGGATTAGAGATTTTAGAGTCACTTAAGGGTCAACCAGCTACAGTAGTGATAAAACATGCAAACCCGTGTGGAATAGCAGTAAATAAAAAACCTTTTCTGAGTTTTAAAAGTGCTTACAAATGTGATCCGGTAAGTGCATTTGGAGGTGTAATTGCATGTAACTATAAAATAAATAAAAAAATTGCAAATGAAATAACAAAGAACTTTCTAGAGGTAATTTTATCGAATGGTTTTGACAAAGATTCTTTAAAAATTTTAAAAAGAAAAAAAAATTTAAGAATTATCGATATATCAAAGTTTAAAACTAAAGATCAAATGTCTGTCAAAACTTTTGATGGCTCTTTTTTAATTCAAAATAAAAATGATAAGATCGTAAAAAAGAGAGAATTTAAATGTGTGACAAAATTAAAACCAAATAAAAGAGAACTCTCAGAAATAGAATTTGCATTTAATATAAGTAAATATGTAAAATCTAATGCAATAATATTGTGCAGTAATTTTTCTACCATAGGTATTGGAGGTGGCCAACCAAGTAGAGTAGATAGTTGTAAGATTGCAATTCAAAAGGCTAGAAGATTTCAGCCAGAAAAAATTTCTAATGCAATAGTAGCTTCGGACGCTTTTTTTCCTTTTTCGGATGGATTGGAATTATTAATTAAAGCTGGTGTGAAAATTGTCATTCAGCCTGGTGGATCTATTAGAGATAAGGAAATAATTAATTATGCTAATAAAGCAAAAATAAAAATGTTATTCACTGGTATAAGGCATTTTTACCATTGATTAAATCTGATCTATTTTTGCTGCCAGAATGAAATCGCTTTCAGCCAAACCTTTGATAGCGTGTGTGAAGATCTTTATATTGCAATAACCCCAGCCAAAAGAAATATCAGGATGATGGTTCTCTTTCTCAGCTATTTCACCTACTTTATTTATAAAATTGTGGCTTTCAGTAAAATTTTTAAATTTAAAATTTTTTTTTAGGTAAAAGCTTTTATCATCATTACTTTTCACGTCCCAACCATCTACTTTTTTTAAATATTTATGTATTTCGCTTTTATCAAAGGGAGGAATATTTCCCTCACAAGGAATACATTTTTTTTTTGCTAAATCACTCATAATTTGGAGCGGGCAAAGGGACTTGAACCCTCGACCTTCTCGTTGGCAACGAGACGCTCTACCACTGAGCTATGCCCGCTTGTTCTATTATTGTTGAAAGTATTAGCTTTTTAAAAATTAAGCAAGGGGCAATATTGGTAAAATTTGCAGCAAACTGTGTCGTGAGTGAGTCGAAATTTTATCTAAAAAAGTAATTTAAAATTTATAAGAAGTTCTCTAAAATAAATCTTTCAAAGATATAGAATGCACTTATGAAAAAAAATTTAGGACGTCTAGAAAAAGTAGAATTAAGAGACATATGGGAAAAGGAAGATAAGCATTTCACCCCTTGGTTAGCCAAAGAGGAAAATATTGAATTATTAGGTGAAACTATTGGTATGACACTAGTTGTTGAGGCGCAAGAAAAAGACGTTGGTCCTTTTAAAGCTGATATTTTATGCAAAGACTATGCTACTAACAATATGGTTCTTATTGAAAACCAATTAGAAAAAACTGATCACAAACATTTAGGGCAATTACTAACTTACGCAACTGGCTTAAAAGCAGTCACAATAATTTGGATTGCCTCAGAATTTAATGACGAACATAGAGCAACATTAGATTGGTTAAATGATATTACTGATGAAAAATTTAATTTTTTTGGAGTTATTGTTGAGCTATATAAAATTGGTGAGTCAAATATTGCTCCAAATTTTAAGATTATTAGTAAACCAAATAATTGGTCTAAGAGAGTATCTTCAGCCAAATCTAAAATGCAAAATGAAGAGCTTGGAGAAACAAAATTATTACAAATGAAATTTTGGAGTGCACTTAACGATAAAATAAACCAAATTGAAAATAGCCCTGTTAAACCACAAAAACCTACAGCAAAGCATTGGCACACTTTTTCGACAGGTAAAAGTGGGGTTAACTTAAACTTAACGTTCAATACTAAAACCGAAAAATTAGGTATAGAAATTTATATTATAAATGACAAAGAAATTTTTGATGAGCTCGAACGAGATAAAGAAGAAATAGAGAAAAAACTTAATGTCAAATTAAGTTGGCAACCGCTTCCTAATAGATCTGCATCAAGGATAAAGCTATACAGGGAAAATTCAATTTTGCATGAAGAAAGCAAATGGAAGGAGTATATAGATTGGTCCGTAGAGATGTTGGAAAAATTCCACATAGTATTTTCTTCAAAACTCAAAGCGATAGATTAATTGTAGCGACAGTGTGTCGAAAACAGAGGTCGTTTAAAAAAGGTTAGAAGAACCGCAGGAAATAAACCAAGGACTACGTCGTTGGCAACGAGACGCTCTACCACTGAGCTATGCCCGCAATATTTAAAGTATAATATATGGTCTCCAAAGCGGTCAACCTAAATAAAATGTCGCTATCAGTAAAATGAATTTTTTATTATAATAACCTTATGAAAACATTTCCTAACACTATTCCAATTTTCCCATTAAGTGGGGTAATTTATTTTCCCAAAACAAATCTTCCTTTAAATATATTTGAGCAAAGGTATAAAGATCTTGTCAATGATACATATAACAAAGATAAACTAATGGGTATGGTTCAGTCACAAAAAAATGGAAATGAAGTTTATAAAGTTGGATGTTTGGGAAAAATCAGTGATTTACAAAAAAGTCAGGATGGTAGAATTCTAATAAACCTTACAGGAATAACACGATTTAATATTATTAAGGAAATCAAAAACAATAAATTATATAGAGAGTTTAACGTAGATTACAAAAATTTTGACTTAGATTTAAAAAGTTTGTCAGAGGATCATGGTGTTGAGGATCTTATGGATAAAGCGAAAGTTTTTTTTAAAAAGAATGGATTGCTATTAAATTGGAGGGAATTTGAAAAGATGGATAAGATTCAAAAAATTAATACATTATCTATGATTTCACCCGTAACAAATGAGGAGAAACAAAAATTATTAGAGGCTCTGACTATAAAGGATAAAATACAAACTTTAGAAAAAATAATCAGTTTTTATCTACATGATGTAAGTTTTAATAACCAAACAGTCCAATAAATTATTAATTTGCTGATTTATTCATTGAGTCAAAAAAGTCAGAATTATTTTTTGTGTTTTTTAACTTAGATATAAGAAATTCTATTCCATCCATAGTTCCCATTGGACTTATAATTCTTCTAAGAACATTCATTTTAGAAAGTTCATCTTTTGCAAATAGTAATTCTTCTCTTCTTGTCCCAGACCTTGTGATATCAAGCGCTGGGTAAATTCTTTTATCTGCTACTTTTCTATCCAAAATTAATTCTGAGTTTCCTGTTCCTTTAAATTCTTCAAAAATAACTTCATCCATTCTACTTCCAGTATCTATTAATGCTGTTGAAATAATTGTTAATGAGCCGCCTTCCTCGACGTTTCTTGCAGCTCCGAAAAATCTTTTGGGACGCTGCAGAGCGTTAGCGTCTACACCCCCTGTTAGTACTTTACCAGAGCTTGGGATAACGGCGTTATAAGCTCTCCCCAATCTAGTAATTGAGTCCAATAAAATTACAACATCTTTTTTGTGTTCCACTAATCTTTTTGCTTTTTCGATAACCATCTCAGCAACAGCCACGTGCCTAGATGCTGGTTCATCAAAAGTTGATGCTACAACCTCGCCTTTAACAGATCTTTGCATATCAGTTACTTCTTCAGGTCTCTCATCAATTAACAGTACCATCAAATAACACTCTGGGTGATTAGCGGTTATAGATTGAGCAATATTTTGAAGAATAATTGTTTTTCCTGCTCTTGGCGGTGAAACTATTAAAGACCTTTGTCCTTTTCCGATTGGACTTACTAAATCAATAAGTCTAGCTGTATTGTCAGGTTTCTTCTCAATTTTATTCGTTTCAACTTCTAACTTAATTCTTTCGTTAGGATAGAGAGGTGTTAAATTATCAAAAGCAATTTTATTTTTTCCTTTTTCTGGATCATCAAAATTAATCTTATTTACCTTTAACAAAGCAAAATATCTTTCTGCATCTTTTGGCCCTCTTATTTCTCCCTCTACAGAATCACCAGTCCGTAATCCGAATCTTCTTATTTGACTTGGGCTAACATAAATATCGTCTGGACCCGGAAGATAATTAGACTCTATTGCTCTTAAAAAACCAAATCCATCCTGCAATACCTCAAGAACACCAGTAGCTGTAATTTGCTCGTTTTTTTCTGCAAGTTTTTTAAGTATCGCGAAAAGTATTTCTTGTTTTCTTAAAGTGCTTGGATTTTCTATACCTAACTTTTCAGCTTCGCTAATAAGTTCTGCAGGGTTTTTTTGCTTCAATTCTTGTAAGTTCATGTGATTTTTATCGATTTAAGGAATGTAATAAAAATATATGTCTTTTTTTAAAAAATTCAACCCCTAATTATATCGGTTTGAATATTGCAACAAATATGACCACAATTAGTAAAATTGTTGGTATTTCATTGTATATTCTAAAAAATTTAGACGATTTATGATTGTTGTCAGAAGCGAAATCATTGAGATATTTTCCTAAAGTGAAATGATAATAAGTTAAGAGTATAACTGCAAAGATCTTAATTTGCATCCAAAGCTCACTAAATACCGAAAATCCGATACTATGTAGAAGTAATATACCAAAAAGCCAAGAAAGTAGCATTGCGGGCATCATAATGAAGTTATAGAGTTTTCGTTCCATGGTCTTAAAAACTTTTTTTTGTGACTCATGGTCAGCTTCGCTGTGATAAACAAATATCCTGGGTAAATATAATAATCCTGCCATCCACGAAATAATTGCTACTAAATGAAGTGATTTATAGAGTAAATAAAAGTTCATTTTATAGATATTTGCCAATCAATTTCTCAAATAATTTAATGTGGTCAGAATTATCATTTAAGCAAGGTATTAGATCAAAGTTTTCACCTCCTTTTTCAATAAAACTCTCTCTGCCCTGAATATTAATTTCTTCTAAAGTTTCAACACAGTCTGATGCGAAACCAGGGCAAATCACCAATAAATTTTTAACACCTTTTTCTGGCAAAGTTTCTAAAGTTTTGTCTGTGTATGGAGTAAGCCATTCTTGAGGTCCAAATCTTGATTGGAAAGTTGTTTGAATTTCTATTTTATTGAACTTTTCTTTAATTAGTCTTGTAGTTTTATGACAATAACAATGATAAGGATCGCCCTTATCAAAATAAGATTTGGGTATTCCATGATAAGACGAAATAATTAAATCTGGCTTCCAGTTTATTTCTTTAACTTTTCTTTCAATGCTATTTACGAGCGCGTCAATATACAATGGTTCGCTTTCATAATGAGGAATAATTTGCAGACTTGGTTGCCATCTCATTCTCATTAAAGATCTGTAAAC
Source organism: uncultured Pelagibacteraceae bacterium (assembly GCA_902587515.1). Taxonomy (GTDB): domain Bacteria; phylum Pseudomonadota; class Alphaproteobacteria; order Pelagibacterales; family Pelagibacteraceae; genus Pelagilacustribacter. Next base: position 112,151 of record CACILM010000001.1, read on the forward strand.
TTCGTCACAAACTGTTGCGGTTGTTGCTGCAGCGTACTGTGGATATAAAGGTAAAATAATTATATTTTCGCATCCGTTTTCTTTAAGATTGTTTAACCTTGATTTAATACTTGGATTTCCGTATCTCATGGCATAGTCTACTATAATTTTATCGCTATCTATTTTTCTTCTAAGTTCATCTGCTTGACGTTTCGTAAAGTATAATAATGGTGACTCATCACTTTCTTTTCTCCAAATTTGCTTATATGCGTGAGCAGTTTTCGATGGCCTAAAAGTTAAGATGATCAAATTTAATATTATCTGCCAAATTATAGGGTTAACTTCTATTACTCTTCTATCAGATAAAAATTCTTTTAAGTACTTTCTAATATCCCACCAGTTTGTTGAGTCTGGTGTTCCAAGATTAATTATAAGTACGCCTGTTTTACCAAATTTTATTTTTGGATGATCTTCATTCATTATAATTCCTATAAAAATCGACTAACAATTTTACTTTATCAGGATCTGTTTCTGGAAGTAAACCGTGTCCAAGATTAAAAACATATGGAATATCTTTAAAAGTTTTTATGTATTTCGTCGCTGCCTTCAAAATATCTTCATCAGTTCTAAGAAGTATATTTGGATTAAGTCCCCCTTGAAGAACAACATCTTTAAGTTTATTTTTAGCCCATTGAGGATCTAAATCGGCATCTAAATTAATTCCATTTGGTTTAACAAAATTATTAAAGACTTCATAATTATCTTTTAAACCTTTAGGAAAACAAATGGTCACTATTTTTTTACTTTTACAAAAATCGACTATTTTTTTGTTTGGAATATAACAAAGGTCTTTAACATCATTTTCTGGTATTATGCCAGCCCAGGAGTCAAATATTTGAACCACATCTGCTCCTGCATTTATCTGATTTTCTATATGAACACATAGATAATCGTTTAACTCTATAAGTGTTTGATAAATTTGTGTTTTAAAATTATTATATTTATCTAAATCTAACTTATTATCGTCTTTTTTTAATCCAAACATATAAATTAAAAGAGTCCATGGTGCCCCAATAAAACAAATTAATGATTTATTTTTTTCTAACCTTTTTCTTGTTATTTCAATGGCTTTGTAAACTGGACTTAACTTTTGAGAAAATTTTTCTTTATTGTTTTTTATCAAATTCTTTATATTTAACTCACTTAACTTTGGTCCTTTATCTTTTATAAAAGTTATGTTTTGTCCTAAAGCATAAGGTGTCATCAAAATATCAGAAAAAATTATTGCTGCATCTAGGTTAAATCTTTTAATTGGTTGTAATGTAATTTCTGAACTTAAGTCACTGTTTAAACAAAGTTTAATAAAATCTTTATTTTTTTTTCTAATTTTTTTAAACTCTGGTAGGTAACGTCCTGCTTGTCTCATAAACCAAATTGATTTACAAGAATTTTTACTTAGTAAAATAGTTTTTAAATTAATCATTTCTAAATAATAGTTTTTTTAAAACGTTGTTCTTGTATTAGGTCCTGTTTATTATCCATATAACTTTTTATACATATCTTATACATGAGCAAGTTAACAATTTTTGCTTAAAAACCTTTATTTGATGACTTTATTAATCTTATAAACATTAGTAAAACAACATTATCAACATCGAACTAATTGTTAAAATAGTGTTAATTAATGTTAGCTTTTTAAAAAGCATTTTTGTAACAAACGAAGAAAAGCAATTTACTATTAATTTATTAACAACTTTATGAACGAAAAATACAATGTATATCTTGTGTCTGACTCTACAGGTGAAACTCTAGATAGAATATTCCTTTCTCTTAAGTCGCAATTTGAAAATTTTGAATACAACAAAAAAGAGTTTGCTTTCGTGAGAACAGAGCAGCAAATTGACAAAATTATTAAGGAATGTAATGAGGTAGAAAATTCATTAATTCTATATACTATTGTTGAGACAAAACTAGCTAAGTATATTTCAAATCAGAGCCAGAAACACAATGTACCCTGTTTTGGTATTCTAGGAAATTTGATTTTAAGTTTTTCTAAATTATTAAATCAAAAAGCTATCCATAAACCAAGCGCGCAGCATGTTTTAGATGATGATTATTACAAAAGAATAGAGGCTATACAATTTACAATGTCACATGATGATGGAAAAAAAGTTGACGATATTGATAGTGCAGATATTATTTTATTAGGTGTTAGTAGAACTAGCAAAACCCCTACGTCTATTTATTTAGCTAATAGAGGATTTAAAACAATCAATATTCCTTTGGTCTTGGAGCAGAAAGTACCAGAGAATCTTACAAAAAATAAATCAGCATGTATCATAGGATTAGTAGCTGACCCAGAGAGATTGGCTGATATTAGACGGAATAGAGTAGCTATAATGAAAGACCCAAAATTAAAAGATTATACCAACTTAGATTTTATTAGAAAAGAGGTAAGTGACTCAAAAATCTTATTTAAAAAAAATAATTGGCCAATTATAGACGTTACAAGGAGATCAGTAGAAGAAACAGCAGCTTCAATTTTAAAAATAATAGAAATTAAAAAACATAGATGAAAATTATATTAGCGTCGAAAAGCGGGGTAAGAAAAAAAATACTTGATAAATATAAAATAGATTGTGAAGTAGTAGTATCTAATGTAGACGAAGATGAGGTAAAAAATTCGTTATTGGATGAGGGAGCGGACCCAAGAATAATATCAAAAAATTTAGCTGAAATAAAATCAGTTAAAGTAAGCACTAAGTATCCCGATAGACTAGTACTGGGAGCAGACAGTGTTATTTCACTTGATAATGAATTGATAAATAAGCCAAAATCTAGAGACGAAGCACTCAAAATACTTAAAAAACTGAATGATTCAGTTCACTTTTTAATAAGTTCAGTTTGTATTTCAAAAAATGGTTCAATGATTTGGAATCATACCGATTCTTCCGAGCTAAGAATGAAAAATTTTACAGAGGAAAAACTTAAAGAATATCTTGACAAAATAAGCACAGAAACTTTACTTGCTTATGGTGTTTATCAAATTGAGGCAAATGGGTTGGAATTATTTGAATATATTAAAGGTGACATGGAATCAATTATGGGTTTGCCTGTAAAAGATATTATAAACTACATTAAACAGTATAAAAAATGATAAAACAATTTGGAATTATAGGAAATCCTATCAAACACTCATTATCACCGATTCTTCATAATTATTGGTTAAAAAAATATAATATCGATGCTAATTATTCTATCATTGATATAAAAAATGAAAAAGATCTACCGGTAATAATAAAAAAAATAAGAAACAAAGATATAAGCGGTATCAACATAACTTTACCTTATAAACAAAAAATAGTTTCTTACGTTGACGCTCTTGTTAATGATGCAGAAACCACAAGTTCTGTGAACACAATTTATCTTGATAATCAGGACACCGTTGTCGGTGAAAATACGGATGTTTTCGGTTTGCAGGCAGCATATCTGAAAGAAATTGATAACGCGCAAAAAAAAAAAGTTCTTGTAATTGGTGCTGGAGGCGTTTCGCCCTCTGTAATTTTATCTTTGCAGAAGTCTGGTGTTCAGGAAATATCAATTATTAATAGAACCAGAGAAAAATGTATTTTCTTAAAAAAGAAATTTAATAAATTGAAGATTATCGAATGGGAAAAGCTGCAAGAAGAAATAAAAAATTTTGATGTAATAATTAATGCAACAAGCTTAGGTTTAAAAGGTAGTAAAGATTTTGAATTCAATTTTACTCAAACTAAGAAGGATCTGATATATATAGATACAATTTATAATCCCTTGGAAACTAAAACTCTTAAATATCTTAAGAAAATGGATATTAAAGTTTTTAATGGTCTCAATATGTTTATTTACCAAGGGCAAAAATCTTTTTATTTGTGGAATAAAATCAATCCTGAAATTGATGAGAAATTAATTGAAATTTTGGTATCAAACTTAAAATGAGAAGAATAGGTATAACGGGCTCCTTAGCCTCTGGTAAATCAACAGCAGTTAAGATCTTAAAAGAAAAAGGCCCAGTTTTTAGCGCTGATAAAATAGTCAAGAAACTTTATAAACAAAATAATTTTAAAAAATATATTTCAAAAAAATTAAGAATTAAAAACTACTCTATTGTAAAAAGTTTAATTAAAAAAAAAATTTTAAAAGACACATCTTTTTTTAAAAAAATTGAAAAAATTATTCACCCATTAGTAAGAAAAGAAATGTTTAGATTTGCTAAAATACACCGAAATAAGAAATTTGTTTTTTTTGAAATTCCTTTACTAGTAGAAAGTCGTTTAATGAACGAATTCGATACAATACTTTTCATTAAGGCGAAACAAAGTTTGAGATTAAAAAGATTTAAAAAAAAAGGAGGGGATAAAGCATTTTTTAATATACTTAATAAAAAACAATTCAGCGATAAGAAGAAAGCTAAATTTTGTGATCATATAGTTGTTAACGAAAAAAATATTCATATTTTAAAAAAAAATTTGTTAGATATACTAAAAAATTATGAATGAAATCTTCTTAGATACAGAAACTACAGGTTTATCATTTAAAGATGGACATAAAATTGTTGAAATTGCTTGTATTGAAACGAAAGATCTCATCTCTACGGGAAAAGTATTTCATAAATTGATAAATCCTAAAAGAAGTGTTCCAAATGATGCGTTCAAGATACATGGTTATTCACAGGAATTTTTAAATGATAAAGATACATTTGATAAAGTAGCAGATGATTTAATTGACTTTATCAAGGATAAGAAAATTATAATTCACAATGCGTCATTTGATATAGGATTTCTTAATGGAGAGCTAAGTCTTATTAAAAAAGAATTAATAAAAAAAGAGTTAGTAATTGACTCATTGGATGTTGCACGACAAAAATTCCCAGGTGTGTCCAATTCCCTTGATGCGCTATGCAAAAGATTTAATATAGATCTTTCTAGAAGAACCAAGCACAATGCGTTGTTAGATTGCGAGCTACTTAGAGAAGTTTACATTAATCTTTTAGATGTAAAAGAGCCTAAATTTAATCTCTCAGCCAACAACACTGAACAAAATATAATAAATAAAGATAATTATAACAAAAGTGTTGTTAAAATTACAGAGGATGAAATAGCAAACCACAGAAGTTTTTTAAAAAAAGAGCTAAAGAAAAATTTTTATTGAATTTTTCTCATTTGGTATAGTTTTTTAAAATCAACATTTTCACTTATTTTTACATCCTTAAACCCAGAATTTTCAAATAAAAAAACAAAGATGGCTCGAAGTTCCGTATATATTTTAGTAGGTACATCTATAAGTATAATTTTCTCCATTTCTTTTTTTTCCAATTTATCATTAGATAATTCTACAACTGTAGCGTAAACAATTTTTGTATTTATTTTTTCAAAATCTTCTTTGGTTGGTGATAAATTTAAAGAAGTTAGCACTTCAATAATATTTTGTTTAACTTGGTCACTCTTTATTTCAATATTAATTTTGTAGTTTGCAATATCTTTTGAAAGTAAAAAAAAAGTTTTCGGATTAGGAATGTTAAAATTTAAGTCTTTGATGTATTTTCCAATAATTTTATAGTTCATCTTTTTCCTTTTTTACTATCTCCCCATCGATAGTATCGACACTTCCTTTTTGTTCATCTATTTTAGTTTTATTTTTAAGAATTATTTTAAATAAAAGTTTCCTTGTAAAGGGAATTAAAAGAACAAATCCAAAAAAATCAGTTAAAAATCCTGGTATGATTAAAAGCATTGCTGCGAAAGCAATTGATGCTCCAGACATAAGGTCATAAATAGGAATTTTATTTTGATATAAATTTACTAACCCAGATTTTAAGGTTTGAATACCTTGAATTCTTGCAAAAAACACACCAAGAACAGCTGTGAGAAAAATTAGAGCTAATGTGCTTAAAGCACCTATTTCTGATCCAATTTCTATCATTAAAAATATCTCTAGAGCTGGCAAAACTATAAATATCAAGAAAAATGTGTTCATTTGTCTGATACAAAAATATATTATTCATGTATATTTATCAAATTATGAGTAATAGTTTTGGTTATTTAGACATAATTTTGCTTGGAATGATCGCAGGATTTATAATTCTAAGGTTAAGAAGCATTTTGGGAAGAAAAACAGGGCATGAGTCAAAAGTCTATCCAGGCTTTGATGAGAAAAAATTTAGTATACCCAAAAAAGATATTCAGCCTAAAGAACAAAATTTAGAAACACTAGAAGGGAAAAATAAAAAAGAGTTCCTCAAAGGAGCTGAAATAGCTTATGAAACTATTTTAACTGCTTTTGCTAGCGGAGATTTAATAAAATTAAAGTCATTACTTTCTTCAAATATGTTCTCAAACTTTTCTGATGCAATAAAAGCTAGAAATAAAGAGAATATAAAATCAGAATTTACATTCATAGGTGTAAAAGAGTCTTCGGTTGAAAAATATGAAAAAATTAAAGATAATTTGTTTGCCACTGTAAAATTTGTTGCAGAGGTAATTTCTGTCAAAAGAGATAAGGAGAATAAGATTATTGAGGGAAATCCAGATAAAATTAAATTTGTTTCAGACAATTGGATATTTACAAGAAACATCAATCAAAAAAGTCCGAATTGGTATTTGTCCAAAATCGTTAGCTAGTGATCAAAAAAAAAGATCTAGAACAAGATAATACAAAAGCTTGGGAAGATTACATAAAAAATCCGTCAGATATTTACGATAAAGATAAAAATTATTCTAAAGAAAATTTCATAAAAAGGAGATTTAAATACGATCTTCACGGATATACGTTAGATGAAGCTAACAGTAAAGCTAAAGAGATCATACTTTCTTGCAAAGAAAAAAATTATAAAGAAGTATTATTAATTACTGGTAAAGGCTTACATTCAAAAAATCATGAAGATGCCTATGTTTCAAAAAATTATGGAACACTTAGGTATTCAGTACCTGAATATATAAAATCTGATAAAGAATTAAAAAATTTTATAATCTCTATCAACGAAGCTGATACTAAAGACGGTGGAGCAGGCGCTATATTAATTAAATTAAAAAATTTATAATATAAATTTTGATAGGTCTGTATCTTTTACTAAATTCCCTAGGTTGTTTTGAACAAATTTTTTGTCAACTGTAATTGTTTCACCCGCTTTATCAGTAGCATTGAAACTTATATCATCTAAAACTTTCTCAATGATTGTGTGAAGTCTTCTAGCACCAATGTTTTCTACAGATGAATTTACTTCTGCAGAAATCTTAGCAAGCATATCGATACCGTCTTCTGAAAATTCAAGATTTACATCTTCTGTTTTTAATAAAGCCTTATATTGTTTTATTAAACTATTATCTGGCTCTTTAAGAATTCTTTTAAAATCTTCTTCATTAAGCGCGTTCAATTCCACTCTTATTGGCAATCTTCCTTGAAGTTCAGGCAATAAGTCTGATGGTTTGGCTAATTGGAAAGCTCCAGAAGCAATAAATAAGATATGATCAGTTTTAATTGGTCCGTGCTTAGTGCTTACTGTTGTCCCTTCAATTAAAGGTAATAGATCTCTTTGAACCCCCTCTCTAGAAACGTCTCCACCAACCCTATCGCTTCTTGCAGAAACTTTATCAATTTCATCTAGAAACACTATACCGTTTTCTTCAGTAGCCTTTTTGGCTTCTTTAATAATTTTATCTTCCTCAATCATTTTATCTGACTCTTGAGCGACTAAAATCCCATGAGATTCTTTAACAGTCATTTTTTTCTTTTTACCTTTTTTATTACCCATAGATTTTCCAAGTATATCTCCAAGATTTACCATACCGACGTTTCCTCCGGGCATACCAGGTATTTCAAAACTTTGTAATCCAGAGGATGTGTCTTGCACTTCTATTTCGATTTCATTATTGTCTAAATCACCATTTCTTAGTCTTTTTCTAAAACTTTCTCTCGTAGCAACGCTTGCTTTATTCCCAACTAAAGCATCTAAAACTTTTTCCTCTGCCTTTAATTCAGCTTTGGCTTTAACTTCTTTTCTCTTTCTCTCTCTTTCCATCGCTATAGCTATTTCTATTAAATCTCTGACGATTTGCTCAACATCTCTACCTACATAACCAACTTCAGTAAATCTTGTTGCTTCAACTTTAATGAAAGGTGCCTCGGCTAATCTAGAGAGTCTTCTAGATATCTCAGTTTTACCTACTCCTGTTGGACCAATCATAAGTATATTTTTTGGTAATACCTCGTCTCTCATTTCATCAGTAAGAGCCTGTCTTCTCCATCTATTTCTTAATGCAACAGCAACAGCTTTTTTTGCTTCCTTTTGACCAATTACATATCTATCTAGCTCTGAAACTATTTCTCTTGGAGAAAGCGCACTGACCTTTGAGCTGTCAGTTTTAGATCCTTTGACTAACTTTAAATTTGTTTCTTTTTTTGATTTAGACATTTAAATTTTTTCCATTGTTACGTTATTGTTCGTAAATACACAAATATCTGATGCAACTTTTAAAGCTTTTTTAGCTATCTCCTCTGCTTTCATATCAGTTTCAATTAATACCTTTGCAGCCGCAAGAGCATAGTTTCCCCCAGATCCAATTCCAATTATTCCATCCTCCGGCTCTAAAACATCTCCAGTTCCGGAAATTATAAAGCTGTGATCTTTATCTGCTACTGCCATTAACGCTTCTAATCTTCTTAAAAATTTATCACTTCTCCAATCTTTAGCTAACTCAACAGCTGCTCTTTGTAAGTTACCAGCGTGCTTTTCTAATTTTGCCTCAAGCCTCTCAAATAAAGTTAAGGCATCTGCGGTTGAGCCGGCAAACCCTGCGATAACTCCTCTGTTCTCAATTTTTCTAACTTTTTTGGCTTTGCTTTTTAAAACTGTATTACCAAGACTTACTTGACCGTCACCTGCTACAATGGTTTCCCCACCTTTTCTCAAAAGGACAATTGTAGTACCGTGCCATTTTTCAGCTGTATTCATGAAGTTATATGTGGAGATTAATTTGCGATCTTCAATAGTGATTTATTGATAAAATGACCAATTAAATATATATCAAAGGTAAATCGGGCATAGTTTATGAGTAGAAAAGCAAAAATTACAAGAAAAACAAAAGAGACCAGTATTTCTGTCGCGGTCAATTTAGACGGAAAAGGAAAGTATAAAATTAAAACCGGAATAGGTTTCTTAGACCACATGTTGGAGCAATTATCAAAGCACTCTCTTATAGACTTAGAAGTTAAAGCGAAGGGCGATACGCATATAGATTTACACCACACTACTGAGGATACAGGTATAGCAATCGGAGAAGCTATTAAAAAAGCAGCAGGTAATCGAAAAGGTATTACACGATACGCATCAACAATGATTCCAATGGACGAAACTCTAAGTCGCGTTTCAATTGATATATCGAATAGACCTTATCTAATTTGGAAAGTAAGCTTACCAGTTGAGAAACTTGGAGAGATGGACACTGAATTATTTAAAGAATGGTTCCAAGCTTTTTCACAATCAGCAGGAATTACTCTGCACATCGAAAACATTTATGGTGAAAATAGTCACCACAAGATTGAGTCGTGTTACAAAGGTTTAGCTAGATCATTAAAAGATGCTTTAGCGATAGATAAAAGAATTAAAAACTCTATACCTTCGACAAAAGGCTCTATTTAAAATTGATGAACGTCACAATTGTTGACTACCAATCGGGCAATATTAGCTCTGTTATAAATTCTTTTACAGAGGTTGCTAAAGGTAAAGTTAATTTAGAGGTAACTTCAGACATCAAGAAAATTAAGTTTAGTGACAAGATTGTTTTACCAGGGCAAGGTTCATTTAAAAGCTGTGTCGACTCTCTTAATCAAATTAAGGGATTAGTTGATACACTTAAAGAATTTGCAATAACAAATAAGAAACCTTTATTAGGAATTTGTGTAGGCTTACAAATGTTTGCTGATATTGGGTATGAGGAAGCAGAAACAAAGGGATTAGGTTGGATTTCCGGTAAAGTTTCCAAAATTGATAATCAAAAAGGAAAATTTAAGCTTCCACATATTGGTTGGAACGAAATTGAAATTCAAAAAGAAAGTAAAATATTTAAAGATATAAAAAATAAATCTCACATGTATTTCGTACATAGTTATGAATTTATTCCTGAGGATAAATCAGTCATTTCAGCGATAACAAATTACTCGTCAAAAATTGTCTGCTCTGTCGAAAGAGATAATTTATTTGGAACACAGTTTCACCCTGAGAAGAGTGATAAAATCGGATTAAAAGTAATTGATAACTTTTTAAAATTATAATGAAAATATTTCCTGCAATAGATATAAAAGATAAGAAATGTGTAAGATTAATCAAAGGTGACTTCGAAAATAAAACTGAATACGAAACTTCACCCATTGAGCAAGCAGCAATATTTAAAGATCATGGCTTTAAAAACTTACATATTGTAGATTTAGACGGAGCTTTAACGGGTAAAACAATCAATTTAAATATTATAAAAGAAATAGTAAGTAAATACGATTTGAAGATTGAAATAGGAGGCGGTGTTAGATCTCTAGATAGCATTAAACAATATGTTGATACTGGTGTTGAGAAAGTAATTTTAGGAAGTGGTGCAATCAAAAATAAAGAATTTTTAAAAGAGTCTTGCGTAAAATTTAAAGGTCAAATTGCTTTGGGATTAGATGCAAAAGATGGAAATCTTTCAGTATCAGGCTGGAAAGAAAATCTAGAAATTAAAACCACAGATTTTTTAAAAGAAGTAAATGATTTTGGCGTTAGCAGAATTATTTTTACAGACATAAACAGAGATGGAATGAAAACTAGCCCCAACTTAGATGAGACCGTGAAAATTGCAGGGCTTTCTAATTGTCCTGTAGTTATTTCAGGAGGTGTTTCTTCAATAAATGACATTAAGAAGGCTAAAGAATTAAAAAATAAAAAAATTGAAGGTATTATTGTTGGTAAAGCTATTTACGATGGCGATATTAAGCTTGATGAGTTAGCAAAGGAGGTTAATGCTTAAAAATAGAATTATACCTTGCCTTGATGTTAAAGATGGAAGAGTTGTTAAAGGTATTAACTTTGTTGCATTAAAAGATGCTGGAGATCCAGTAGAACAAGCTAAAATTTATAGTGAAGGTGGCGCTGACGAGATTTGTTTTCTTGATATCACCGCTTCAAATGAAAATAGAGAAACGATCATTGATATTGTTAGAAAAACTGCAAAAGAATGTTTCGTTCCTTTAACTGTTGGAGGTGGTGTTAGAACTATTCAAAATATTACCGATTTATTGTTAGCTGGTGCAGATAAAGTTTCTATTAATACTGCCGCTGTAAAGAATATCGATTTAGTTAAGGAAGCTTCAAAAAAATTTGGATCTCAATGTATTGTTGTTGCGATTGACGCAAAAAAAGTTTCAGAAAATAAATGGGAAGTATTCACACACGGCGGAAGAAATAAAACAGGTATTGATGCTGTAGGCTTTGCAAAAAAAGTAGAAGAAAATGGAGCCGGTGAAATTTTATTAACTTCAATGGATAAAGATGGTACTAAATCTGGTTACGATATTGATTTATTAAAAACAATTACGAATAGTACCAATATTCCTGTAATAGCTTCTGGTGGAGTTGGAACTTTAGATCACCTGTATGATGGTATTGTTAAAGGTGGTGCAAGCGCAGTTTTAGCTGCTTCTATTTTTCATTATGGTGAATATAAAATTAAAGATGCTAAAGAATATTTGAATTCTAAAAATGTATCGGTAAGATTATAAAATGTTTGAAAACTTAGAAGAATTAATCGAAACAATCAGAAAGAGAAAAAACTCTTCTCCAGATAAATCTTATACAAATAAACTTTTGAACGATAAAAATTTAAGTGTTTCAAAAGTAAAAGAGGAAATAGGCGAATTAATAGAATCTGTGGAAAAAAATTCAAATAAGATACACGAGGCTGCCGATGTGATTTATCATTTGATGGTTTACTTAGAGGCCAATAATATAAAGATTGAAGATGTTATGAGTGAACTAAAGAAAAGACAGAAATGAGTTACGATAAAAATAATATATTTGCTAAAATTCTTAGAGGAGAAATCCCGTGTAAAAAAGTTTACGAAAATGATCATGTTTTAGCTTTTCATGATATTAACCCCCAAAAGAAAGTTCATGTTTTAGTTATTCCTAAAGGTGAATATGTAGATCTTAATGACTTCAACAGCAAAGCTTCAGATAAAGAGATTGTAGAATTAAACAGAGCGGTGACGCATGTCGCAAACTTAATGGGGGCAAAAGATAAAGGATTTCGAGCTTTAACTAATATTGGAAGTGATGGTGGACAGGAGGTGCCTCACTTACACTTCCATATATTTGCAGGCGAAAAGATCGGGAAGATGGTAAGTTGATGGTTTCAAGAGTAAAAAGATATTTTTTAGAAATTAAAGATTTTTCAAAAACAGTTGACTTGAATCTTCCAGAAAATTTCCAAATTATTTTGGATGATAAAGATAATTTCCACTTAAACAGATTTTTCTACAAACAAATAGGCGTAGATCACTATTGGAGAGACAGATTACTTTGGTCTGAAAGTGAGTGGGTAAAGTATGTTACAAATAAAAATTTAGAAACGCATGTTCTTAAAAAAGGTGAAGATCTTGTAGGATATTACGAACAAGAGTATCATCCTGGATCTAATGAAGTAGAGCTTATCAATCTAGGAATACTAAAAGAATTTAGAGGTTTGAAATTAGGTTCGACTCTTGTAAATCATGCTATTGCAAGCGCATCAAGAAAAAATCCTGAAAGAATGTGGGTTCACACTTGTAGTTTAGACCATAAACACGCATTACAAAATTACAAATCCAAAGGTTTTGAAATTTTCAAAGAAGAAGAAATTGATTTTGTAGCTTAGTTTATTTCAGGTACTTTAAAGGTGCCTCTTTTATAAGAATCATTTTCAGCAATAATGTTAAGGGAGAAATTTATATTATTGTTGTATTGATCTTTAATCTCCCATCCTTTCAAATCCAGTTTTTTTTTATCAAAAAAAATTGTAATTTCGTTATCACCAAAATAAACAAGCTTAATTATTTGATCAGTTGATTCTAATTCACCTGATTGCACTATTTCTAAAAGTTTATCCTTATATAAAATATTTAAAAATGGAGATTTTGAAATAGGATAATGATAAGTTTTGTTATATCTTTTCTGGGTTATTGCTAATCTCTTATTATTAATAACTAATTCTTTTTCCTTGTCGTCAAAGTAATTACATTTCAATTTTCCTGGAAATTCTAAAAGACAGCTACCTTTTTCTGTTTTTTCATTAATTAATTGATTAAATGTAAATTCTAAAGAGTTTAATTTATTTAATTGAGCAATTATTTGATCTTTTTCATTAGCTAATAGACTTGTTGCTATTAATAGAAAAAAAGAGATTAAAAATGTTTTTTTAAAGAACTTCGCGTTTACCAACATGATTTGCCTTGCTAACAATACCTTTTTCTTCCATCATATCAATAATTCTAGCAGCTCTATTGTATCCGATTTGCAACTTTCTCTGTAAAAAGCTTGTAGAGGCTTTTCCTTCTGCTTTAATAATTTCTACGGCTTGATTAAATAATTCATCTTCATCACCTTCATTTCCAGGAGTTAGTGAGCTTTCAGTTGTTACTTGGGAAGTAATTTCTTCCATATAATCTGGCTCTCCTTGTGCTCTTAACGAATTAGTAATTTTCTCAATTTCTTGTTCAGAAACATATGGACCATGAATTCTAACTATTCTGTTTGCTGATGACATGAATAACATGTCTCCTTTTCCTAGTAATTGTTCGGCACCCTGCTCCCCTAAAATTGTCCTACTATCAATCTTGGAGCTTACTTGGAAAGATATTCTTGTAGGGAAATTAGCTTTTATTGTACCTGTTATTACATCAACACTTGGTCTTTGCGTAGCCATGATGATATGAATTCCTGCAGCTCTTGCCATTTGTGATAATTTTTGAATGTAGTTTTCTATTTCTTTTCCAGCTACAAGCATTAAATCTGACATCTCATCAACTACTACAACGATGTAAGGCATTTTAAGTTTATGCTTAGCGTTATAGCCATCAATGTTTCTTACTCCTACCTTGCTCATTAATTTATATCTGCTGTTCATTTCTTTTACCGTCCAAGATAAAGCTGATGTAGCTTTTTTAGCATCAGTAATAACTGGAGTTAATAAATGAGGTATTCCTTCGTAAGTAGATAGCTCTAACATTTTTGGATCAATTAAAATAAATTTACAAAGATCTGGACTTAGTTTGTAAAGCAGTGAAACGATTATAGTATTAATACAAACAGACTTTCCTGAACCAGTCGTACCTGCAATTAAAAGATGAGGCATTGATGTTAAATCACCAACAATTGGCATTCCCGAAATACTTTTACCTAATGCTATCGGAAGTCTTACATCTTTCTTTTGAAATTTATCGTAAGAAATTATTTCTCTTAGTGATACGCCCTCCCTTTCCTCGTTTGGAATTTCAATTCCAACAGTGTTCTTTCCTGGAATGACCGAAACTCTTGTAGAAGTTGAACTTGTATTTCTTGCTAAATCTTCAGATAAATTAATAATTTTAGAAACTTTTACACCAGGTGCTGGTTCGAACTCATAAAGGCTTACTACAGGGCCGTTATTAATTGTTTTAATTTTTCCATCTATACCAAAGTCCAATAATATTTTCTCCATAAATTCAGCATCAGGACGATTTTTATTTCCATCAGAACTAAGCTTAGATAAATTTTTTTCTAAATAATTTATATCTGGTAATTTATATTTATTTTTTGTAAAAGCTCGCTCTGTCTTAGAAATTGTGTCAGTGTCAAACGAAAAAGATTGCTGTGGTTTTTCTAAAGTCTGTGGCTGATCTTCAATATTAATTTTACTAAAATCTGGCTCAACATCTTCCAGAGGTTTTGTTCTAAAAAGCGAAATAGTCACTAAAAAAACTTTTTTATAATTAATATCAGCTGAAAATGAAAAAAAAATTATAGTCAACAAAAGTAGCCCATAAATTGAATAAGTATTATTTATCCACGGAGCCCAGGTATTAATAAAGTTATAAGTTATTTTACCAACAAAACCTGAATTACCATTATCAATTAACCAAAAGGAGTTATTGAATGTTAAATATATAAAAACTGTACCTACAGTTAAATATGCTGCTACTAAAAATAATTTTAAAATTATTCTTCTTAGTTCTTTCTTTATTATTAGATTTAACCCCCAAAACAAAAAATTAAGTAATAATAAAAAAGAGGCTAAACCAAAACTTTGTAATAAAAAATCTGCAATGCTACTTCCATAAATCCCAAAAAAGTTCTGGATCTCGAAGCTCCTATCCCCGTAAATAAATGAAGGATCTTCAGGAGAATATGTTGTAAAAGCGATTGCAAGTGCGACACTTGATAAAACCAAGATTAAACCTAGTAATTCAAAGGTTCGCTTTTTTAAAAAATTTGTTACACTATCTAAAAAGTTTGTATTCATTACGAATCGATTACGTACTTTTTACCATTTTTATGAAAGTGTTAAAAATTTTTATATGATAAAACAGAGAATATGCATTGTCGGTGACGGTCTTTCAGGCTTAATGACAGCTTTAGTTTTATCTAAAGTACCGGGTATCGAGGTAAATCTAATAGCTAAAAAAGGCACAAAAAACGCAGATAAAAGGACTACTGCTATTTCAGATACAAACTATAAGTTTATCAATCAAAATATTACAAATCTGGGACAAAAGTTTTTTTGGCCCTCAAAAAAAATTGAGCTTTTTTACGAAACCTCTAAAGAAAATATAAATTTTTTAAATCTAAACGAAGTTAACTCCAATCTTATGTACGTTTTCGAAAATGACAAAGTTAAAAGTTTATTGTTGAAAGAAATTTCAAAAAATAAAATAAAATTAATAAGAAAGGATGTAAAAAAATTAGATGAGTTAAAAAATTATGATTTAATTATCCTCTGTATAGGTGGACAATCTAAAATTTACACTAATATAACAAAAATAAGATCTATTAAGAAAGATTATAAAGAAATAGCTATTACAGGATATGTAAAACATAATTTTAAGAATCTCAATACAAGCCAATTCTTTTTAAAAGAAGGCCCATTGGCTATACTTCCTTTTTCAAAAAATTATTTTTCTTTTGTTTGGAGTGTTAAAAAACATTTTTTCGAAAATAATTCAAAAAAAATTACAACTTTAGTTAAAAATAAAATACTAGAAATGTTGAAGAAAAAACAAGATATTACTATTAGTAATATTCAGTCTTATCCCATCTCTCTAAGTTTAAGACGACAATATCATCAAAAAAATATATTAATTCTTGGTGAGGGTCTTCACACAATTCATCCTGTAGCTGGTCAGGGATTTAATCTAGTTCTTAGGGATATAAAAAAACTAAAAGAAATTATTAAATATTATGTGAGTTTAGGTATTTCTATTAAAAATAGTTATGCGTTAAATGATTTTTATAATAGCAGAAAACCCGAAAATACTATCATGAGTCTAGGCGTTGATGCTACTCATAGTTTCTTTAAACAAAATAAATATTTAGATCCATTCAAAGAAATAATTGTAAAAAATATTAAGAACAACGAGGTATTAAAAAAATTCAGTAAAATAATCTCTAATCGAGGTTTATCATTATAACTCAATGAACATTTATGCTTTATCTTCGGGTAGAGGACCCTCTGGAATAGCTATCGTTAGAATATCAGGCAGTGAAACACTTAAGATTTGCCAAAATTTGACGAAGTCTAAAAATATCAAGTCAAATGAAGTAAATTTTTGTAAATTTTATGACCCTAAAAACGATAATGTAATAGACCCAGAAGCTCTATTATTGTGGTTTCCCGGGCCAAACAGCTATACCGGAGAAGATCTTGCAGAATTGCAAATTCATGGAAGTAACGCAGTTATAAACTGTTTATTGAGAGTTTTATCCGAGCAAAAAAACTGCAGACTAGCTGAACCAGGTGAGTTTACTAAAATTGCTTTTCAAAATGATAAAATTGATTTGTTAAAAGCAGAAAGCATAGGGGATCTTATCCATTCTGAAACAGAACTACAAAGACAACAAGCAGTTCAATTAGTTCAGGGGAACGCATCAAATTATTATAATAATCTTAGAGAAAAAATAATAAAATCTCTTGCTTTTATAGAGGCAAAAATTGATTTTGCAGAGGAAGATCTTCCAGAAAAAATACTAAAAGATGCACACAAATCAATTAAAGAAATTCATTCAGAAATTACTAAAATTATTGAGGATAATAAAGTTGGAGAAAAAATTAGAGATGGTTTTAGAGTTTTAATTACAGGAGAAGTTAATGCAGGTAAATCATCATTATTAAATTTACTTTCAAAAAGAGAAGTAGCAATTGTTTCAGATGAAGCTGGCACAACAAGAGATGTTATAGAAACCTACTTAAATTTAGATGGATATCCTGTTCTTCTAGCCGACACTGCAGGTATAAGAGAAGCTAAAAACGAAGTTGAAAAAAAAGGTATTTCTTTAGCTTTAGGCAAATCAAAAGAAGCAGATTTAAATATAGTAGTCATCGATAATTCATCAAAAAAAATTAATAAAGCAATACAGAATATGATTAATAAAGATACTATAATTCTCTTAAATAAATCAGATGTTTCTGAAAAGCAAAATCATAAATTTAATGTTGATACCGTTTTAGCTTCAGTAAAAAATAATAAAAATATAGATAAATTAATTAATTTGGTTAAAGCTAAGTTAAGTAAAAAATTTTCATCAAATAATAGCGCTTTAATTACTAGAGAAAGACACAGAGTTAAACTTAATGATTGTTTAAATGAAATTGATAAGTTTCTCAAAAAAAAACAACACAAAGACCTCGAATTAGCAGCTGAAGACTTAAGAATGGCCACTCGACATCTAGGTGGCATTGTAGGTAAGGTAGATGTTGAAGAAATACTTGGATCTATATTTAAAGACTTCTGCATCGGTAAATAAAATACTTCTTGTATTCTTAATTTAGACGTTTACATTCACAGCATGATAA
Source organism: uncultured Pelagibacteraceae bacterium (assembly GCA_902587515.1). GTDB lineage: Bacteria > Pseudomonadota > Alphaproteobacteria > Pelagibacterales > Pelagibacteraceae > Pelagilacustribacter. The sequence goes on from CACILM010000001.1 coordinate 130,216, forward strand.
AACAAAGCTATGATGTAGTAGTTATAGGTGGAGGACACGCCGGATGTGAAGCAGCAGCAGCTTCTGCTAGAATGGGTGTAAATACTGCTCTTTTTACCCATAAAATCGAGACTATTGGTGAAATGTCGTGTAATCCCGCTATAGGAGGACTTGGAAAAGGGCATCTTGTGAGAGAAATCGATGCTTTAGATGGCGTAATGGGTGTTGTAGCTGATAAATCAGGTATTCAATTTAGATTATTAAATAGAAGTCGTGGACCAGCAGTACAAGGACCAAGGACTCAATCAGACAGAGCTCTTTACAAAGAGCATATGCAAAAGATTTTACTAAATTATGAAAATTTAGAGGTCGTAGCCGACCCAGTAATAAAATTCTTATTTGATGACAATAAAGTTATAGGATTCGTTTGTCAGAGCGGTAAAGAAATAAGAACTAAAGAGTTAATACTAACTACGGGAACTTTTTTGAATGGTTTAATACATATAGGTGAAACACAGATACCAGCTGGCCGTTATGATGAAAAACCATCTACCGGTTTGAGCGAACAACTAGCAAAATTTAAAATGCAAATTGGAAGATTAAAAACTGGAACACCTCCTAGATTAGATGGTGATACAATTAATTTTGATGACTTAGAAATGCAGCCTGCTGATGACGATCATTATTATTTCTCTTTCTTGACGAACAAGATCGACAATAAACAGATTAAATGTGGGATGACTTACACAAATAATGACGTTCATAAAATTATTAGTGAAAACATTTCAAGAAGCGCGATGTATTCAGGAAACATAAGAGGAGTTGGGCCTAGGTATTGTCCATCTATAGAGGATAAAATTGTTAAGTTTAAGGAAAAGGAAAAGCACCAAATATTTTTAGAACCAGAGGGATTAAAGGACAATACTATTTACCCAAATGGCATATCAACCTCCCTTCCAGAGGAGATTCAGCTTAAAATATTAAGTAAAATCAAGGGTTTAGAGCATGTTAAGATGAAGAGGGCTGGATACGCAATAGAGTATGATTATGTGGATCCAAGGGAGTTAAAAGCAACCTTAGAAACCAAAAAAATTAATTCTTTATTTCTTGCTGGACAAATTAATGGAACTACAGGGTATGAAGAAGCTGCAGCTCAAGGTTTGATAGCAGGGATTAATGCTGCTTTAAAAATTCAAAATCAAGAGGTGTTTATTTTAGATCGATCAACTTCTTATATTGGTGTTATGATCGACGACCTTATTACTAAAGGAGTTACAGAACCGTATAGAATGTTTACATCTAGAGCCGAATACAGACTAACTTTAAGAGCCGATAATGCCGATCAAAGACTAACAGACTTTGGAGTAAATTTAAATTTAGTGAAGTCTGAAAGAAAAAAAATATTTAACGAAAAGAAAAAAAATATTTTGGCTCTTAATTCAATTTTAAAAAATAATTATTTATCACCTAATCAAGCTAAGAAATATGATATTAAAATCGCTATGGATGGAGTAAAAAGATCTTGTTTAGAGATTATGGGCCAGCGAAAAGTAAATATGGCAAAAATAAGGCAAGTCTTTCCTGATATTCCTATTTTTCCAATACCTATTGAAAATCAAGTTGTAACAGATGCTCATTACATGGGTTACCTTGATAGACAAGATAAAGATATAGAGTCTTTTAAGAAAGATGAGTCCGTTATCATACCTGATAGTTTAGATTATAAAAAACTGAGCGGTCTATCCAATGAGATAAAGAGTAAGCTGCTGAAGGTAAAGCCTAAAACGCTTGGTCAAGCTATTCGTATTGACGGTGTTACGCCAGCAGCTATAATTATTCTTCTTTCACACATCAAAAAACTTAGATATAAAGCCACTGCTTAATGCAGCAGCTTGAAGTCATAAATATTCTTAAAAACAGTCTTAATTTTAGCGATCATTCAATTGAAAAGCTTAAAAAGTTCACTAATCTAGTTTTAAAAGAAAATAAAAATTATAATTTAATTGCTAAAAGCACAGAAAATCAAATTTGGCATAGACATATACTTGATTCAGCTCAATTGGTTAAGTTTATTGATTTTAATCTCAATTCCGTGTCTGATCTTGGCACTGGCGCAGGATTTCCGGGCCTCGTAGTAGAAATTTTCAATAAAAATAAGGCTTTTCACGTGAAATTATATGAAAAATCACCAGTAAAAAGAAGGTTCTTAACGGGTGTAATTAAAGAATTGAGTTTAAATGCAGAGGTTTTAGGAGATGTCAGAGATGAAGTTATAGATTCTGAGATTATAATGTGCAGGGCTTTCAAAAAATTAGAGTCAATAATACAAGTTTCACGTGAAATTGCCAAAAAGCCACATAAATTAATGATTCTAAAAGGTCAAAATGCACAGAAAGAAATAAAAAATTCTTTTAAAACAAAAAAATACCCTTATAAATTAGAAAGCAGCATGACAAATAAAGATTCAAAAATAATTTTGATGGAGATTAACAAGTAAATGTCATCACCTATAACTCTAGCGATCATTAATCAGAAAGGTGGCGTAGGAAAAACGACTACCGTTATAAACTTAGCTGCCTCACTGTCCATTATGGGTCAAAATAATTTAGTTATTGATTTGGATCCACAAGGCAATGCAACAACTGGGCTAGGTAAAAACAATAATGATGAAGATAAAAATGTTTACAATCTTTTAATTAAAAAAACTAATATTGAAAATATAATTCAGAAAACTGATATTAAAAATCTAGATTTAATAGGCTCTCATGTAAATCTTTCTGGTCTTGAAGTAGAAACAGCAAATGACTCTAACAGAGCATTTGTATTGAGAGAAATTTTAAAATCAAAGAAAGAGGGTCTATTAAAAAAATACGATAATATATTTATAGACTGCCCTCCGTCTCTAAGTCTGCTTACTATAATGGCATTAGTTGCTTCAGATGAATTACTAGTACCGCTTCAAACAGAATTCTTTGCATTGGAGGGCATCACTCAACTTGTAAAAACAATAGATCGAATTAAAGAAAATCTAAATCCTAGCCTTAAGATTAGAGGTATTTTGCTGACAATGTTTGATAAAAGAAACAAACTTTCTTCTGAGGTTGACAGAGAGGCAAGAAATTATTTTAAAGAAAAAGTTTACCAGACTGTAATTCAAAGAAACGTACGTCTATCGGAAGCACCCTCACATGGATTACCTTGTGTAGTATATGATAAAAATTGCATTGGAAGTAAATCTTATTTTAAACTTGCCGAAGAATTTTTAAAAAAAAATCAAATTGAAAGCGCTGCATGAATGCTGGAAAAAAGAGAGGTTTAGGTAGAGGACTATCTGCTCTATTCGGAGATACAGCTCCTAAGGAAAAAACGCCTGTAACAAATCAAAATAATATGGCTGCCATCGCCGATTTAACACGTAACCCATATCAACCTAGACAAAATTTTAAAGAGGAAAAACTTGAAGAATTAGCTAATTCTATAAGAAAAAACGGGATTATACAGCCAATAGCAGTAAGACCAAGTAAATCCAGCCTTGGAAAATACGAAATAGTAGCAGGTGAGAGAAGATGGCTCGCAGCCCAAAGAGCAGGCTTACATGAAATCCCAATTACGATACTGGATTTATCAGATGTTGAGTCTTTAGAAGTTGCAATTGTTGAGAATATCCAAAGAGATGATTTAAACCCGATTGAAGAAGCAAAGGGATATAAAAGATTAAATGAAGAATTTAAATATGATCACGAGAGTATCTCAAAATTAATGTCAAAAAGTAGAAGTCATATAAGCAATACTTTAAGACTTTTAACTCTTCCAAGTGATGTAATTTCGATGCTTGAAGAAGGTTCTTTAACGTCCGGTCAAGCTAGACCATTAATTGGAATATCAAATGCTTCATCTATCGCCGAGGAAATAGTTTCTAAAAATTATAGTGCTAGAAAAGTTGAGTATCTTGTTAGAACTAAAAAGGGTGGCAAAATTGTAAAAAAAATAGATTCAAATATTTTAAAAACTCAGGAAAGATTGCAAAAAATTCTTGGCCTGAAAGTAAATATCACTAACAAAAAAAATAATTCAGGAAAGATTTCTATTGAATATAAAGATTTAGACCAGTTCGAGTTAATTTCTGATTTACTTACGAAGCATTAGCTAACTCACACATATCGATTAATAATTTTTTAATTAGTATATGTTTATCTATAGATGAATTACTTTTAATTTTAATTTCTAAGTTATACGTATCTCTCATCATTAATTTTATTTTTTTCTGATTCCATACTTTAGCTTGAGAAATAAGATTTGGTTTATCTTTCCAAAATACTGGGGGTTTTAAATTACTAACTGCTTTTTCAATATTGCTATGATTATTGTGTACTTCCAGCAGTTTTCCTAGTCTTTTATTAATAGAATTAAGGTAAAGAATATTTTTTTCTTTTTCTAATATTGTATCACTCAACAATTTATTGGTATTTTTCCTATTTCCTAAAAATGCAGCATCCCTAAGTTTATCAAAATTGTCGTTGCTTTTTATATTTAAAAGTTGCTCTAGTTTTTCGCTGTCTAAAACTTTGTTGTTAAAAAGACACAAAATCTTTTCTAGTTCATTATTCAATTTCGCTCTGTCTAAACTACAATTTTCTACAATCATGTTTACGTTTTGCGATGTAACTCCTTTAAAATCTTTCAATCTTGTTAAAACTATTTTTTTAAGAGTCGCTTCGTTATCTTCGTAACAGGGGACCACAAAATAGCTATTGGATATTTCTAAATAATTTCTTAATTTCGACTTTTTATCTAACACTCCTGCAAATAAATATATCCGAGCTTCAAACTGAGTTTCTTCTGCCTCTTGTATCAGACCAATAATTTTATCACTGGCTTGATCAATGAAAATTATTTTTTCTTCTTCAAATAAACTGTTGTTACTTAATTCTCTTAAAAGAATTTTATTATTTTTTAAGATTTCTTCCTCATTAAATCTAATAATTTTAGTATTTTTACTAAATTCCTTAATTAATCGTTTAAGCTCATTTATTAATCCTAGATTTTCACCGTAAATTAAATTTATTTTTTTGTTAAGTTTGTTAATTTCTTGCTCTATTAAATAACTTTTAAAAATCATTAGCTCTTAGTATTAGTTCATCTACAATGTCGTCTGCAATACTTTCCGACAATGTCTTAATCAATTTTTTTTCGCTATTTAAAGTTTGAGAATAACGATTTGAAACTGTGTAGCTTCCATTTTTAGTGATAACAAATTTTCCGTTTTTATTCGATTGGTATTCGATTGATGCGTTCAAGTAAATTTCAAATTTCGTAATTTCATTTTTAATATTTCTTTCCTTTATGGTTTTAGTTTTTTTTAAATCTACATTTAAGTCAATTACATTACTTTTATTATTTTTAGAATATATCATCAGCTTATTCTTAATTATATAACCAATTCTATTGTCACCGGTTGTGGAAATATCAGATAAGGTAAAATTAATAAGTTCTGATTGGTTAACAACTTTAAAACCACAACCTGCAATTAATGAAACTAAAAGAATATATTTAAATAGATTTGATATTTTCATTGTAAAAGAATGTAATTAATTATTTTATTTTTAACAAAAATTGTTTTAACTATTTTATTTTGATCTAAATGCTTTTTGGCTTTTGAAGATTGTTTAATTAATTTAGTAATGCTTTCTTCATCCATATTTTTTTTTATATTTATCACATCTTTTGTTTTGCCGTTTATTTGTACTGCTAATTTAACTTCATCTACAACATTTTTTTTATCAATTTTCGGCCATTCATCATAATTTTCACAATTTAAAAATTCTAAGCATTCATGTGATAAATGGGGTGTAAAGGGCATCATTAATTTCATCATCTTTATGATGCTATTTTTTATTGTTTTATTACTTATATCAGTATTTAAATGACCATTAAAAAAATTATACATTTCATAGAAATGTGCGATGGAGACATTAAATCTAAAATTCTCAATTGTTTCATCAATCTTTACAATAAGGCTGTTTATTCCCAATTCAAATTTTTTATCTAAATCTTTATTTATTTTATTCTCTTTTCTAAGTGTGATTTGATAATTTAAGTTCCAAATTTTTTGTAAAAATTTGTTAGCAGATGAGACACCAGTGTCTGACCATTGAACGTCTTTTTCAGGAGGGCTATCAGATAGAATAAACCATCTTACCGAGTCAGCGCCATACTGATTAATCATTGTTTCTGGATCAATCGTATTTTTTTTCGATTTAGACATTGACTCTGGAGGGCCGACTAAAACTTTAGTTTTGTCTTTTATTTTAATAAATTTTTTCTCCTCTATTTTTGAAACTTCATTTGGATACAGCCAATTCCCCTTTTCATCTTTATAAGTTTCATGACAAACCATCCCTTGAGTAAATAAATTTTTAAAAGGCTCATTTAAATCAATATTTTTGTTAAATTTATTGATCCCTTTTGTAAAAAACCTTGAATAAAGCAAGTGAAGTATAGCATGTTCTATTCCCCCAATATATTGATCTACCGGCATCCAATAATTGATTTTTTTTTCATCAAATGGAGAAGAACCGTGATTAGGAGAACAAAATCTAAGAAAATACCATGAAGAGTCAACAAAAGTATCTAATGTATCTGTTTCCCTTAAAGCCTTTTTTCCTGTTTTTTTATCTATTGTATTTTTCCAAGTTGGATGATTTTCTAGAGGGTTTCCTTTTGATTTTAAATCTATATCTTCTGGCAGTTCTATTGGTAATTCACTTTTATCAACTGGTGTTATTGTTCCATCTTCAAGATAAATCATTGGAATGGGACACCCCCAATATCTTTGTCTAGATATTCCCCAATCTTTAAGTCTGAAAAGAGTCTTTCTTTTTCCTAATTTCTTTTGTTCAATTTCCTTAATAATTTTTTCTTTTGCCTCTGAAATATTTAAGCCATCGAGAAATTCAGAATTTATTATCTTTCCATTACCAATGTAAGCTTCAAGGAGAATATCTTTGTTTCCTTTAGATGAGTCATCGGCAACAACTCTTGTTATGTTGAGATTATATTTCTTTGCAAAATCAAAATCTCTTTGATCGTGAGCTGGACATCCGAATATTGCACCAGTTCCATAGTCCATTAAAACAAAATTAGCGAAATAAACAGGAATTTTTTTATCAGTAGAGAACGGATGATTTACAAACAACCCTGTTTCATATCCTATTTTTTCAGCATTTGCTAATGCTTCTTCAGTTGTTCCGGTTTTACCACACTCATCTTTAAATTTTTGAAAATCTTTTTTTTTTACAAAATCAGCACTCAAAGGGTGATCGACAGATAATGCTAAAAAACTTGCTCCGAATATTGTATCTGGCCTAGTTGTAAATATTTTTATTTTTTTATTATTCTCAGAAAGTTGAAAATCTATTTCACATCCATAGGATTTCCCAATCCAATTTTTTTGCATTAATTTTACTTTATCTGGCCATCCATCTAGTTTTTCAAGATCTTCTAAAAGTTCATTTGAAAATTTTGTAATGCTGAAAAACCACTGAGATAATTTTTTTCTTTCCACAATAGCATTTGATCTCCAACCTCGGCCATTGATAACTTGCTCATTTGCTAAAACTGTATTTTCTATTGGATCCCAATTAACATACGTTTCTTTTCTTGAAACTAACCCTTGATTATAAAAATCTATAAAAATTTCTTGTTGATGTTTATAATATTCTTTATCACAAGTAGCTATTTCCAAGTCCCAATCTATTGAAAGTCCTAGTAATTTCAGCTGTTTTTTCATTGTTTGAATATTTTTATATGTCCATTCTTTCGGGTGCAGATTGTTTTGTTTCGAAGCATTTTCTGCAGGCAATCCAAATGCATCCCATCCCATCGGGTGTAGAACATTAAATCCATTTAAATATTTATAACGAGCAATTACATCTCCAATAGTGTAATTCCGAACGTGGCCCATATGAATTTTACCTGAAGGATAAGGAAACATTTCCAAACAATAGAATTTTTGTCCTTTTGGTTTTAAAAGTTTGAATTTAGAGAACCTATTTTGCCATTTTTTTTCAACAGCTTGAAAATTTACTCTTTCCATTATTTCTTTTTATTTTTCTTCTTATCTTCTTTTTCTAATTTTGCTGCTGTTTTTACAATCGATGTTAAAAGTTCGTTACTGATTTCATTATTTCCTAATCTAGTTATTACACAATTTGTAGAACTAGTGCATTTTTTTTTATGAACGATAATTTTTAAATTATCTGACCTAATCTCATTAGATAAAAATCTTATACTTATTTTAATTGACTCATCTGCATTATTTTCAGAATACCAATCTGTTATAATCATACCACCCGAGTAATCCACCGTTGATAATGGTAAGAAATCCAAAATCTCTAACGATGCTCTCCACATTGGATTTGAAGTGCTAAATTCATAATTGGTTGATCCTCTTTTTTTTACAAGACCTCCTATGCTCACACCTCTTCCCTCTTCAACATTCTTTCTTGCTTTGGCTTGAGCACCATCAGGCATCTGTCTTTGATCAACCTTCTTGTACATACCGCAGGAGTTAAGAACAACTAGGTTCAACACTACAAAAATTGTTAAAAATCGTTTTAAAATCATTATAATTTAAAAAAAATGTTGGTAATTTTGATAATATATATCAATTTAAAAAAGTGAAAGTTATTTAAATATTGTTGAAAAATCTACCTTTTAAGACCAATTGTTGTATTTTTGCCACTACTCATCAGAATTATCGTTTTTAGGCAGCAAAAAGCACATAAATATTGAACTTTTTGATAGAAAGGCTTGTTTAATAATAATTATTAAATCAAACGTAAACAATAAGGAAAAATATGAAAAATATACTTAAAACAATTGCCGTTTTAGTTTCTGCTTCATTGATTTCTGTAAGTGCAAAAGCTGGTGAGTTATCAGTAACTGGTTCAGCTAAATTCTCTTACATGACACATGGTGGTAACGATACCGGTAAAGCAATGGGTATTTCAAATGAACTTAACTTCACAGCTTCAGGCGAGATGGACAACGGGTTCACATGGAAATACCACACTGAGTTAGATCCTGCTGATGGCGGTGCTGCATCAAACGATGATACAGCAATCGTAATCGGAATGGGTGACTTAGGTACAGTAGGTTTATATGACGCTGAAGGCGGACTATCTACTGAATTAGGTTGGGGAATTGGTGCTATGGGAGTTGGTGCTGACTACGCAAACACTATGACGAATATTGGTCGTGGTTATGACGTGTCTTCTGACCCACATGTAACTTACACAACAGCAGCTGGAATGTTACCATTTGGTATCCAAGCAGCTATAGGTTATGCGCCTAATACCGCAGACGGTCAAAGTAACAGTTACAAAGCTGGTGGAGCACAAGCTGACTCAGACGCAGACGGCTCAACTGCTACACAGTACAAATTAACTGCTAGCCCGATTGACGGTTTAAAAATTGGAGCTGACTATTACGAAGTAGGTAATCAATCTTCAATAGTATCACAAGCTAAATCAGGCGGTAACATTTACGCTCAATACGCAATGGGTAACTTTAAAGTTGGTTACACTAGAGGTAAGTTAGAGCCAGCGAAAACAACTGACAAGTACGGTACAGACACTGCTGATACAGCTACGGCTTTAGGTGGTGATGCGTATGAATCAGATGGTATTGGTATAGAATTCGCAGTAAACGACCAATTGTCATTATCAATCTCTGAAGAAGACTTTACTAGAGTAGCGAAAACAATGGCGGAAACGGCGTCAACGAACTCTAGATCTGAAGTAACTTCTAGCCAAACAACAATTATGGCAGCATACAATATTGGTGGTGCTACACTTGGTTTGTCATTAGTTGATACAGATAATTCTGACTACACAGCAAACAGAGATGAAACAAAAACAATTTTATCTCTAGCATTGGAATTCTAAGAATTCTAATTGTTTAATATTAAAAAAGCCGGTCAATTATGACCGGCTTTTTTTTTATCTCTGAAAACATTACAAAACCACTAGAATTTAACATTTTAAGTTTGTTTAAATTTACTAAACGGATGCCTCCTAGTGGGATTAATTTATTATTATTAGATATGTTTAAAAGATTGAATTTTACAATGCCCAAAAAGTCTTTTTTGAACTTATAAGACGTTTCAAATAATCTTGAAAAAATTATTTCAGAACAGCCTTGTAATTTTTTAATCAAAATTTCTTTCCTATTATGTGCAGACCCAATAATTCGCAAGTTGAAATTTTTACAGTTAGTAAAATTTAATTTAAAATTACTTGCAGATATATATATTCCATCAGCTTTAAGAAATTTACAAAGATGTACGTCATTTGCTATAAAAAACCTAATTTTTTTTATCTTACAAATTTTCCTAAAATTAGATAATTCCGAGATTTTATCTTCAGGTTTTTTATTTCTATAGATTATACTGATTTTATCTGATTTTTTTATGTTACTTAACTGAATATCTTTGATACTTTCAATAATAAAAAAATATTTTTTTTTTAATATAACCATATGAACATCATAATTGATAGATTTAACAAAATAAAAGCCAATATAGACGAAATCAAGCCAAAAAAGAAAATCAAGATAGTTGCAATAAGTAAAACTTTTGATTTAAATCATATTAAGCCTTTGATAGACCACGGTCATGATCATTTTGGTGAGAATAAAGTTCAAGAAGCGTTTTCTAAATGGCAGGAAATAAAAAATCTTAAAAAGAATTTAAAGTTACATATGGTTGGAAAGCTTCAAAGTAATAAGGCTAAAAATGCAGTTGAAATTTTTGATTATATTCATTCTTTAGACAATCAAAAACTTGCTGATATTCTCTCAAAAAGTCAAAAAAATATAAACAAATCACTTAAATACTTTATCCAAGTGAATATTGGAAACGAACTTCAAAAATCAGGGATTAGCGTAAATGAATTAGACCCTTTTTATACCTATTGTACTCAAGAAATTAAACTCAATGTAATTGGTTTAATGATAATCCCACCTAACGATGGGCAAACAACAAAATATTTTAAGTCTATTGAAGAAATAAATAATTCTTTTGCTTTGAATGAGCTGAGTATGGGAATGTCTGCAGATTATTTAGAAGCTATAAAGTATAGCGCAACATTTGTAAGAATAGGAAGCTCTATTTTTGGATCAAGAACTTAAAGAATTTTTACCAAAGTATTTTTGTTGACTCTACAAGCTAGTTTTTTGATGTCATTTCTTTTTATAGCTATACAGCCTCGAGTAGCAGAATAATTTCTTTTTGCTATGTGTATAAAAATTGCACTACCTTTATTTTTTTTCACCGGATTAGTATTAAAATTTAAAATAAATATAACGTCATAAATACCGTCTTTTCTATAAAGTTTTTCAAAATTAAATTTAAATGGTAGTTTAACTAATTGATTATATTTTTTTGATTTTGGGTCATCACACCATACCATTTTCTTATTAATGGCTTTTTTTCTAAGTTTTGTAATTAAATTTTTAATTTTGTCTCGTCTATAAAGTATACCTTTTATTTTATAGGTTCCTCTCGGGGTTATAAGGTCACCTTCTTTTTTTTTGGCACCAATTCCTCTTTTACCTAAAGCACATTTTACTTTATAGTTATTATAAATTAGTGATTTGTTTTTAATTAATATATGCATAAATTAAATATATTTATTTTTGGTCCAGATAACTTTATTTCTACATTTAACGAACTTGCACCATATTTAAAGTTTAACATTTTTTCATCTGAAAAAATATTATCTTCCTCAAGTAAAAGTAATTTACATAGCGTCATTTACCATCAGGATACATCTCACGATAGTCAATTAAAAGAAATATTAAAAAAATATAAGTGTTTAAAAATATTAGCAACAAACAAAGACTATAAATTATCTAATGATTATGATCATATTCTTAAACTGCCTACAACGATTGAAGAAATAAACAAAATGATAGAGGGAAGTGCTGCAAAAAATGAATTTGCTAAAAATTCTTCCATATCTATTAAAGATTACAAATTAGATAAAAATGAAAAAAAATTAATAAAAGACAATAAAGCTATAATCTTAACTGAGAAAGAAGTTCAACTATTAGAAGTCTTATTGAATAAAAAAAAAGCAGTTTCAAAGGACGATATATTGAATCTTGTTTGGCAATACTCCGCAGAATCAGATACCCATACTGTTGAAACACATATATATAGATTAAGAAAAAAAATTAGCGAAAAATTTCTTGATGAGGAGTTTATATTTAATAATAAAAAAGGTTATTACCTTTGAAAAAAAGAAATAAATACGCGATTGATTTATTTACAAATAAATATCGTAAAAGAGTTATCAAACCTAAAAAAGGCAAAGGAAGCTTTAAAAGAAGAAAAAAATAATTTATTTAAATCTTGCTCCAATTATTTGAATTATTTTCGAAGACATTTCAGTGCCTTTTTCTAAACCTTCTTCTATTGATTTACCTTTTATAAATCCATCAAGAAATCCTCCAGCAAATAAATCACCAGCACCAGTTAGATCTATTACTTTCAGATTTTTTTTTGCAGAACACTCTATAACCTTTTCCTTGTTGATTGCTAAAGCACCTTTTTCACCTCTAGTAATAACAATAAGTTTTTTTATTTTTTTTGAGAATTCTATAACATCTTCAATTTTTTTCGTATTAATCAGCGACATAATCTCCTGCTCATTTGCAAAAGTAATATCGATTTTTGTTTTAACTAAATTCAAAAACTGTTTTTTATGTCTCTCTACGCAAAATAAGTCTGAGAGAGACATTGCTACTTTATTAGAGTAAGTAATTGCTTTGTCGAAAGCTTTTTTTGGTTCCCCTTCATCCCAAAGATAACCTTCTAAAAATAAAATTTCACTTTCCTGCACAGCTTTAATGTTTATGTCACTATCATTTATCTTACCTGCTGTTCCTAAAAAAGTTACCATTGTTCTCTCAGAGTCTGGAGTAATCAAAATCAAACAAGTTCCAGTTGGGACTTTTTCTTTCTTCTTAGAATAAAAATATTTTACTTTTTCTAAACTAAGACCGGCTTCATATTTAGCACCTAATTCGTCATCACTTACTTTTCCAATGAAACCAACTTTATTACCTAATTGTGAGAGGCTAACAATTGAATTTGCAACTGAACCTCCAGCTACGGTCTCCTCAATTTTAAGATTGACTAGTAATTTTTTGAATTCATCTTCATTAACTAATTTCATAGTACTTTTAGTTAAAGAATTTCTTTTAATAAAATCCTCTTCTACTTTACAGATAACATCTACAATTGCATTTCCAATTCCTAAAACTCTCATTTTCAAGCCATTTTGGTTTTGATTGGTTTCTTTCTGTTTGGATAACAGCTTTTACAAATTTTACAAGATATTCCATAACAGTCTCTTGCTTTACAATATTCTCGACCATACCATATTATTTGAAGATGAAGTTTATTCCATTTTTCTTTTGGAAATAATTTTTTCAAATCTTTTTCAGTCTGAATAACATTTTTACCATTAGTTAGACCCCATCTCTGCGCAAGCCTATGTATATGAGTATCAACAGGAAAAGCTGGATATCCGAAACCCTGAGACATTACTACACTAGCTGTTTTGTGCCCAACACCTGGCAGTTTTTCTAAATCTTCATAAGTTTTAGGCACCTTGCCGTTATGTTTCTCTATTAAATTTTTTGATAGATAAAAAATACTTTTTGCTTTTATTCTAAATATTCCGATTTTTTTTATCAAACTTTCAATCTTTTTTCGTCCTAATTTTACAAAGTGTTCAGGTTTATAATACTTTGGATATATTTTTTTTGTTACATTATTAACATTTACATCTGTGCATTGCGCTGAAAGCAATACTGACACTAAAAGAGTAAAAGTATTTTTGTAATTCAAAGGAATTGGAACCCTTGGATAAGTTTTATTTAAAATCTTTATTATGATTTTAGATTTTTGTTTGTTATTCACTTAAAATTCAAAAGATCTCTCATAGAATATAGGCCAGCTTTTTTATTAGACAACCATTTAGCGGCTGTAAGGGCACCTTCCGAGTATAAAGCTCTATCAAAAGACTCATGGTTTAAGGTGACAATTTCTTTACCGCTAGAAAAAATTACTTCGTGTTCACCGATCACTTCTCCTTTTCTAATTGAGTTAAAATTAATTTTTTTTCCAAAAGGAAAATTTTTTTTATTAAGGTACTTTTTACCAATTAAACTGTAAAACTCTTTATTTTTTCCTGTGGCTATTCCTCTGCCTAACATTAAAGCAGTACCTGATGGATAATCTTTTTTATGTTTATGATGAATTTCATTAACTTTAGTTAAAAAATTTTTTCCTAGAGACTTTGACGCTATCTCAGTGAGAAACATCAATAAATTTACACCTAAACTCATATTTCCAGCTTTTAAAATAGGAATTTTCCTAGAAAATTTTTTTATCAAATTTTCCTCTTTCTTAGAAAAACCTGTAGTTCCAATAACAACTTTTTTTTTTTGCTTAATAGCAATCTTAAGAATTTCCAAAGTACATTTAGGAACTGTGAAATCTATTATTATTTTGGCTTTTTTGAAAGCTTCTATTGTATTTAGCTCAGGTTTTAGTCCTAAAATTTTTTTATTAATTATTCTATTTTCAGTCAAAGATACAATTTTAAACGATTTATTTTTCCTTGCAGATTTTATGAGTTGCTGACCCATTCTGCCCATACACCCAGTTATTGCTAAATTAATTTTTTTCATTGTCCAATAAGATAAATAACTACAATAATCACTAGAACAATTATAGTCCAGATTGATAAATTGTTTAAGAATTGTTTTAATTTGTTATTGGTGGATAAAAAACCAGGTAAGATTAAAGCTAGGACTGCAATAAGAAATATTGCAGACATTATTTGATCATTTTCCATCTATTAAGTTTTTTTCCAGAATTTTTTTGCCTTTTCAAAAAAGCTTTTAATAACTGGATCTGGTTTATTTACTTCAATTTCATTGAATTCTTCTAATATCTCTTTTTGTCTTTTGGAAAGAGAAGTAGGGACTTGAGTTACAACTCTAATATAAAGATCACCAAAAACACTTCTTCTGAGAACTGGCATACCTTTACCTTTTAATCTAAATTGTTTTCCATGTTGGGTTCCTGAAGGAATTTTAATTTTAGACTTACCCCCATCAATTGAAGGGACTTCTACTGAAGTACCTAAAGCTGCATCGGAAAATGAAATTGGTAATTCGTAATATAAATTTTCATCAGATCTTTTAAAGATATTATGATTATCTATTGAAATAAATAAGTATAAATCTCCACTAGACCCACCCTTAGAGCCTGCCTCACCTTTCCCTGACAATCTAATTCTTGTTCCATCATCAACTCCCTTTGGTATTTTAACGGTTACATTTTCGTTAGCTTGAGTTTTTCCATTACCACTACAACTGTTACAAGGCGTTCCAATCATTTCACCGTAACCACTGCATTGTGGGCAAGTTTGTTGAACTGTAAAGAAACCTTGATTTGTTCTTACCTTCCCTCTGCCTGAACAATAATCGCATCTAATCGGTTTAGAGCCTTTTGCTGCACCGCTTCCTGAGCAAGATTTACAGGATTTATAAGTGGTATATCTAACATTTTTTTCAGTTCCCTTGTAAGCATCCTCTAAGCTAATGCTGACATCGTACCTTAAATCATTTCCTCTATTACTTGTTCTTCTTGAGGAGCCTCCACCGAAGTCGCTAAAAAAATCCTCAAAAATATCAGAAAATGATGAACTATCAAAACCACCGAAACCTTGGAATCCACCTGCACCTCCACCACCTTCAAAAGCTGCGTGACCAAATTGATCATAATTAGCTTTTCTTTTATCGTCCGATAGAATGTGATAGGCCTCGCTCGCTTCTTTAAATTTTTCTTCTGAAGCTTTGTCTCCTTTATTTTTGTCTGGATGGTATTTTAATGCAAGTTTTCTGTAAGCTTTTTTTATATCGTCTTTTGAAGCTCCTTTTGGGATACCTAAGACATCATAACAATCTCTTTTAGCCACAGGACGTCTCCTTATTTTTTATCTTAGGCGCTTTTTTCTTTATCTTCTTTTACGTCTTCAAAATCTGCATCTACAACATTATCTTTTTCACCTGGCTTAGCATCTTTTGGATCACCGCTACCTTTATTCTTATCATCGGGCTTTTGCTGACTTTTATAAACGGCTTCTCCTAATTTCATTGAAACCTGAATTAAGCTTTGGGTTTTTTTCTTGATGTCCTCTATATCAGTACCTTCTAATGATTTTTTAAGATCTGTAATCCCATTTTCTATAGCCTTTTTTTCCTCAGCTGAAACCTTATCTCCATGTTCTTTTAAACTTTTTTCGGTTGAGAAAACTAAACTATCAGCTTGATTTCTTGCATCCACAGACTCTCTTTTCTTTTTGTCAGCTTCTTTATTCGCTTCAGCGTCCTTAACCATCTTCTGAATTTCTTCATCTGAAAGCCCTCCAGAAGCTTGAATTTGAATTTTTTGCTCTTTGCCTGTTCCTTTATCTTTAGCTGAAACACTAACAATTCCATTTGCGTCAATATCAAATGTTACTTCTATTTGTGGAGTCCCCCTAGGAGCTGGAGGTATTCCAACTAGCTCAAAGTTTCCTAGAATTTTGTTGTCCGCAGCCATCTCTCTTTCACCTTGAAGCACTCTTATTGATACTGCAGGCTGGTTATCTTCGGCTGTGGAGAAAACCTGACTTTTTTTTGTCGGTATCGTAGTATTTTTTTCAATTAGTTTAGTAGATACTCCACCAAGAGTTTCAATACCTAATGAAAGAGGTGTCACATCAAGAAGCAACACATCTTTTACATCACCTTGTAACACGCCACCTTGAATAGCTGCACCCATTGCGACTACTTCATCAGGGTTAACACTTTTATTAGGTTCTTTTCCAAAGAAATTTTTAACAGTTTCTATAATTTTTGGCATTCTTGTCATCCCTCCAACAAGAACTACTTCATTAATCTCTGCTGCGGAAAAACCTGAGTCTTTTAAAGCTGTTTTGCAAGGTTCCAGAGTTCTATCAACTAAGCTTTGAACCAATGCTTCTAATTTAGCTCTAGTAAATTTTAAGTTCAAATGTTTTGGACCATTTTTATCAGCAGTTATAAAAGGCAAGTTTATTTCAGTTTGAGCTGCTGAAGAAAGCTCAATTTTTGCTTTCTCCGCTGCTTCCTTCAACCTTTGAAGAGCCAGTTTATCTGTCTTAAGATCAATTCCATTATCTTTTTTAAATTCAGAAGCTAGGTATTCAACAATTGCATCATCAAAATCTTCTCCACCTAGGAAAGTATCACCATTAGTTGATTTTACTTCAAAAACACCATCACCAATTTCTAAAATTGATATATCAAATGTACCACCACCGAGATCATAAACGGCAATTTTCTTACCGCCTTTTTTATCTAATCCATAAGCTAACGATGCTGCTGTTGGCTCATTTATTATTCTTAAGACTTCTAAACCTGCAATTTTTCCAGCATCTTTTGTTGCTTGTCTTTGTGAGTCGTTAAAATAGGCTGGAACAGTAATTACTGCTTTAGTAACAGCCTGACCTAAATATTTCTCTGCCGTCTCTTTCATTTTTTGTAAAATAAAAGCAGAAATTTGAGCTGGTGAGTATTTTTTACCTTTTCCTTCAACCCACGCATCTCCGTTATCTGATTTGACTATTTTGTAAGGGACTTTAGAAATATCTTTTTGAACTGAAGGTCCATCAAATTTTCTACCAATTAGTCTTTTAACTGCAAAAATAGTGTCACCAGCATTAGTTACAGCTTGCCTCTTTGCGGGTTGACCGACAAGCTTTTCTTCATTATCTAAAAAAGCTACAACTGAAGGAGTTGTCCTTGCACCTTCAACGTTTTCTAACACTTTAGCCTGTGAACCATCCATAATGGCTACACACGAATTTGTTGTTCCTAAGTCTATTCCAATTACTTTACTCATTATTATATTTCCTTATGTTAAATTTATATGGGTGCTTTTTTTTCATCTACAAGGTTATTTTTCCTCTTTTTTTTCCTCTTTTTCCTTATTTTTTGAATTTTTTTTCTTCGCTACACCCACTAAAGCCGGCCTTAATAACCTTTCACCAAACATATAGCCTGATTGAATTTCTTGAACAACAGTGCCTATATCGTGTTTATCATCCTCAATCTCTGTCATTGCTTGATGCATATTAGGATCAAATTTTTTCCCCTTAGCCTCAATTTTTGTAATTCTGTTTTTCTCAAATATTGAAACTAAGTCTTTTTCAATTATAGAAATATTTTCTAAAAATTTATTTAAATCTTTATTAGATTTCAAAATTTCATCGTTTTTAATTGCAATTTTTGCTCTTTGTAAATTATCTAATATTGCTAAACTCTCTTTTGCAAAGTTAAAAGACCCAAATTCAAAAGCATCTTTAATCTCTTTCTCAAATCTTCTTCTTTGGTTTTCAATTTCTGCTAAAGACCTAAGAAGCTTATCCTCAGTTTCCTTTAATTTTTGTTCAACTGTCTGCTCTTCAACCTTACCTTCCGCAGTATCTTTTTTTAAGTCTTTTTCCGTTGCAGTTTTTTTTTCCTTATTTTCAGACATCAATTTGCTATATAGTAAATAATTATTAAATTACTAGAAGGAAATGAAAAAAATATTAATTGGCACACATAACAAAGGAAAATACAGAGAAATAGCGTATTTGTTATCTAAAAGTTGTAAAAAAATTTCTCCAATTTCACTTAAAATACCTAGTCCAAAAGAAACTAGTAAAACTTTTAGCGGTAACTCAATTCTTAAAGTAAAATTCTTTTCAAAATTCGTTAACTACCCTGTAATTTCTGATGACTCTGGTTTGTGTATTAAATCATTGAAAAATATGCCAGGAGTTTATTCAGCAAGACTTGCTAAAAAACATGGTAACTTTAAAAAAGCCATGGCTTTTATATTAAAAAAGATGAAAAATAAAAAAAAAAGGTCAGCAGTTTTTATTTGCAGCTTAACTTTTAAATATCCTAAAAAAAAACCTGTTAATGTAACTGGCAAAATTCATGGAACTATTGCTAATAAGATATTAGGAAAAAATGGTTTTGGATATGATTCAATTTTTATACCGAATAATTATAATAAAACTTTTGGGCAGTTTTCTAAAATTAAAAAGATGAAAATGGATCATAGATACATTGCATTTAAAAAACTTAAAAAAAAAATTAAAACTTTGTAAATTTATTATTTTCGGTTTTGTATATATCTAAATCTTGAGTTACTTTTTTATCTTTAAAACTAAACGTACCTATCTTTCCTTTTATTTTACTTTTAAATATAAAATCATTTATAGAGTTAACTTTACCGTTTTTTTTCCATGCATAATAAATTAAACCTAAGGCATCGTAGGTTAAAATTGTAATTTCATTAGGATAAGAAGAAAATTTTTTGAAATATTTGGTATTGTATTCCTTAAATTCTTTATAATTTATTGAAGGATAATAGAGAGTTTTAATTGTATTCTCATAAAAAATACTTTGATCGAACCATTGATTGACAGTAGTAATTAATACATCTCTTTGATTAACATCTGTGTAAGCTAGTGATGTCAAAACGCTTTTAAGATTGTTTCCAAAATCAATTATGATTACGGAGTCAAAGTTTACTTTGCCTAAAGTATAAAGTTGCTCAAGTTTCTCTAATTCTTTAACTGATTGTTCGTCTTCTTTATCTTGAAACATTTTTTTTCTTAATTCTAAATTTTTCTTACGTTGAGAATAATTAGTTAAAGTTTCTATTTCTCCAGTTAAAACCTGAGGATCAGGATTGTACTTAAATATTTTTATATTATCTAAATTTAATTTACTTATTTTTTTTTCGATAAATTTTGTATATTGATTTTCTGGAAACATAATTACAGTTTTCTTTTTATTTTGTTTTTTAATAAAATTATTTAAAGATATTAATTGCGACTCCAAACTTACTCCAATGCTTATAATGTTGCTCATGAATTCCGGGGTAATATTTGATGGTGAAATAAAAATTACATCACTATATTTTTTTACATTTTCAAACTCATCATAACTTAATGGTCCTATGATAATGTTAACGCCTTGTTCTTTTATTTCCTGGACTGCTAAGCTAAGTTTTTTTTTATTTTTAAAACCAGCATCTCTAGGAATTATGAAAACGTTGTTGTCGTTAATTTCATCTAGCGCTAATTGTAAAGAATAAAGTAAAGATTTTCCTAATTCTTCGTATTCACCAGTGAGTGGTGCTAACAATCCGATTTTGAGCTTTTTATTATCCTCACTACTGAAAAGATTAGAATTAAAAAATAAAATTATATAAGATAAAATTATAACAATTTTTTTTTTCATAAAATGAAGCAGCAATCTAATAGTTTATATATTGTTTCTACACCTATTGGAAATTTAGATGATATAACATTGAGAGCAATTGAGGTATTAAAATATTCAGATATTATAATTTGTGAGGACACTAGACATTCCATAAAATTACTTAATCATCTTGAAATTAAAAAAAAATTAATCTCCTATCATAAATTTAATGAAAAAAGACAAACACTTGAAGTTATAAAACATATTAATCAGGGCAAAATTTTGTCTTTAATTTCTGATGCAGGAACACCATTACTTTCTGATCCAGGAAGACATCTTTTAAATGAATGTATTAAAAATAAAATTAATATAATACCTATACCTGGAGTTTCTTCTATAACTACTGCAATGAGCGTTTCCGGTTTCAGTGATCAATTTTTATTTTATGGTTTTTTGCCGAAAACGGAAAATGAATTAAATAAAACTCTTAAAAGTCTTTCTAAAAACTCATTTTCTATTATTTTCTTCATACCAGCAAAAAAAGTGAATTTTTACCTAAACAAATTTAAAAGTTATTTCTCAGAACGAAAAATAATGATTGCGAGAGAAATTTCGAAAATTCATGAGACTTTTTACAGAGATGAATTAAAAAATCTTAAGATGTTTAAAAGTTCGTTAAAAGGTGAACTTACAGTTGTAATTTCAGAAACGAATTATAAAAATAAAGATTTAGACTATAAAAATATTACTTTAAAAGCTAAAAAATACCTCAAAAAATATAGCTTAAAAGATACGGTTGAAATAATTTTTCAATCTGAAAAAGTAAACAAAAAAAAAATTTATCAACTTTGTTTAAAGATTAAAAATGAGAAAAATAATTAGTGTTTTAATATTTTTTTTAATTTCATCATGTTCCTCAGTAGGTAAATTTGGAACAGGAGTTGATATTACATTTGACCCAAGAACTATTGGAATGCAAATTGATGATACAATCATGCAAAAAAATCTTTCAGCTAGATTAGCTTTAAAAGATAAAAAATATTTTTTACGAGTTCAAACAGAAGTAATTGATGGAAGAATTTTTTTATCGGGTAAAGTGGATGAACCTGAGGAAAAAATTAAAATTACTAAAATGGCTTGGGAAACAAAAGGTGTTAGATCTGTTAAGAACGCTATTACAATAAAGGGACAAAGTAGTTTCAAAAATACAGCAAAAGATATTTTAATAACAAGTCAATTAAGATCAGCTTTAATATTCAATAAAAAAACAAAGTCAAGAAACTACACTTTAGAAACAATTAATAAAAATATTTATATTTTTGGAATTGCAATGGATAAAGAAGAAAAAGAGGAAGTAGTAAATGAGGCAAATAAAATTTTTGATGTCAATGAAGTATATCCTTCAATATATTTGGCTTCAGAATTAAGTCGTAATAAACTTTAATTAGAATAATCAATTACATCTGAGGAATAAGCCGCAATCGAAGCCAAGTTAAGAATTTCTGAAGTGCTAGCTCTCAATGGAGCTACTTCGATTGGTGAACCTAAACCAATTAAAAGTGGCCCTATTAATTTTCCACCTCCAAAAACTTTCATCAATTTAGTAGAAATAGCTGCGCTGTGTAAAGCAGGCATGATTAATATATTCGCATTACCAACTATTTTTGAAAAAGGGTAAATTTCTTGGTAAATTGGATTAAGAGCCACGTCTGGTTGCATTTCTCCATCGAAATCAAAATCGACCTTTTCTTTTTTTAATAATTCGATTGCAGTCCTTACATGCTTAGTATTTTTTGAGAGTGGTTTTCCAAAAGTTGAATGTGATAGAAAAGCTACCCTGGGGTCAAAGCCAAATAATCTTGCAACTCGTACACATGACTTTGAAACTTTTACGAGCCTTTCTGGAGATGGAAAGTCCTGGACATTTGTATCAGCAACTAAAATTGTTTTTCCTTTAAGGGTAATCATTGTCATTCCAAAGATTTCTTCTCCGGGTCTCGGTTCTGTTACTTTTTTTAATTTTTCAATAGAGGCTGCGTAATGTCTGATATTTCCGGTTACCATCGCATCAGCATCCTTACATGCAATCATTGATGCTCCCCAAGCAATACGCTCATTTCGAACTAGGCGATCTACATCCCTTTCCAATTGGCCTTCTCTTTGAAGTTTTTTATAAAGATGTTTGACATATTTTTCTCTTTTTTCTTTATTTGTGGAGTTTACTATTTCGATTTTATAATTTTCATCTAAACCAATATTCTTAAGTTGTTCTTTTATTCTTTTTTCAGCACCAATTAAAATTGGAGTGCCTAATTTGTTTCTACCAAACTCTATGGCTGCTTTGAGCATATTTTCATCTTCACCTTCTGCAAAAATCACTCGTTTTGGATTCTTCCTTACCTTTGCATTTATACCTTGCATTAAAGACATAGTTGGATCTAAACGATTAGTAAGCTGATCTCTATATATTTCTAGATCGTTGATATTTTTTCTTGCAACACCACTTTTCATTGCTGCTTCAGCAACTGCTGAAGGTATTACGCTTATCAATCTAGGATCAAAAGTTGAGGGAATAATGTAATCTTTGCCATATCTTGGACGATCTCCACCATAAGCTGAAACAACTTCATCTGGTACATTCTCTCTAGCTAAGAGTGCGATCGCTTTTGCTGCAGCTACTTTCATATCCTCATTTATCTCTTTGGCCCTAACATCGAGAGCACCTCTAAAAATATATGGAAATCCAATTAAATTATTTACTTGATTTGGATAATCGGATCTTCCAGTCGCAATAATTGCATCAGACCTGACTTCTAGAATTAGTTCTGGTTTTATTTCTGGATCAGGATTTGCGCAGGCAAAAATAATTGGATTTTTAGCCATTGACTTTACCATTTCTTTAGAAACAACATCTTTTGCAGATAAACCTAAGAATACATCTGCATCTTTAATTGCTTCATCTAAAGTCCTTAGTTTAGTGTCGGTCGCAAATGCTGATTTGAACTGATCAACATTTTTACGACCTTTATAGATAACTCCCTTACTATCACACATTATAATATTCTCATTTTTCACACCTGAACTTTTAAATAAATTTGCACAAGCTTGCGCAGATGCACCGGCACCATTAATAACAATTTTAACCTTTTCGATTTTCTTTTTTGAAATATCTAAAGCATTGATTAGTGCTGCAGTAGTTATAATTGCTGTGCCATGCTGGTCATCATGAAATATTGGAATGTCTAAAAGCTCTTTAAGCTTTTGTTCTATTATAAAACAATCTGGAGCTGCTATATCTTCTAGATTAATTCCTCCAAAAGTACCTCCAATATTTTTTATTGTTTCTATAATTGACTTTGGATCATTATTATTGATCTCAATATCTATTGAGTCTATATCTGCAAATCTTTTGAATAAAACTGATTTACCCTCCATAACAGGTTTTGAAGCTAAAGCTCCAAGATTACCTAGACCTAAAATAGCAGATCCATTACTAATCACAGCTACCAGGTTACCCTTACTTGTATAATCATAAGCTAGATCAGGATTTTTTGCTATTTCCTTTACAGGAGCAGCCACACCGGGAGAATATGCTAAAGAAAGATCTCTTTTTGTCGTAAGTGGCTTGCTAGAGTTAATCTCAATTTTGCCTGACTTTCCTTTTATATGAAAATCCAGTGCTTCTCTATCTGAATAATGATCTATTTCTGTTTTCTTTGGCATTTTATTTTATGAGTATGTAATATAAAGAAATTTAATTCACTATAAATTTATGGCTTAATTTAGATCTCTATGAACTTACTTTCCTCAGCATCTATATTTAGTTTTTTTACAATAATTAGTAGGATTTTAGGCTACCTAAGGGACATATTAATTGCAATATTTTTAGGAGCTTCAATTTTTGCTGATGCCTTTTTTGTTGCCTTTAGATTACCTAATACTTTTAGAAGACTTTTTGCTGAAGGCACTTTCAATGCTGCATTTATACCTAGTTATACTTCAGCTCAATTGAAAAGTAAGAAAGAGGGAAAAAAATTTGCTGATGATGTTCTAAGTCTTCTTTTGATAATTTTACTCTTTATAGTCACACTTGTGGAAATATTTACTCCTTATTTGGTTTATTTAATCGCTCCAGGATTTATAGGTGATAATATAAAGTTCAATCTAGCGGTAGAGTTTACTAGAATTACTTTCCCCTTTTTATTTTTTGTAAGCTTATCCTCATTTTTTTCAGGTATTCTAAATTCCAAAAATAAATTTGCTGCTGCAGCTGCAGCACCAATAATTTTAAATCTAGTTTTAATAATAAGTATTATAATTTCATATTTCCAGAACTTAAGTATTGCTAGATATCTCTCCGTTGGTGTCACGCTTGCTGGAGTTTTACAGTTAATATTCTTAATTTTTTTCACATCAAAGTTCTATAAACCAAATATTAAATTAATTTTAAAAATTTCCAGTAAGGTAAAATTTTTCTTCAAAAAACTATTACCAAGTATTTTCTCATCTGGTGTTACACAAATTAATATTTTAGTAGGCACAATTATTGCTTCATTTCAGCCTGGAGCAGTTTCTTACTTATATTATGCAGATAGAGTATATCAAATCAACCTAGCCATCGCAGGAATAGCTGTTGGAACTGTTTCATTACCTGTACTTTCAAAAGCATTTCAATCAAAAAATTATTCTAAAATTTCAAACATTCAGAACAAGTCTTTACAATTATCTTTACTATTATCGGTTCCTGCCAGTCTAGGATTAATAATTGCTTCAAAAGAAATAGTTAATGGTCTGTTTGGATATGGATCTTTTACAAGTAAAGATGTCGAGATGACCTCACATGCTTTGATGTTTTTTGGTTATGGAGTTATTGCATTTGCTCTAGTGAAAATTTTAGCCAATTTTTTCTTTGCAAGAGACAACACTATAACTCCGTTTTATATTTCTTCATTTATTGTTTTTTTAAATGTAATAATAAGTGTAAGTTTTTTTAACAAAATAGGATTTTTAATTATTCCCATCGCGACCTCTATTTCAACTTGGATAGGCGTATTAATATTTTTATATATATTATTGAAAAACAATCAATTATTCTTACAAAAAAAATTGTTTAATAATACTTTAAAAATTCTCATTTCATCTTTAATTATGGCCTCAGTGCTTTTTTATGCTCTGAATAATTATTCTAGCTACTTAGAATATTCATACTCACTAAAATCTGTTTATTTATTAATTATTGTAGGTTTCGTAGGAACTGTTTATTTGTTATCTTGTTATTTATTTGGATTATTAAAAATAAAAACCTATAAAACAAATTAAATGAGTAAAAAAAAATTAGTATTTTCTGGAGTGCAACCAACTGGTAATTTACATTTGGGTAATTATCTTGGAGCTTTAAAAAATTTTGTTTCTCTTCAAAAACAAATGGAATGTATTTATTGTGTTGTGGACTTACATGCTATTACCACTTTCCAAAAGCCTAGTGAATTACAAAATAATGTTTTAGAAACTGTTGCTAGTTTCATATCTACAGGTTTAGATCCAAATAAAAGTATAATATTTAATCAATCCTCTGTGCCAGGACACACCGAATTAGCTTGGATTTTAAATTGTGTTTCAAGAATTGGTTGGTTAAATAGAATGACACAGTTTAAAGATAAAGCTGGTTCAGATAAAGAAAAAGCAAGTGTAGGACTATATATTTATCCTAATTTGATGGCAGCCGATATTTTACTTTATAAAGCAACTCATGTTCCAGTTGGAGCAGACCAAAAACAACATTTAGAACTCTCAAGAGATATTGCTCAAAAATTCAACAATGACTTTAACTGTAAAGATTTTTTCCCTATTCCCGATCCGTTAATTCCAAAGAACGTAGCAAGGGTAATGAGCTTAAGAGATGGTACCAAAAAAATGAGCAAGTCAGAAGAGTCAGATTTTTCAAGAATTAATTTAAAAGATAATGCAGATGAGATAATAAAAAAAATTAAAAAAGCTAAATCTGACTCAGAACCTATTCCTGAAGATTTGAGTAATTTAGAAAAAAAACCAGAGGCTTTAAATTTAATAAATATTTATGCTGAAATCAGCAAAAAAAGTTTAGAGACAGTGATTAGCGAAGTAGCTGGCAAGGAGTATTCATTTTTAAAAACAAAGTTATCAGAAGTCCTTATCAGTGAAATAGTGCCGATAGGAAAAGAAATTAAAAAACTTTTAGATGATAAAGCTTACTTGATGAAAATTTTGAAAAAAGGTAAAGAAAAAGCCAATATTATTGCTGAGGAAAACCTTAAAAATATACGTGAAAAAGTGGGATTGATATAATATAAATTTCCCATGATACAAATTGAATCTACACCGAATCCTAACTCACTTAAATTTCTCTCAGAGAAAGTTATTTCAGCTATTGGGACTGAAGAGTTCCAAAAAGAGAAGTCTAAAGATTTAGACAATAAGTTTGTTAAAGAACTTCTAGAATTTAAAGGTGTTGAGTTAGTCCTTTTATCTAAGAATTTTTTATCAGTAAAAAAAACTGATGATGTTACATGGAATGAACTCAAACCAATGGTAATTTCACATTTAAATCACTACTTTGAAAAAAATGATGAGCCAATTTTAAAAGAGAACTTAAAATCTAATATTATCAAAGATCAGAAAGATGAAACCGTAAAAAAAATAATCGATGTTTTGGACACTAAAATTAGGCCGGCAGTAGCCAGAGATGGCGGTGATATAAAGTTTAAATCTTTTGAAAATGGAGTTGTGAAAGTTGAATTACAAGGAAGTTGTTCTGGTTGTCCAAGTTCCCTTATGACTTTGAAACAAGGAGTTCAAAATCTTTTGAAACATTATGTCAAAGAGGTAAACTCTGTAGAAGCAAATTAAATTATGAAAAAAAAATTAAGTTATAGAGATAAATTATTAGAATTAGCTTACATCTATAATGTAAAAGAGATACAGGACTATACTAAAAATAGAAAAAATTTAACAACTGGTCAAATAGAATTAATTTTAAAAAAAAATAAGATCATTATTCCAAAAGAGTTTAAAACAAGTTTTTTTAAAGAAAATTTTGTAAAACCTGTAACAAAATTCAAATCAAGTATTATTGATTACAAAGAAGAAAAAATTAGAGATAAGAATAGATTTTTTAGAAGAGTTGAAAACTATAAGTATGATACATCTAGAAAATTTAATCACAGTGTAAACAATTTGTGGAAGGGTGCTGGATCCGCTGGTATAAATTTTTTAAATGTTTTACCTAAATTAGGAACAACAGTTAAAAACTTTTTTGGCAATCTTTTCACTGATGTATTTAATTCAATTTATAATCAACAAATTGATCAAAAAAGTGCAAGAAATGTAATTATAGGTTTCTTTGTAATTGTTGGAGTAACTACTGTTATTTATTCTGGATATAACGCTTACAAAAATTATGATTTCTCAAGCAAAAAAATAGAAACTAAAAAACCTGAGCCGAAAATAAAAAAAGAAACTAAAAAGCCTGAACCGAAAATAAAAAAAGAAACTAAAAAACCTGAACCAAAAATAAAAAAGGAAGCAAAAAAACCTGAGCTCAAAGTAAAAAGAAATAATGTTGCGGAAGTAATTTTACCTGATTTAAACCTAAAAACTGAGACAGTTATACAATTGTTTAAAGATGTTGACTACGATCTTAGAACCGTGAGAAACGAAAAATTAGTTAAACCTATTTACTTTACACAGTTTCCAAGAGACTTAGATAATTTACAAAGTGTACAACTGAAAAAAGAAACATTTATTAAAATTGTTTTGCCTTTAATCGTAGCTGAAAATGAAAAAATACTTGATGATAGAGAAAAGCTTAAAACATTAATTGAAAAAAAGTTTACAACTGATACTGAAAAACAATGGTTAAGACAAAAACTTTTAGAATACAAAGTTAAAAAAAGTGATCTTGAGGAATTAATGTTTAGAATGGACATGATACCTGTTTCAATAGCGCTTGCACAAGCAGCAAAAGAAAGTGGATGGGGTACATCTAGATTTGCTTTGGAAGGGAATGCGATTTTTGGACAATGGACATGGGATGGACAAGGAATAGCTCCACTAAAAAGAGATGGGGATAAAAAACATAAAATTTTAAAATTTCCTATTCTAAGAGCTTCTGTAAAAGCTTATAAAAATAATTTAAATACTCATAAGAGCTACTCAAAATTTAGAGAAAAAAGAAATCAACTTAGAAAAAAAAATAAAAGCATCACTGGTTTAGCACTTACAGATACCTTGAAAAATTATGCTCAAACGGGATCTGAATACACAAAAATACTTAATCAAATTATAACTCAAAATAGATTATCAGACTTTGAGCCAGTGAGGTTAGTAAACTCTGTCAAACAGATAGAGTTAAATTCTTAACTTATCTTTCACTGACTACATATTGTACACCTAGCCATCTCCAGAAGCCATTACTCTCTTTAAGGGAACAATTAATTCTACCACGTTCACCTACAAATTTTTCAGCTATTTCAATTTCTAGTGTATTGTCTTCAACAAAAAATATTTTAGAATTTCTCCATTTATTTCCCTCATTTGAGAAACAATTAATTTGTTTGAGATTTTTTATATCTTTGTGAAATTCTATAATTACTTTTGGTGGATTTTTTGCTTGTAATAGATATCTATCTTCAGGTGAAATACTTTTGTATTTTAACGGCAGCGTTTTCATTAAAGTATTAAATCTTTTGATTTCTCCATATTTTTCATTGATCGGAAACCTAGGTAATTCAAAAAGATCTTTAGTTTCATCAATAACACCAGAGTGTTGACCAAATGCATATGAAAAGCCCAAGTCCTTTATAATCTTCTTGAAATCCAAACTATATTCTCCAAAAGGATACGAAAAAAAATCAGAATTTTTTCCTAACTTATTTCTAAAAATTTCAATTGATTTCAAGATATCTTTTTTAATAAAATCAGGATTTTCGTCGACAAGATATTCGTGAGAATGGCTATGATTACCAATTTCAACATTTTTAGAATTGTGTAGTTCAAGAATTTGCTCCCAAGTCATATAATTGAAAGAACCAACTTCTCTAGTATTTACAAACAAGATAAAGGGTATTTCTTTTTCTTTTAAGATCGGCCAAGCATTTTTATAAAATGAAAGTAACCCATCATCAACAGTAAATAAAATTTTTCTATCTTTTTTATTTTCATAAAGACTTTTCTTAAAATCTTTTGGGTGAATAAATTTTATACCCTCATTTTCGATAATATCTAATTGTTTTTTAAATACTTCCATCTGTATGTTTGTAGATGGATATTTGCTTTCATCAAATCTATGATACATTATTGAAATTAAACCAAAATCTTCAAAATTATATTTTATTTCAGCAATTGACTTTGATTGATTGATATCAAAAGATATAATAAATATTATTATGATTAATAATTTTTTAATAATTAACTGCATTGGCAAGGATGATAAATTAGGTTTAAGAATAAATAAAGATTTTTTTGTCCATATTTTTGACAATAAAAAAAAAAGAAGTGATAATCTTGTTTCTGAAATTTTGATATTCTTAAATAAATATAAAGCCCAGGTTAATGAAAGTTTTAGTGTAATTGTCAATCAAGGACCGGGGAGCTTTTCAGGAATAAGAATAGCTTTAGCTGCTGCAAAAGGACTTGAAATTTCAAAAAAAGTAAAGCTTTATGGTTTTAAAAACAGTGATTTAAAGCAATTTAATCAAGAAAATATTGAAAAATTATTTGACAAAAAATTAATAGAAAAAAAATTGATTAAGCCCATATATTTTAGTTAAATTGCTATATGAGTATAATTGAGGAAAAGTGTAAACAGAAAGGTGTTCGATTAACCGATCAAAGAAAGGTTATCGCAAAAGTGCTATCAGAGTCTAAAGCAGTCTATGGATCAAAAGATCATCCAGATGTGGATGAGCTTCATAAAAGAGTTTCTGATTTAGATGACAAAATAAGTATAGCTACTGTTTATAGAACCGTAAAACTTTTTGAAGAAGCAGGTATTTTAGTTAAACATGATTTCAAAGCTGGTAAGGCTCGTTATGAAATTAACGACGATCACAATCATTTAATCGATATTAATAGTGGGGAAATAGTTGAGTTTGTTGATAAAGATATTGAGGAACTTCAAAAAAAAATTGCAAAAAAGTTAGGATATAATCTTGTAGATCACAAACTTGAGCTTTATGGCTCCAAAATAAAAAAATAATTTGGAAAAAAAAATTTTTATAAAAACATTTGGCTGTCAAATGAATGAATACGATAGTAACCGTATTTATGACGTTGCAAAAAAAATTAATTATAAAAGAACTACGAATTTAAGCGAAACAGATTGTTATGTTTTAAATACTTGTCACATTAGAGAAAAAGCAACAGAAAAAGTATATCATGATGTTGGTAGAATAAAAAAAGAATTTAGAAACAAGAAAAAACCAATAGTAGTAGTAGCCGGCTGCGTTGCCCAGGCTGAGGGAGAAATTTTATTAAATAGAGAAAGGTATATTGATGCAGTGATCGGTCCACAATCTTATCATCAATTTAATGAAACTATTATCAAAATAGAAAAAAACCAAAAGAAAGTAAATTCAACTAACTTTGATGTTATAGAAAAATTCGATACTTTAAATTCAATTAAAAATACTAGTAACAAAACTTCGTCATTTTTAACGATTCAAGAGGGTTGTGATAAGTTTTGTAAGTTTTGTGTAGTACCTTATACCAGAGGCCAAGAATTTTCACGATCTATCGAAGAAATAGTAAGAGAATGTTATGAGCTTGTTAATAATGGATCTAAAGAAATCACTTTGCTTGGCCAAAATGTAAATGCTTATAATTTCAAAGGTAAAAATTTATCAGATTTAATTTTTGAAATTTCAAAAATTAAAGAATTGAAAAGAATTCGATATACAACATCACACCCCATAGATTTTAATCCAGATTTAATTGAAGCGCATCAATCCTTAAAAAAACTAATGCCTCTTATTCATTTGCCGGTACAAAGTGGTTCGGACAAAATTCTAAAAAATATGAATAGAAAACATAATGTTGAAGATTATTTAGAATTAATCAATAAATTGAGAAAAGCAAAACCTGAAATAGAATTTTCTAGTGATTTTATAATTGGATATCCAGGAGAAACAGAAGATGATTTTAATGCCACCTTGAAACTTTTAAAAGAAGTAGAGTTTATAAACACTTATTCTTTTATATATAGCGCTAGGCCTGGGACACCAGCTGCAAAGTTACAAAAAACAGATGAAACCATATTGAAAAAAAGACTTACTGTATTTCAAAAAGTTGCTAGAGAAATAAAAATGAAGTACAAAAAAAATCTAATAAACAAAAAATCGCTCGTGTTATTTGAAAATAAAGTGGGTAAAAATAATGAATTTTTTGGACGAGATGAATTTTCAAATTCAGTAATTGTAAAAAGTCACGAAAATCTGATTGGAAAGATTGAAGAAATTAAAATAATTGATGGGAACCAAAGTACTTTATTTGGTACAAAAAAAAATTTTAATAAAAAAAATTTTGCAGCTTAAATATGTCAGAAATTAGCAAGCTAGATAATAATTTAATTGTCAAAAAAATTGACAGTAAAACAATTAATCTTCAAATCACAGATAATGAGACTTTGATGTCTATAGTGGGCCAATTCGATCAAAATTTAAAAGATTTGGCAAAACTTACTTCAACTAATATTTTTTTTAGGGGAAATTCAATTACTTGTAAGGGTGATCAAGAAAATATAAATATATTTTGTGAAGCTATAAAATTTTTGATTAATAAGTATTTTTTAACAAAAATTATTGAAAAGGAGGATATATTTTTGTCAGTAAAAAAAAATTTAGAAATGGATGATACAAACGTAAAATCCTTTAAACAATTAATTAAAACACCCAGAAAGTC
Source organism: uncultured Pelagibacteraceae bacterium (assembly GCA_902587515.1). Classification (GTDB taxonomy): domain Bacteria; phylum Pseudomonadota; class Alphaproteobacteria; order Pelagibacterales; family Pelagibacteraceae; genus Pelagilacustribacter. Next base: position 162,496 of record CACILM010000001.1, read on the forward strand.
AGTGATAGCAAGGTCTGAAAAACAGTCTAACTATATTAAAGCTTTAAAAGAAAAAGATATTGTAATGTCCCTCGGACCAGCTGGAACTGGAAAAAGCTTTTTGGCTGTTTCTGTAGGAGTGACATTGTTAATGGAAAAGAAAATTGAAAGAGTTATTTTATCTAGACCAGCAGTGGAGGCAGGAGAGAAATTAGGTTTTTTGCCAGGAGACATGAAAGAGAAAGTAGATCCATATTTAAGACCATTATATGATGCTCTTTATGAATTATTTGGGGCAGAAAAAATAGAAAAAAAAATTGAAACAGGAGAGATAGAGATAGCTCCATTAGCATTTATGAGAGGAAGAACTCTAAAAAATTGTTTTGCGATATTGGATGAGGCTCAAAATGCAACTGAAACGCAAATTAAAATGTTTTTAACTAGAATTGGAGAAAACTCTAAGCTTGTTGTTAATGGCGACCCTTCTCAGATAGATTTAATAAATAAATCACAATCTGGTCTAGTAAAATCAAAAAATATATTAAAAAATATTAAAGAGATTGAAATAATTGAATTTGATCATAAAGATGTTGTCAGACATCCTTTAGTTTCAAAAATTATTAGGGCTTACCTTAAAAAAAGCACTGATGATAAAGATTAATACAATTTCAAACAATAAAAATTGGAAACATTATTTAAGCAATCCAAACGAATTTATTCAAAAAAGAATTAAAAAACTAAATAGAAATTTTAAAAAATATAAAAAAAAAAATATTTATTGCACACTTTTACTTTCTGGTAATGAAGAAATTAAAAGATTAAATAAAAAATTTAGAAAAAAAAATAAAACTACGGATGTTTTATCATTTCCTTTTTACAGAAAAAAAAATTTAATTAATAAACTTAAAAAAGAAAAAGAAATTTATCTAGGAGATATAATTATAAATTTGAATAAAATTAAAAATAAGAATAATAAAAATAAATTTAAACATGAATTTAACAAACTTTGGATACATGGACTAGCTCACCTTTTCGGTTATGATCATAAAAGTATTAAAGACTTTAATAATATGAATAAAATTGAAAAAAAATTTCTCCTGTGTATAAACTAAATGACAACAAGATACCTAGACAATCGTTTTTTTACTTTATATTTTTTACCATTTTCAATAGGAGCTCTATCAACTTTATCTTTTCAACCTTTTAATTTATTTTTTATAAACTTTTTAATTCTTCCAATTTTTTTTTATTTAATTGTTTATATAAAAAAAAGATCAAAAAGTATTTATAGAAAAAAGCCGTTTAGAAAAAATTTATTTATATTTGGTTCGGCATTTGGTTTTGGATTTTATTTAAGCGGCATACATTGGATTACTAACTCTCTAACATTTGATGAAAATTTTAAAATTTTAATCCCATTTGGTCTTATTTTCATACCTTTATTCTTAAGCTTATTTATTTCAGTAATTACCCTTTTGGTTGGCCCATATTTAAATCTAAATTTTCAATCAATAATTCTTTTATCATCAAGTCTTGCTATCTCTGATTACATAAGAAATTTTATTTTATCTGGTTTTCCTTGGAACTTTTGGGCTTACAGTTTTTCTTGGAATATTGAAATAATTCAAATTTTAAATAAATTAGGTCTCTTTGCTTTTAACCTTATAATAATAACAGTATACATGATCCCTGCTATTATCTTTTTAAACTTGAAAGTCGTCAAAAAAATTTACGCATTTTTAATTTTGATTCTAATATTGTTTTTGTTTTATCTTTTTGGAAATTATTCAATTAATCTTAATAAGAAAGAAATTAAAAACTTCGAAAATAAATTTAATATAAAAATTATTTCTCCAAATTTTCCACTAGAGTATGGCCTTGACCAAAGTAAGATAAACAATAGACTAGAAAAATTGATAAGATATAGCGACCCATTTAAAGATAAAAAAACTTTATATGTGTGGCCAGAGGGGGTTTTTAGCGGATATAGTTATAAAGAATTACAAGGTTTAAAAAAAATATTTGCAAAAAATTTTAAAAAAGATCATTTCATTTTATTTGGTGTTAATCGATTGGATGAGGAAAAAAACGGATTTTATAATAGCTTAGTAATAGTTAATAATAATATGGAAATTATTCAGGAATATAAAAAACAAAAACTAGTCCCTTTTGGTGAATTCTTACCCTTTGAAAATATTTTGAAAAAGATTGGTTTAAAAAAAATAACTGAAGGATACGGATCATTTTTAAAAGGTGAATATAAAAATAATCTGAAAGTTGAAGAATTAAATATTTTACCACTCATTTGTTACGAAATTATTTTTGCAGATTTAATACAATCATCTAAAAAAGATACTAATCTAATTGTTAATATCTCTGAAGACGGTTGGTTTGGAAAGTCGATCGGACCTTATCAGCATTTTACTAAAAGTATTTTTAGAGCCATAGAACACAATACATTTTTAGTAAGATCCGCAAATAAAGGGATCAGTGCTATTATAAATAATAAAGGGGAAATTGTAAAAAAACTTAATCCTAACGAAGCAGGCTATATTCAGCTTAAGGTACCATTAATAAAAAATAAAAATAAAAATAAAAATGATTTGATATTTTTTATTCTTTTATTTACATATATTTCAATCTTTCTTTTTTATAAAAAAAATAATGGCAACTAAAAATTACTTATTCACTAGCGAGTCGGTTTCCGAAGGTCATCCAGATAAAGTGTGTGACAGAATCTCTGACATGGTTGTAGATACCTATCTTTCAAAAGATCCTGTATCTAGGGTTGCGTGTGAAACATTAGCAACAACAAACAAGGTTGTCTTAGCAGGAGAGACTCGAGGTCCTAAATTAGATCAAGATGAACTTATCGATAAAGTAAGAAATTGCATAAAGGACATCGGTTATGATCAAGAAGGTTTTAGTTGGAAAACTGCAAATATAGAAACTCATTTGCATGAACAATCCTCAGATATAGCGATGGGTGTGGACTCTAAGGAAAATAAAGATGAAGGTGCAGGAGACCAAGGCATTATGTTTGGTTATGCTTGTAAAGAAACAGAAGATTTAATGCCTGCTCCGATTCATTATTCCCATAAGGTTTTAAGATTGATGGCAGAAGATAGAAAAAGTGGATCCTTAAAAGGAATAGAACCAGATTCGAAAAGTCAGGTTACAATGTTATATGATGATGATAAACCAGTTAAAGTTACTTCTGTTGTAATTTCTACTCAACATTCTAAAGACTTAAATCAAGATCAAGTAAAAGAATTAATTATTCCATATATTAAAAAATCTATTCCTGAAAAGTATCTAAAAGATTTAAATCAAAAGGAAATTTATATAAATCCAACTGGACAATTTATAATCGGAGGGCCAGATGGGGATACAGGTCTGACAGGAAGAAAAATAATAGTTGATACTTACGGAGGAGCAGCACCTCATGGAGGTGGCGCGTTTTCAGGAAAAGATCCTACAAAAGTAGACAGATCCGCAGCCTATGCTTCAAGATATTTAGCTAAGAATATTGTATCGTCTGGAGTTTCTGAAAAATGTTTAATACAGCTTGCCTACGCTATTGGAGTTTCTAAACCTCTTTCTGTATTTATTAAATTAGCTGAAGGAGATGAAGGTAAAGTAGATAAGGTAAAGAAAATAATTAATGAAAATTTCGATTTATCTCCAAGGGGCATAAGGGAGATGTTAAAACTTAACAATCCCATCTACCAGGTCACATCAGCATATGGTCACTTTGGAAGAAAACCAACAAATAAAGGTGAATTTTCTTGGGAAAAAACAGATAAAGCAAACTTATTCAAATTGTAATCTTGAAAAAACCTTAATTTTCTTTTATTAAAGAAATAAATTATTGAAAATACAAAATGGGCACTTGCCCATTTTTTTTTAGGAGTTTTAAAAAATGTTGAATAGAGGTTTAGATAAACTTGAACTTTTAAGAATAGTTGAAGCAGTAGCCAATGAAAAGTCAATTGATAAAGAGCTAGTTATTGGGTCAATGGAAAGTGCTATTCAAAAAGCTGCATTAACAAAATTTGGAAATGATAACAATATTGAAGTGGTAATTAATAGAGAAAGTGGTGAAATAAAAATTCATAAAGTTCTTGAGGTTGTTGAAAAAGTTGAGGATGCAGCGAGAGAAATAACCATGGATCAAGCAAAAAAAATTTCACGTGACAGCAGTAATCTTAAATTGGGTGAAAAAGTTTACGAGGAGCTTCCCCAAATAGATTTCGGTCGTATTGCAGCTCAAAGCGCTAAGCAAGTTATTAGCAGCAGAGTCAGAGAGGCAGAAAAAAATAGACAGTACGAAGACTTTATAGACAAACAAGGTCAAATTTTAAGTGGAATTATAAAAAGATTAGAATATGGAAATGTAATCATTGATTTAGGAAAAGCAGAAGGTGTTATCAAAAAAGATGAGCTGATACCTAGAGAGATTTTGAAAACAGGCGATAGGGTAAAAGCATATTGTTATGAAGTTAAAAAAGAATTAAAAGGTCATCAAATATTTCTTTCACGAGCTCACCCTCAATTTCTTGCAAAACTATTTTTTCAAGAAGTTCCTGAGATTTATGAAGGAACAATCGAGATAAAATCTGTTGCAAGAGATCCTGGAAGTAGAGCAAAAATTTGTGTCTATTCACAAGATGCTTCAATTGATCCTGTTGGTGCCTGTGTAGGTATGAGAGGCAGCAGAGTTCAAACAATAGTTAACGAACTTCATGGAGAAAAAATTGACATAATCAAATGGACAGAAGACTTGCCTACTTTAATTTCTGAGTCTTTATCTCCTGCAGAAATTCAAAAAGTATTGATAGATCAAGATAATAAAAGAATAGATATAATTTTGACTGAGGAAAATCTTAGTAAGGCTATAGGAAGAAGAGGCCAAAATGTTCGTTTAGCATCTAAGTTAACTAATTATGAAATTGATATTTTAACTGATAAAGAGGACTCAGAGAGAAGACAAAATGAATTCAAGGAAAGAACAGAGGCCTTGATTAAAAATTTAGAAGTAGATGAGACTTTAGGACAGCTTTTAGTATCAGAAGGATTTACTTCTGTTGATGAAATTGCACAATCAAAATCTGAGGATATTTCTAAGATTGATGCAATTGATGAAGAAACTGCATCCGAATTAATTAGCAGGTCAAAAGAAACTTTAGTTAAAGAAAAAGAAGCAGTTGCACTTAAATTAAAAAAATTAGGTGTTGATGAAAAACTTATCAATCTCAAGGGAATGACTCAAGGTATGCTGGTTATTTTAGGTCAGAAGAATATTAAAAAACTAAATGATTTTGCAGACTTATCATCTGATGAACTTATTGGTGGCTTTGATGAAATAAAAGGTAAAAAAATTAGAGTTGAGGGATATTTAGAAGAATTCTCCCTATCAAGAAAAGAAGCTGATGATTTAATAATGGCAGCAAGAGAGATAGTTTACAAATAATGTTATGGTTAAAGATAAAAAAAAAACACTCACGATTTCTTCTAATTTAAAAAAGAAAATTGATACAAGCAATATTCACTCCTCAGGTAAAAAATCTTTTTCAGTAGAGAAAAAAAAACCATTTAGAGGCAATAAAAATCAAAGTAAATTTGGTTCAGCAACTAACGTAAATTTTAATCCAGATTTGAAGAGAAAAAACTTTGAAAGAAAATTTATTGAACAACAAGCTACAAAAGAATTTATAAAAAAAGACAATAAACCAGGGGGAAAAAGTAAACTTAAATTGAAAAATCCAGTTGATAAAAGAGATTTTAAATTGACTGTCTCACGGGCGTTAAACGTTGAAGAAATCGACATAAAACAGAGAAGTTTAGCATCAGTGAGACGAGCAAGATTGAAAGAAAAAAAAATCAAACCCGAAGGTGACGAAAAAAAAGAATTTAAAAAAGTTATTAAAGAAGTCAAAATCCCGGAGCAAATTACTATTCAAGAACTATCAAATCGGATGGCAGAGAAGTCTAGTGAGATAATTAAATTTTTATTCAATATGAAAGTAGTTGCTACAATTAATCATAACATTGACAAAGATACTGCAGAGTACATCGTAAAAGAATTTGGTCATAAAGCCATTTTAGAGGAAAAACCCTCTTTCGAGACAATAAAGTTACAAAAAAATTTGAAAGGAGAGGTTAAAGAAAGGCCACCAGTCGTTACTATCATGGGCCACGTTGATCATGGAAAGACTTCATTATTAGACGCATTAAGAGATGCTGATGTGGTATCAGGAGAGTTTGGTGGTATAACCCAACATATAGGCGCATACCAAGTAAAGACAAATAATAATAAAATTATTACTTTTATAGATACACCAGGTCATGCTGCATTTACAGAGATGCGGGCAAGAGGTTCCAAAATTACAGACATTGTTGTTTTAGTAGTAGCTGCAGATGATGGAATAAAACCACAAACTGTTGAAGCAATAAAACATGCAAAAGCAGCAAATGTCCCAATTATTGTTGCGATAAATAAATGTGATTTACCTGAAAAAAATATAAGTAAAATTAAAAACGATATGATGCAATATGAGTTAATAGCTGAGGATCTTAGCGGAGACACGCTATTTGTTGAAGTGTCGGCTGTTAAAAAAATAAACTTAGACAAACTAAAAGAAAGTATTTTACTTCAATCCGAGATTCTTGACCTTAAAGCATCTTTTACAGATAAAGCACGAGGTGTTGTCATCGAGTCTAAAATAGATAAAGGAAAAGGTCCAGTTTCCACTATTTTGATAAGTAATGGAAAATTAAGAAGAGGAGATTATTTTATTTGTGGCGATACCTGGGGAAAAATTAGAGCAATGATTAACCATGAAGGAAAAACAATTAATGAGGCTTTCCCTTCAACACCTGTAGAAATACTAGGAATGAACGACTCAGCTTTTGCTGGTGCAGAATTTGTGGTTACAAAAGATGAAGAAGAGGCAAAAAAAATGGCTGAATTTAAGAAAACTGATAATACAAAAAATAATCTTTCAGCAAAAGACAAAACTACTCTATTCGATACAGCCAAAAATAAAGATGAACTTAATATTGTAATAAAATCAGATGTACATGGCTCAAGTGAGGCACTTAAAATGGCTATCAATAAAATTGAACATAAAGAAGTAGAAGCTAAAATAATTTTATCTGATATCGGCATGATTAACGAAACGGATGTATCACTAGCTAAAGCTTCGAATGCTATTTTAATTGGATTTAATGTTAAACCAAATAGAGAAGCAAAAAAATTAGCAGAAGATCAAAAAATTGATATTAAATATTTTAATATTATTTATGAAGCATTAGATTATATTGAAAAATCTCTTTCAGGTCTTTTAGAGCCTGAAATTAAAGAAACAATATTAGGGACAGCTGAGATTCAAAAAATATTTAAAGTATCTAGTGCAGGAAAAATTGCTGGATCCAAGGTGTTAACTGGCGAAATTAAATCAAAATCAAAAGCTAGGATAATTAGAGATGGTGTAGTTGTTTATAGCGGTGAAATATCAACTCTATTCAGAGAAAAAAACCAAGTCAAAGAAGTAGGAACAGGACTAGAATGCGGTGTAAGCATAAAAGATTTTATAGATTTTAAAGAAAAAGATATAATCGAATCGTTTTTATCAGAGAAAATACAAAGATCAATATAATGGTAAATCAAACAACAAATAGGCCTTTTTCTCAGAGACAACTAAGAGTTGGTGAATTGGTCAAACAGAATTTAGGGGAACTATTTATAAGAAATGAGGCAAAAATTCCCTCATTCAATTCCAAACTTACAACAGTTACTGAAGTTAGAATGACCGCTGATCTTAAAACAGCTAGAGTTTACGTAATTCCTTTAGGGGGAGTAGATACAAAAGAAACTGTAAAAATCTTGACGGAGTACTCTCATCTTGTTAGAAAAGCGCTATCTAAAAGGCTTGATATAAAGTTTCTTCCTAAGCTCACATTTGTAGAAGATAACTCTTTTGAATATGCTGAAAAGATTGAGAAAATTATAAAGAAAAATAGAGATAATGATAAAGAAAAAAAAAGATACAATTAAATCTCTGGCTTTACATGGAAAAGATGTAGGTTCAACAGAAATACAAATTGGTTTGTTAACAGATAAAATCACAAAGCTATCAGATCATTTTAAAAAATTTAAAAAAGATAAACACTCAACTTTAGGTTTGACAAAATCAGTAAATAAAAGGAAAAGGCTACTTTCTTACTTAAAAAAGAAAAATTCTGCGTCTTACCAAAAAGTAATAAAACAACTAAATTTAAGGAAATAATGTTTAAGATACATAAGGAAGAGTTAGAAGTTAATGGTAAGAAATTAACTCTAGAGACAGGTAGAGTAGCAAGGCAAGCAGATGGTGCTATAATTGCTACATTAGGTGAGACAGTAGTAATCGCAACTGCAGTAGGAGCTAAAAAAGTTGCCGAAGGTCAAGACTATTTTCCCCTGTCAGTAAATTATCAAGAAAAGTACTATGCAGCTGGTAAAATACCTGGAGGATATTTTAAAAGAGAAGCTAGACCTACAGAGGCTGAAACATTAATATCGAGATTAATAGATAGACCTATTAGACCTTTATTTCCCTCTGGTTTTATGAATGAAGTTCAAGTGCTTCCAACAGTTTTATCTTACGACAGTGAAAACCAGCCAGACATTTTATCAATTGTTGCATCTTCTGCAGCTTTAGCTATATCAGGATTACCTTTTTTAGGTCCGATAGCGGCAAGTAGAGTTGGATATAAAAATGGAAAGTACTTATTAAATCCATCAGTAGAAGAATTAAAAGAGTCCGAGTTAGACTTGGTTGTTGCTGGAACTAAAGATGCAGTTCTGATGGTAGAGTCAGAAACATCAGGATTATCTGAAAAGATTATGTTAGATGCAGTAAAATTTGGGCATGAAAATTTTGTACCAATTATTGAAGCAATTGAAAAACTAGCAAAAAAAGCTGGAAAGACAAAATGGGAAGTAGATGAGGTAGATCACTCAAAAATTAAAAAGAAGATAGCTGAAAAATTTGAAAATGATTTAAGAAGTGCTTTTAAAGAAATTGATAAAAAAAAAAGATCTACAGCTATTTCAGAAATTGAGACACAATGTAAAGAAATGTTTGTAGAGGACGAAACTGTCACAGAAAACCATGTAATGAGCCAGTTAAAATCTTTAGAAAAAGATATTGTTAGAACAGCAATTTTAAAAGAAAAGAAAAGAATTGATGGAAGAGGTTTAGCAGATGTTAGACAGATTAAATGTGAAGTAGGTGTATTACCAAGAACGCATGGATCTGCTTTATTTACAAGAGGAGAAACCCAGGCTCTTGTAGTTACTACACTAGGAATGTCGGATGATGAACAAAGATTAGAAAGTCTAGAGGGTATGCAAAGATCAAACTTTATGTTGCACTACAATTTTCCTCCATTTTCTGTTGGAGAATGTGGAAGAATAGGTACTGGTAGAAGAGAAATTGGCCATGGAAAACTTGCTTGGAGAGCAATAAATTCAACATTACCAAAAAAAGAAAACTTTCCATATACATTGAGAGTAGTTTCAGAAATAACAGAGTCGAATGGATCTTCGTCAATGGCAACAGTGTGTGGAACCTCCTTATCGTTAATGGATGCAGGAGTACCTATAAAGGAGCCAGTTGCTGGAATTGCTATGGGGTTGATTAAAGAGGGTGAAGACTTTTCTGTTCTTTCTGACATTTTAGGGGACGAAGACCATCTAGGAGATATGGATTTTAAAGTTGCTGGCACAAAAAATGGAATTACCTCACTTCAGATGGATATTAAAATTACGGGTATTACTTTTGAAATAATGCAAAAAGCTTTAGAGCAAGCAAAAATTGGAAGAGAACATATTTTAGGTGAAATGAACAAAGCTATTAAAACTTCAAGAAAAGAGTTTTCAAAACACACACCAAAAATGGAAACGATAACAGTAGATAAAAAAGATATAGCAACAGTTATAGGTAAAGGTGGAGCAACAATTAGAGAAATAGTCGAAACTTCTGGAGCAAAAGTTGATGTAAAAGATACAGGTGAAGTAACTATTGCAGCTTCAGACGAAAACTCAAGAAATAAAGCAATTGAATTTATTAAAAATTTAGTTGCTAAACCAGAGATGGGTAAAATTTATAAAGGTAAAGTTGTAAAAATTATGGAATTTGGAGCCTTTGTTAATTTTTTAGGAAAACAAGATGGTCTAGTGCATATATCTGAATTAGCCGCTAAAAGAGTTGCAAAAGTTAACGATGTGGTCAAAGAGGGCGACGAAGTTTCAGTTAAGGTTGTTGGTTTCGATAGAGGAAAAGTTAAACTATCAATGAAACAGGTATAATTATACTCATTCAGTATTGAGAGAAAAAATAAATATAAAAAAAATAGATCAATTAAATCAAAGAGCTTCCAAAATACTGGAAATCAAAGATGTTTATTTGAATGATACTTTTTTCAAAAGTGTAACAAAATTTATAGAGGAACAAGATCTTAAACCAATTAATCAAATAATAAAATTACTTTACTTATCTGGAAACGAAAAGTTTCCTGTTGGTAAAATAATGTTGAATAAAAAAAATAGAAAAATAGTTGGATTTGTGGGTACTTATTATTCAATAAGAACTGAAGAAAATGAAAAATTACTTTTTTGTAATATTCATAGCTGGATTGTAGTAAAATCTTTTAGATTGTATTCGTATTATTTAATATCAGATCTTTTAAATAAAGATATTTCGCTAACAGCTTTTACTCCAATTCAATCTTTGAAGGGACTTTTATTAAAACTTGGATTTAAAAAATTTTTTGTAGTAGAGCATTTCATTTTTGCTTTAAGCATTTTTAATCTAAAAAAAAATAAATTTAAAATCTTAAATAATGAAACTGAAATAATTTCAAACTTAGATAAAAAAACAAAACTTATATTCAAAAATTATCATGACGAAATATATCATAAAATTTTTTTGAAAAATGATTCAGGTGAAAATATTTTTATAATAGGTACAAAAATAAAAAAAAAGGGTTTTAATGTCTTTAAAATTCTATACATCTCAAATACTAAAATTTTTAAGTCAAACTATAATGAAATCTTAAATATGATAGGCAAAACTTTTAAAGTACTCTTAATATCTAAGTACTCTTTGGAAAATGAAGATTTTGCCTATTTAAAAAGCAAACTTCTAATTTTTTCTAGGCCAAGAGATTTGTATAGTCGTGCATCTCATCAAATACAAAGCTACGATATCCTTAACTCTGATCTAATACTTTAAATTTTCAAAATATATTTTATAATTATCAAATGCTTAATTATTACAAAAATCTTTTTTCAAAGTATACCGGGTTACTTATAAGGATGGATGACATTTCTGAAAATATGCGTTGGGATTACATGGACAAATGTGAATTGTTATTTGATAAGTATAAAATAAAACCTCTTTTAGGAGTTATACCAATTAATAGAGATCCAGAACTTCTGAAATATCCTAGGAATGATAAATTTTGGGAAAGAGTGATCAGTTGGAAAAACAAAGGTTGGGAAATCGCAATGCACGGTTGTCATCATTTGTATACTCAAAAATCTTACAAAAAAGATATATTTAACTATGGAGGTAACTCTGAATTTTATGGCTTAGATTATTCTGACCAATTAAAAAAAATAAAAACTGGTTCTTTGGAATTCACAAAAAGAAAAATTCCAATCAGAAGTTTTTTTGCTCCTAATCATAATTATGATAAAAACACTTTAAAAGCCTTAAAAGAAGATGGAATAAAAATCATTATCGATGGATATGGACTTTTTCCTTATTTTAAATATGAGTTACTTTTTATTCCGCAACTTTTCTATAAAGAAATATTCTTACCTTTTGGTATTCAAGCTACGCAAATACATATAAATTATTGGGAGTCTCATAATTTACAGAGATTCGAAAAATTTTTAGAAAATTATCACAAAAAAATCAAGGATTTAGATTATATGGTAAGTATTGCCTCAAAAAATTATTTACAAAGTTTTACCAATTTATTTGTTGAGAAGACTATAAAAACTGTCAGAATTTTTAAGTAATATTTTTTGGATCTGGCATTCCTACTTTATTGTATCCGGCATCGACGTAATGTATTTCTCCAGTTACTCCTGCAGCAAGATCACTTAATAAATATAAAGCTGAATTACCTACATCATTAATATCAACATTTCTTTTTAAAAAGGAATGATCTTCATTCCATTTATATAAAAACTTGGCATCACCTATAGCAGAGGCAGCTAAAGTTTTTATAGGTCCCGCACTAATTGCATTAACACGAATTTTCTTTTGTCCTAAATCTCTAGCTAAATATTTTACACTAGCTTCTAAGGCTGATTTACAAACACCCATTACATTGTAATTAGGAATTGCTTTACTAGACTCATAAGTTAACGTTAACAAACTTCCATTTTCTCTCATAATTTTAGATGCCTCTTTTGAAACTTCTGTGAAGGAGAAACATGAAATAAGCATACTTCTTAAAAAGTTGTCTCTTGAAGTGTTTAAATACTCTCCTGATAACTCGGACTTATCCGAAAAAGCTACAGCATGAACAACAAAATCTATATTTCCCCATTTCTCTTTTATTTCCGCAAACATTTTAGTCACGTCATTTTTTTGTTCTACATCACAACTAAAAGTAACTTTAGAGTTTAATTTTTCTGCCAATGGAATCACTCTTTTTTTTAATGCATCACCTAAATAAGTAAATGCTAATTCTGCACCAGCTTCTGAGAGTTTTTGAGATATACCCCAAGCTATAGAACGTTCATTAGCAACACCCATTATTAAGCCTTTTTTTCCTTTCATTAAATTCATAATTATACCTTTTCAAAAACTAAAGTAGCGTTCGTTCCTCCGAAACCAAAACTATTTGACATTATAGAATTTAAACTTACTTCTTTTTCGACCGTGGTCACAATTGGATATTTTTTTGCCTCTTCGTCCATATCATTTATATTAGCAGAAGCAGCTATAAAATTATTTTTCATCATAATTAAACTATAAATAGCCTCGTGGACTGAGGTAGCTCCCAGAGAGTGACCTGCAAGAGATTTTGTCGAGCTAATTTTTGGTTTGTAATCTTTGAAAACTTCTCCTACAGCTTTTAATTCAGTTATGTCTCCAACAGGCGTAGAAGTACCGTGAGTATTAATGTAATCAATTTTATTTTTTGCTGAGTTCAAAGCCATCTTCATGCATCTAACCGCACCTTCACCTGACGGAGCAACCATATCATAACCATCTGATGTGGCTCCATAGCCAGTTAACTCTGCATATATTTTTGCACCTCTTGATTTAGCATGCTCATATTCCTCCAAAACCAAAACTCCACCACCACCTGAGATAACGAAACCATCTCGAGTTTTATCATATGGCCTTGAAGCTTTTTCAGGGGTATCATTATATTTTGAAGATAAAGCAGTCATGGCATCGAACATGGCAGTCATTGCGAAATGAACTTCATCACTGCCACCTGCAAAAATAATTTTTTGTTTCCCCAGTTGAATTAATTCCATTGCGTTACCGATGCAATGCCCACTAGTTGCACATGCAGAACTAATAGTATAGTTAACTCCTTTAATTTTAAAAGGCACTGCAAGAGTTGCTGAAGCTGTACTCGACATCGTTCTTGGAACTACAAATGGTCCCATTCTTTTCGGACTTTTTTCTCTTGTTTTGTCTGCCGCTAATATCACGTTTTCTATTGAAGGACCACCTGATCCCATAATCATTCCAGTCGATATGTTGCTCACATCCTTCTCTCCTAGCCCAGAGTCTTTAACTGCTTCATTCATCGAAATATAATTATAAGCAGACCCTGGACCCATAAATCTAATGAATTTTCTATCTACGTGATCTTCCAATTTGATATTTGGTTTACCATGAACATGACTTTTTAAATTGTATTCTTTGTATTCTTCAGCAAATGTTATTCCTGATCTTGCATTCAACAATGATTTATAAACTTCTTCTTGATTATTTCCCAAACAAGAAACTACACCTAATCCAGTAACTACTACTCTTTTCATGATTTAAATAGTCCTACTTTTAAATTTTCAGCTGTGTAAATTATTTTATCATCAGCACTCAGAATCCCATTTGCTAAACCAACAGCAGTCCCCTCTTTTTTTAAAACTCTTTTCATATTTATTTCATAAGTCGCGATTTTAATATTTTTTAAAACTTCACCAGTGAATTTTACAGAATTTACACCTAAAGCTCTACCTTTTCCTGGTTCACCAATCCAACCTAAATAGAACCCAACTAGTTGCCACATAGCATCAAGGCCAAGACAACCTGGCATAACTGGGTCTTTTTTAAAATGACAATCAAAAAACCATAGGTTGTCTTTGATATCAAGCTCCGCTTTAATAAAACCTTTTTTAAATTCACCTGTATCTTTTTTTATTTCTGTAATTCTATCAAACATCAACATTGGAGGTAGTGGCAGCTTAGCATTTCCCTCGCCAAATAATTTTCCCTCTCCACACGAAATTAGCTCATCGTAATTGTAACTATTTTTTTGCATGACTCAGAATTGTTTTACTTGATTTAGCAAAAGTTTCATATATATTTTGTTTTTAGAATGATTATAAAGTAGATCAAAAAGCGAACTAAAACGTGAAAAAAATAGACATTTTAAAAAAATTAAGATCTTCCGGGTTAAGACCGACTAAACAAAGAGTTGAAATAGCTAGATTTTTATTTGAAAGAGAAAAAACTTTCCATTTTACAGTTGAAAGTCTAAACAAACTTTTGACTAAAAAATCGGCTTCTAAAATTGCGCTAGCTACAATTTATAATACCGTCCACGCATTTAAAACAGCCGGACATTTAAGTGAAGTTGAAGTAAGAGGAAACAAAACTTATTTTGATACTAATGTTTCAAATCACCACCATTTTTATGATAGCGATACTTCAGAATTAATAGACATCGATGCGAATGATGTAATCATTCAAAAAATTCCAAAAGCACCAAATGGTAAAAAAATTAAGAATGTTGAGGTATTTATAAATTTGAAAAATTGACAGTTTGTCGCTTGTTTTTCACTTTAGAATAATTATAAACTAGTGTTATGAGTGTAGATTATAAAAAAAGTAATAATGGTAAATGTCCAGTCATGCACGGTGGCGTTACTAAAGCTGGAGAGTCAAATACTGCCAGACTTTGGCCTAATAGTATAAATTTAGATATTTTACATCAACATGATACAAAGACAAATCCTCTTCCGGGATATGATTATAAAAAGGAAGTTAAAAAATTAAATTTTAAAGCTTTAAAAAAAGATTTATTAAAGCTAATGACAGACAGCCAAGAGTGGTGGCCAGCAGATCTTGGAACTTACAGTGGATTAATGGTGAGACTAACTTGGCACCAGGTAGGCACTTATAGAGAATTTGACGGAAGACCTAATGTTGGATCTCATAGATTCTCACCCCAAGACTCTTGGCCTGACAACACAAATTTAGATAAAGCTAGGCGTCTATTATGGCCGATTAAAAAAAAATACGGTAACAGGTTAAGTTGGTCAGATTTAATGGTTCTAGCCGGCACTATGGCTTATGAGCATGCTGGATTTAAAACTTTCGGTTTTTCATTTGGTAGAGAAGATATTTGGGAGCCTGAAAAAGATGTTTACTGGGGTAAAGAAACAGTTCCATTAGCAGTTAACAGATACGGAGATCCGCAAGATAGATCGTCATTAGAAGCGCCTCTTGCAGCTTCTCATTTTCAATTAGTTTACGTGAATCCTCAAGGTGTTGAGGGGAAACCAGATCCAGTAAGAACTGCGATGGATGTTCGGGAAACTTTTGGAAGAATGGGAATGAATGATGTTGAGACTGCAGCACTCACAGTTGGAGGTCACTCTATTGGAAGAGCGCATGGTAATGGTAATCCTGACAATTTAGGACCAGAACCTGCCGGAGCTGATATTCACGAACAAGGTTTTGGTTGGAACCAGGAAAATGGTACTGGAGTTAATCAAATTACATCTGGTCTCGAAGGAGCTTGGACAACAAATCCTGATAAATGGGATCATCAATATTTAGACCTTTTACTTAACTATGAGTGGGAAAGTAAAAAAAGTCCTGCAGGCGCTTGGCAGTGGGAACCAATTAATCTTGAAGAGGAAAAAAAACCAAGAGACTTAGGAGATCCGAATAAAAAAGCTAGATTAATGTTTACTGATGCAGATATGGCAATGGCAATGGATCCAGAGTATAGAAAAATTTCAGAAAGATTTTTTAAAGATCCTAAATTTTTTGAGGATTCTTTTGCACGAGCATGGTTTAAGTTAACTCATAGAACAATGGGAAATAAAGAAAACTATATTGGACCTTGGGCTCCTAAAGAAGATTTATATTGGCAAGGTAATGTTCCAAAGCCTAAAAAGAAATATAATGTGGAGAAAGTAAAGAAAATGATTTCTTCGTCAAAATTAAATTCTAGTGATTTAATTGCTACTGCTTGGGATAGCGCAAGAACATATAGAAGAACCGATAAAAGAGGTGGAGCTAATGGAGCAAGAATTCGTTTAGAGCCAATGAATAAATGGGAAGCAAACGAGCCAAAAAAACTCTCTAGAGTTTTAAAAGTGCTTGAAGGTATCGCTAAGAAGACTGGAGCATCAATTGCTGATACTATAGTTTTAGCAGGAAATGTAGGTCTTGAAAAAGCCATTAAAAAAGCTGGCTCTAAAGCAAAAGTCCCATTTAACCCTGGAAGAGGTGATGCATCACAAGATCAAACTGAAATTAAAAGCTTCAAATGGCTTGAACCTCACCATGATGGTTTTAGAAACTATTTTAAAGCAGATTATTCAGTAATGCCCGAAGAACTTCTATTGGAGAGAGCTTCTTTGATGGGATTAACTGCACAAGAAATGACTTGTTTAGTAGGAGGTATGAGAGTTCTGGGAACAAATCATTCGAGTGCCAAAGACAAAGGTGTAATGACTGAAAAAGTTGGAGAACTTTCAAATGACTTTTTTATAAATTTAGTTGATATGAAATATACTTGGAAACCAACAGGAAAAAATTCATACGATATAGTTGACCGTAAAACTAACAAAGTTAAATTTACAGCCTCTAGGGCTGATTTAGTGCTAGGATCCAACTCTATTCTTAGATCCTACGCAGAGATTTACGCACAAGACGACAATAAAGAAAAATTTATTAAAGATTTTATTAAAGTTTGGACAAAAATAATGAACGCAGATAGAGTTAACTTAAAGAAGTTGAATTAATATGGAAATTGTTAAAACACAAAACTTAGAAAAATTAAATCAAAATATCAAAGACGATTTTTTTAAAGTTCCAAATTTGAAATTTGATATTGTTAAATTAAAAGCTGACTTAAACATTGTATTAAAAAAAAAGAAATTCAACACTCTAGGTATTAAAAATTTTGGAGCTATTTCTATAAATCAAATTCCAGGTGATAAAAATTCTACCGAAGGTCACAATGTAAGAGGCACTTACTGGACTATACCTGATGAAAAAGGTAAAGAAGTCGAGAGAGACAAAGCTATTGATGAGTCAAAATATACTGAAATAGTTCCCGAGTTTAAAAATACATATTTTGAGGAAGTTTATAATACTTTAAAAAAACATTTTAAGCTTGGAAGAGTTAGAATATTGTTAAAAGAACCTAGATCTACTCTCAGCTGGCACAGAGATCCAGAACCAAGACTTCATATTCCAATAATAACGAACAAAGGTTGTAGAATGGTGATTGAAGATGTTTGCAAGCACATGCCAGCCGACGGATCAGCTACTATTACAAATAATACGAAATATCATAATTTCTTTAATGGAGGTGAACAAGATAGGATACATCTTGTGGCGTGCGTTTTAGAAAACCCGTTTAAAAATGGCAGAGTTCAATAAAGGAATTTATCTTACTGTAAAAGATATTTATCAAAGCAACAAAGGATCTCTTTTAAGAACCTTAATTTATACGATTGGTCACTTTTTAATTGCCATAACAGTTTTAATGCTAATTTCTAATGTATCTTTCATGATCGCTTTAACTGATGCAATAGTTGAACCGATTGCTAACGCGGTTTGGTACTTTGTGCTAGATAAAATCTGGACAACTAAATACAAGAAATAGTTTATAATAAACCCCACAAAATATCTTTTTTAATCCAACCTTTATATTCCTCTACACTAATCTTACACCAATCATCTTTACACTTTTGAATTTTGCATAACCTACCTTTTTTAAGAATTGCAAAAGGCATAGAATAAATAGATGGTTTATTAAAAATTAATACGTCGTCTTCAATTGTAATGGCTGCTTTTTTTTTTGACAATTGTGAAATATGAATCCAGCCAGTATTATTTTCATGATCTCTTATTTTTCGAAAATTTTCAAATTCATCTTGTATTAGAACAGGTAAAAATTTTTTGTTATAAAATAACTTAATAGGGTATTCAAAAGATGGCCCCTGTCTAAGGTTTACTTTATCGTTTCTCAACGTTAAAAAATATTCATTTGCAAAAAGATTTTGGAATAAAAAATAAAAAATAAAAATAATGAAACTAATTTTTAACATCTATTTTTACAATGAGGGTTGAATGATAATTTTACTTTTCTTAAATTTATCTTAATTGAGTCAAAAATCATCATTTGATTATCTAAACTATTCTTAAAACCCAGAATTGTTTTTAAAACTTCATTTGCTTGTAGTGATCCCAAAATTCCTGCAACTGGGGAGAAAATTCCATCTGTTTCACAATTTCTTTCCAATATAGGCATATCTGGCATAAAACATCTGTAGCAAGATACTTTCTTTTTAAAGTCAAATTTGTATAAGTGACCATCAAATTTACTGATTGCAGCAGAGATAAGTACTTTTTTCATTTTTTTACATTCATCATTAATTAAGTATCTTGTCTCAAAATTATCTGTTCCATCACAAATTATATCAAAATCTTTGATTGTTGATTTAATATTCTTTGAAATTATCTTTTTTTTAAAAATTTTAATTCTAATTTTATTATTTATTCTATTAATACTATATTTAGCCTGGTCAACTTTATATTTACCTATATCGTTAGTGGTAAATAACGTCTGTCTATTTAAATTACTAATTTCAATTTTATCTGGATCTGCAATTCCTATGGTTCCTACTCCAGATGTCGCTAAGTAAGTTAAAAGTGGGCAACCCAAACCTCCAATACCAATTATTAATACTTTAGCATTAAGTATTTTTTTTTGTCCAGCTACTCCAACATTTTTAAGAATTATTTGTTTTTCAAACCTTTTAAAATCTTTTAATCCTAATTGCATATACTATTTCAATCCAGTAGATCCAAAGCCACTAGTTCCTCTATCTGAATCATCTAGACTATCTACTTCCTTAAACTTAGCTTTAACTATAGGACACAATACCATTTGAGCGATGCGTGCGCCTCTCTCAACAATAAAAGTCTTATTACTCAAGTTTATTAATATCACTTTTAATTCACCTCTATAATCGGCGTCTATTGTACCTGGTGAATTAAGGACTGATATCTGACTTTTAGCAGCCAATCCTGATCTTGGTCTAATTTGTATTTCAAAATTTTTGGGTATAGACACTGATATACCAGTTGGAATTATTGATGTTTTTCCTGGCTCAATTTTTATTTGTTTTTCAACATTAGCTGAAAGATCCATTCCTGATGAACCTTTAGTCTCGTATTTAGGAAGCTCGATATTTTTTGATAGTCTTTTAATTAAAACTTCTGTCATTAATTAAGAGTTTATCTAAGACTATTTCTGCAATTACATTTGCGATAAAACTTTTTTTATTTTTTTTTATTACTTTTGTTTCTCCTGAATTACTAATTATCGAAACTCTATTATAATCTGAATTAAGTCCGCTATCTTTTTTAGAAACATCATTAACAACTATTAGATCACAATTTTTTTGTCTTAATTTAGAAAATGCATTTCTATTTAAATTTTGGGTTTCTGCTGCAAATCCGATTACTAAGCTTGGCCTATGTTTATTGTTCTTGCCAAGAAATTCTAAGATGTCTCTATTTCTCTCTAATCCAATCGATTTAAAATTTATATTTTCTTTTTTAATTTTGATCTTGCTTTTTTTAATTGGCTTAAAGTCTGCTACAGCAGCTGTACATATCGCAATATCTACTGGCAAACATTTTTTTACCTCTTCAAACATCTCATCTGCTGTGATTATTTTTTTTGTTTTAATATCTTTACTAGAAGAAAGGTGTGAGGGTCCTGTAATTAAAGTTGTCTTTATACCTAACCTGCTTAATGCTTCAGCTATTTCAAATCCTTGCTTACCACTTGACTCATTTGAAATATACCTAACTGGATCTAAGTACTCCCTTGTTGGTCCAGCTGTTACTAAGGCTTTTAGATTTTTACTTTTGATAATATTTTTTTTATTAAAATATTTTTTAATAAAAGAGTAAATTTGCCTTGGACTCGACATTTTGCCCTCACCATATTCTCCACAGGCCATTTCACCTTTTTCTGGTCCTACAAAAAAATAACCATAATCCTTTAAAATTTTTACATTTTGTTGTGTTGCTTTGTGCATCCACATTCTCACATTCATAGCAGGAACTAATAAAATATCTTTATTTGACGCTAAAATTACTGTAGTTGCTAAATCTTCCGCTTTTCCAAGGCTTAACTTTGTCATAAAGTTTGCAGTTGCAGGCAATATAATTATTAAGTCGGCCCATCTAGACAATGAAATATGATCTATTTCCATCTCAGATTCCTTGTCAAAAATATTCTCAAAAGTCTTACTTTTCGTTAAAGTAGAAATAGATAGAGGAGTGACGAATTCTTTACCACTTTTAGTTAATATAACTTTAACCTCATTGTCATTTTTTTTAAGCAATCTTATCAAATCTAAAGATTTATAGGCTGCAATACCTCCACCAATGATTATTAAGATCTTTTTATTTTTTAAAGTCATATGTAATTAAAATACTAATAGAAAGACAATTACAACACCAAAAAAACTAATAACTATATTATTTCTAAAGTTTTTAATCTTCATTTGTTCTAATTCTAAATTTTTATTTGTTCCAATAGCTAAATTTAAATTTCCATCAGCCATTAACTTAAGAGCATAATCAGCTCTATCCATTAATTCTGGAAGATCCGGTATTCTTTTTAAAATTTCAGATGAAGTATTGATTGCTGTGTCTATTGTGGATTTTGGACTCTTAACATTTTTTAGCCAATCTTCTAAGACCGGTCTAGATACCTCCCAAATATTTGTTTCAGGATAAAGTCTTCTTGCAACTCCTTCAACTACTACCATTGTTTTTTGTAACAAAAGAAGCGGGGGCTGAGTAGGCATATTAAACTTCTCTGTGATCTCAAATAGTTGAGCCAACAGATTTCCACCTGAAATGTCTTTGATAGACTGTCCAAAAATAGGCTCTCCTACAGATCTTAAGGCCTGAGCAAATTCTTCTTTTGAGGCGCCCTTAGGGACAAGGCCAGCTTGAAAATGGACTTCAGCAACCTTAACGTAATCTCTTTTAATAAAACCATATAAAATTTCAGCTAAAAATTTTCTATTATTTTTATCTAAGCGTCCCATAATACCAAAATCAACTGGGATTATATTTCCTTTAGAATCTACAAATAAATTTCCTTGATGCATATCACCATGAAAAAATCCATCTCTTACTGCTTGTGTTAAAAATGATTGTATTAAGTTTTCCGCTAGTTTCTTAAGATCTATTTCTAGATCATTAATTTTTTGAATTTCACGTATAGAAACACCTTCGACTTTATCCAACGTTAATATTTTTTTAGTTGTATAGTTCCAATAAATTTTTGGAACAATAAATCCTTGGTCATTTTTGGTATTTTCATAAAGTTCATTGGCTGCAGCAGCTTCAAATCTTAAATCCATTTCTATATTTGTTATTTCTCTTAACAAATGCACAACTTCAACTAATTTTAATCTCTTTGCTTTTGTAATAGTATTTTCAACTATATAAGCAAACAACATTAAAGCATCTAATTCTTCATTAAACAATTTTTCTATATCAGGTCTTAATATTTTGATCGCAACTTGTTTTTCCTGTTCTTCATGTTTAATTTTAGCTAGATGTACTTGGGCTATAGATGCTGCAGCTATAGGCTCACTTAATTCCTGAATATCTTTAAAATAGTTCTCTCCAATTTCTTTTTTAATTATTTTTTTTGCATCGTGTAAATCAAAAGCAGGAACTTTGTCCTGTAATTTTTCAAGAGATTTTGCGAGTTCCTCGCCGATAATATCAGGCCTTGTAGCTAAAAACTGACCTAATTTTATAAAGGTCGTTCCCATTCCTTGAAGGGCAACACAAAGTTTATCACCAGAGGATTTTTGATTATCCTGCAGATTTGAGCTTGCACCAATCGAAATGAAATTAAAAAATAAATTTATAATTGTTGGTAATTGATGTATTTCATTTATTGTCGTAACTGCTCCAGAGGTAGAAAATTTTCTGGCTATTTGGAACAATTTAAAAACCCTTTTTAACATCTAAATTTTCCAACCTGAGTGAATTGCTGATATTCCATTAGAAACATTTCTATATTCTACATTGGAAAAACCGTTATCTTTAATTAATTTAGCTAATTCTTCTTGATTGTAAAATTTATCAATACTTTCAATTAAATATTCATAAGGTTTATTTGAACCAACTATCAATTTACCTATGAATGGAATAGTTTTTGAATATTGCTTGTAAAGATATTTTAACAACTCATTATCAATTTTTGAAAATTCTAAGCACATAAAACGACCCCCTGGCTTTAATACTCTTAAGGCTTCTTTTAAAACATTATTAATATCCGAAACATTTCTTATTCCATAACTTATAGAGTAATAGTCGAAAGTATTATCTTTGGTTGGAATTTTTTCAGCTGGGGCTTTTATCCATTTGATATTGTTGTATTTTTTTAATCTTTTTTTACCTTGATTTAACATCTGAGAATTAGGCTCAATACAAGTAATTTGTCCTATTTTTTTTGTTTTTTTTGAAAATAGTTTTGCTATATCTCCAGTTCCTGAAGCAACATCAATTAATTTTGTTTCAGGCTGAGGATTCATCCAATCAATAAATTTTTCTTTCCAAGCTCTGTGTATCCCCAGTGACATTATATCATTCATTAAATCATATTTTTTATGAACTTCTGAAAATACAGAATTGACTAATTTATTTTTATCTTGAATAGTACTTTTCATATTAGAATTATATGCCAGAATTACCTGAAGTTGAAGTTGTTAAAAGGTCCTTAGAGAGGAATATACTAAATTTGATTATCAAAAAAGTAAAAATCAACGATGCTAATCTAAGATATAAAGTAGATAAAAATGGAATATCAAAATTAAAAGGAAAAAAAATCACAAAAATCAAAAGAAAATCAAAATTTCTGATATTTGAAATAGGAAAGACTTACAAAATGTTAGTACACCTTGGAATGACAGGAAAATTTTTTTTTACGGATAATAAAGACAATAAATTTAAAACAAGCTTCTATTATTTTTTAGATTATAAAAAAGATCGGAAACACGATAGAGTAATATTTATTTTAAATAAAAAGCATAAATTAATTTATAATGATGTCAGAAAATTTGGTTTCATCAAGATATATAGTTCAAACCAAATAACAAAATCACAACATCTTACACATTTAGGACCAGAGCCTCTTGAAAAAAATTGGAATTTTTCGTATCTCAAAAAATATCTAGTTGGAAGAGAAAGATCAATCAAGAATATTCTAATGGATCAAAAATGTGTATCTGGTTTAGGAAACATTTACGTAAACGAAATTTTGTTCCTTTCTAGGATAAAACCATCTCGTAAAGCTGCTAAACTTAAAAATTTTGAAATAGAAAGAATTATCAAATTTTCGAAGAAAATTTTAAAAAATTCGATAAAACTTGGCGGATCAACAATCAAAGATTTTTCTAGTGAAAATGGAAAAAAAGGGGTCTTTCAACAACATTTTAAGGTTTACGGTAGAGAAAATCAGAATTGTTCTAATGTAGATTGCAACCTCAGAATAATTAGAACATTAATATCCAATCGAGCAACATTTTTTTGCAAAAAATGTCAAAAATAATAAAGTTGACCGTAATTATTTGGCCATATATACAATCCTAAAAAATGCCAAACACAAAATCAGCTATTAGGCGAGTGAGAAGAGTAAAAAAACAAACCGCAGTCAATAGGATAAGAAAAAGTAAGTATAAAAACGCCGTTAAAAATATGGAAAGCTTTCTTAAATCAAAAGAAAAGGAAAAAGCAAAAAAATATTTTCCAAAATTTCAATCAATTCTAATGCAGGTTGCTAAAACCGGCATTATTAACAAAAAAACAATTTCTAGAAAAATCTCTAGAGTATCAAAAAAAATTTAATTTTATAAAACAATTAAAAGTTGATTATAATTTTTAATTTTAACTACATTAAGTTGTAATAAACAAAATATAGTATTTAAAATTTTTACAAATTTTTTTAAGAAAAATAATTCTATTTTGACGATAGTCGTACAACCTAAATAGAATTTTATTTTTAATTACAACCTCTACATAGTTGCAAAAAATTTTTAAAAAGAGTTTAAAGGATTCTCTTTAAGAAAATACCAAATGGATAAAATTAATACAAAAAAGAATAATATTTATGTTTCAGAAGAAGAAAAAACACTTGTATGGGACGATATTCAAACATCATTTAAAAAAACCTTTGGTAATGAAATTTATAACAGTTGGCTTCAAAAAATATCTTTAGTCAAAGAATACAATGATTATCTAATATTAGGAGTACCCACTAGGTTTTTTAGGGATTGGATAGTTTCAAGATATTTAGACAAAATTCTGGAACAAGTTAAAGGTTTTAAACTAAGCTTAAATAGAATTGAATTTAAAATAATTGATGAAGTAAAACAAAGCCAAGAGTTTATAAAAATAAACGAACTTAATAAAGTTACTGAAATAAAAGACTCAATACTGAACTATAATAGGTTAAATCCAAACCTAAATTTCGAAAATTTCATACAGGGCAAAAGCAATGACATAGCCTTATCCTACTCGAAAAAGGTTTGTGAGCACATTTCAAGATACAACCCTCTTTATATTTGTGGTGGTGTTGGACTAGGAAAGACCCATTTACTCAATGCTATTGGTTTAGCTTTACAAAATGAGAATAACGTAATGTTTATATCAGCCGAAAGGTTCATGTATCATTTTATTAAATCTATAAAGAAAAACGATATGGTAAATTTTAAAGATTTTTTCAGAAAATCCTCAGTTTTCATTATTGATGATATTCAATTTATAAGTGGAAAAGAAAGTTTACAGGAAGAATTTTTTCATACTTTCAATAGTTTAATGGATAAAGGTTCCCAAATAATAATATCTTCAGACAGGTCTCCCGCGAAATTAGACAAAGTTCAGGATAGAATTAAATCGAGATTATCAGGAGGTTTAGTAGTTGACATAGATTCTCCTGATCTTGAACTTAAATCAAAAATAATTAAGAAAAAAATAGAGGAAATAGAAATTCAATTTAAAGAAAATATTAATTTAAGTGATGAAGTTATTAATTTTATAGCGAGTGAAACTAAAACTAATATTAGAGAATTAATTGGCGTTCTAAACAGAGTAATAGCGTTTAGCAGGGTGCATAACAAAATTCTAAACATTTCTGATTGTAAAAATATTTTAAGAGATGTATTTAATCAAATAAGAGTAATCACAGTAGATAAAATTCAGAATGTCGTGTCAAATTATTTTAACATTTCATTAAGCGATATGCTCTCACAAAGACGATCAAGACCATTAGCAAGACCAAGACAAATCGCAATGTTTTTAGCAAAAAAGATGACATCAAGATCACTTCCAGAAATAGGTAGAAGATTTGCAAATAGAGACCATACAACTGTGATTCATGCAGTCAAAACAATTTCACGTTTAGCTGACCAGGATGACGAAATGAAAAAAAATATCAATCAGATACAAAGCTTGTTACTTGAACAACAATAAATGCAATTTGAAGTCAAAAGAGACACATTATTAAAATCTTTAAATTTCGTCCAAGGTATCGTTGAAAAGAAAAATACATTACCTATTCTTTCAAATGTCTTGCTTCAATTAAAAGAAAAAAAACTATCAATAGTAGCCACAGATTTAGATATTATTTTTTATGATCAAATTGATGAGGTAAAAATTCAAACAGAAGGAAGCACTACTACCTCTGCAGCAATACTATATGATATTTTAAGGAAAATTCCTTCAAACTCAGAGATAAGATTTGAATTGAAATCTGAAAACAAATTAAGTCTAAAAAGTGATAATGCAGACTTTAATCTTCTTTGCTTACCAACTGATAATTTTCCAACTTTTTCAGATGAATTTGACGGTCAAGAATTAAATCTTAATAGTGGCAAATTCTTAAAACTTCTTAATAAAACAAAGATATCGATTTCTAATGACGACACAAGACATTATTTAAATGGTGTATATATTCACCTAACAGAAATACAAGGAAGAAATTTTCTAACAGGGGTGGCTACTGATAGTCATAGGCTATCGTCAAGTAGTGTGGAGATTAAAAATATTAACAATTTTTCTGCACTAATTTTACCCAGAAAAACTGTTTACCAACTTTGTTCTTTGTTATCCGAGACCACGGAAACTTTAGTTATTCAATTAAGTGAGAACAAAATAAAATTTTCAATAGGAAATATGAAATTAGTTTCAAAAGTAATTGATGGAAAATTTCCTGATTATAGAAAAGTTGTACCAACCAACAATCAAAAAACACTCATTGTTTCATCTAAAGACTTTATAAACTCAATAGAGAGAGTCGCAAGTGTCTCGATTGATAGAAAAGAGGGTGTAAAACTCTTAATAAATAAAGATAATGTTCAGCTTTCAGTAAATAGCGCTAACTCAGGGGATGGAAATGAAAAAATTAGTGCTGAGTTTAACTCAGAAAATCTAAATATTAGCTTTAATTCAAAATATCTTATTGATATAGCTTCAGAAGTAGAGGATCAAAAGTTAAAAATAAATTTAAAAGATTCAGTTTCGCCAGTTTTAATAGAGGATATTTCTGATAAAAATAGTTATTATGTTATTATGCCAATGAAAATCTAGTTTTCATCTACTTTAGATTTTTTTTTATTTTTTGCCTCAAAACTGTTGCTATTGAATAATTCTAGCTCATATTGATCTTAGATGGTTTTATATTGTTTTCAAAAAATGATATATTCACTTACTCAAAATAAAATAATGCCTAAAAATTCTGAATTAAAAACAAACAGATCCTATGGAGCGGACTCTATTAAAGTCCTCAAAGGTCTAGACGCGGTAAGAAAACGACCAGGAATGTACATTGGTGATACAGATGATGGATCTGGTCTGCACCATATGGTTTTCGAGGTAATTGACAATTCAATTGATGAGGCTTTAGCTGGTTATTGTAAGAATATAAAAGTTACAATTAACTCAGACAACACTGTTACGATTGAGGATGATGGTAGAGGTATTCCTGTTGATATCCATAAAGGAGAAAAAATATCTGCCGCAGAAGTAATTATGACCCAGCTACACGCTGGTGGAAAATTTGACCATGACTCTTATAAAGTTTCAGGAGGTTTGCATGGAGTTGGTGTCTCAGTAGTTAATGCATTATCTGAGACGCTAGAATTAAAGATTTATAGAGATGGAAAAGAATATGAGATTAAATTTAAAGATGGGAATTCAATTAAACCATTGAAACAAACTGGTAAAACAAAAAAAAACGGAACCAAAATAACTTTTTTACCTTCAAAAGAAATATTTTCATCGATAAAATTTAGTTCGAATATACTAGAAAAAAGGATCAGGGAACTTGCTTTCTTAAATAAAGGAATTTCAATAAATTTGATCGATAATACCTCAAAAAAAGCCAAAGAATATAATCATAAATATGATGGAGGAATTACAGAATTTGTAAAGTATATTAATAATAAAAAGCCTATTTTAGTTAACAAGAACGAAAAAGAAGTCTTCAAAAAACCAATTTATGTTACAGCTACAAAGAACAATGTGATAGTAGAGTGCTCATTCGAATGGAACGCTGGTTATTCTGAAGAAGTTTTACCTTTTACAAATAACATTCCTCAGAAAGATGGTGGAACCCACTTGCTTGGATTTAGAAGTGCTTTAACTAGAGTTATCAATAAATATTCAAATGATAGGAATGGTAATAAAAAAAATAAAATAAATTTATCTGGAGAAGACATTAAAGAAGGCCTTACAGCAGTGTTATCGATTAAAATGCCAGATCCAAAATTCTCATCTCAGACTAAAGACAAATTAGTTTCGTCGGAGATAAGAAATATTGTAGAAAATATTATTGGAGAAAAAGTTTCAACCTGGTTCGATCAAAATCCATCAGTATCAAAAACAGTTATTGAAAAAATTACTCAAGCTGCAATGGCAAGAGATGTTGCAAGAAAAGCTAGAGATAGTGTAAGACGTAAAGGAACTTTTGAACTATCAGGGTTACCTGGTAAGTTAGCAGATTGTCAGATACAAAAAAGAGAAGGGACAGAATTATTTATTGTTGAGGGGGACTCTGCAGGTGGTTCAGCAAAACAAGGCAGAGTAAGAGAGTTCCAAGCTGTACTTCCGTTAAGGGGAAAAATCTTAAATACTTTTGTAAATGGAAAGAAAAATGGAGAAGATCAATCAACCAAAGCACTTTCAAAGATGATGTCTTCAAGTGAAATTGTTACTTTAATTAATGCTTTAGGGACCGGATCAAAAGATTTTAATTTAGAAAATTTAAGATATGATAAAATCGTTATAATGACTGATGCTGATGTAGACGGATCTCACATAAGAACGTTACTATTAACTTTTTTTAATAATTATCCATTTAATCAATTAATTGAAAATGGTCATATTTACTTAGCTCAACCGCCTCTATTTAAAGTAACAAAAGCAAATAAAAGTGTTTATATAAAAGATGAGAAATCATTAGAAGAATATATTTTACAAACATCTAAAATTGATAAAAAAATTAAAAAAGGAACCGCAGACTTTAAAAATTTCATTCAGGATCAGAAAGAAAAACTTTCAATTCAAAGATTTAAGGGATTAGGTGAGATGAATCCCGAGGAATTATGGGAAACTACCTTAAATCCAGATAATAGAACAATTTTAAGAGTTCAATACACAAAAGGCACTAAAGATAAATCAAAAGAAGATCAAAAAATGATCGAAACTTTGATGGGTGATGAAGTTGCTCCACGAAAAGATTTTATCACTAACAATGCTTTAGATGTTACGAACCTTGACATTTAATTAAATAATGAACTTTTCAACTCTTTTTCGAACAAAAGAGAACTTAAGCTTAGATAAAAATACATTAACAATCTTAAGGTATATAGCCATTATTGGCCAAATCCTAGCAATTAGTATTGTTTTTTATTACTTAAATTTACCGTTTCCAATTTTAGAAAGTTACTTAATCATATCATTGGGCTTAGCCACAAACTTGTATCTCCAATTTGGGATCAAAATCAATCAATTAAAAGATTTTTATGCTGCTCCTTTCCTTCTTATCGATTTAGTGCAATTAAGTGCTCTTCTTTATTTGACAGGAGGAATATTTAATCCTTTCTCTTTCTTACTAGTAATCCCAGCTATTGTTTCTTCAACATTTCTAAGTATGGGTACAACGATAATATTAGGTTTAATAACATCTTTACTTTTGTTTACCATATCATTTTTTCATTTACCTTTACCAGGAGAGGACATGAATTTGTTACATTTTCCAAATTTTTATAAAATTGGAATTATTATCTCTATATTGATTGGCTTAATATTTTTAAGTTACTTCGGCATACGTTTTTCTGGTGAAAAAAAGAAAACGGAGAAAGCTTTTAAAAAACTTCAAGAAGTAATTTATAAAGAGTATGAATTAGAGTCCCTAGGGGGGCAAGCAGCAGCAGCAGCACATTCACTAGGTACACCGCTAGCTACAATAAGTGTAGTTGCTAAAGAATTGAAAAAAGAAATTGGAGAAAACAACGAGTTATCTAAAGACATTGATCTGTTAATTAGTCAATCAAAAAGATGTAGTGAAATTCTAAAAAGAATTTCAAAAAAACAAATAGAGGAAGATAAATTTTTTAGCTCAACGAAATTAGAAAATTTACTTGAGGAAATCATAAATTCTTTCAAAGAAACTTCTTCTAAAGAAATTTCTTTAGTTTCTGACAATGATAAAAATAAAATTGATATTCAAAGATCAGCTGAAATGATCTATGGGTTAAGAAATTTTATAGGCAATGCGATTAAATTTTCAAAAAGTAAAGTTAATATTTTTTTGATGAGCAACGATAAAGAGATAAAAATCATAGTAAATGATGATGGGCCAGGATTTCCCAAAGATATTATTGAAAAATTGGGAGAACCCTACATAAAATCTAGATCATTAGAATTAAATTCAAACTCAGGCCTGGGCCTTGGAACTTTCTTAGGCAAAACTTTATTAGAGAGACAAAATGCTAAGCTTATATTTAAAGATGATAAAAATTTAGGTGGTGCTTCAGTAGTAATTAGCTGGTCTCCTAAGAATATTTTACTTTAAGGGTAAACTTATTTTGGTTCTTGTTGTGTTAAACAATGTATCGCTCCAAAGCCCCAAATTAATTCAGAACAATCTATTGGAATAATTTTTCTATTATAAAATTCCTTTTTAAAAATTTTGATTACTATTTTATCTTTAGGGTCATTGAAAGTAGGTAATAAAACAAATTTATTAAAGATATAAAAGTTTAAATACGATGCTGGAACTCTTATTTTATTTATATAAATAGGTCTAGGCATAGGAATTTTTTTAATTCTAATTTGTGAAGAATTAATTTTGATTTTTTTCAAAATTTTAAAGTTTTCATCAAGATTTTTGAAATTTTTATCTTTTTTATTATTTTCGTAAGCAAGAAAAACTTTATTATGTTTTACAAATCTTGCAATATCATCAACATGACCATGAGTATCATCTCCCTCAATTCCTTTATTTAGCCAAATAACTTTTTTTGCTCCCAAAAATCTTTTGAATATACGATTATAATTTTTTATTTTTAAGAAAGAATTTCTTTGTTGAATTTTACTTAATAAGCATTCTTTGGTTGTAAGTAGTAAACCTTTTCCGTTAACATCGATCGCTCCCCCCTCGAGAACTATTGGCTTTTTATTAAACTTTGGGGTGATGATATTTCCTTTGTAATGTTTTTTTATTCTCAAATTGACTTTATTATCCGCCCTATAATTTTTATATTTAGCCCAACCATTAAATTTCCAATTCAATAAAATATTTTGATTTTTTTTATCCTTAATAAATATTGGCCCTGTATCTCTCATCCATACCCTATCTGTTTTACAAATAATAAATTTTACATTTTTTACTTTTGCATTATTTTTTCTAAGCAATCTTTTAATTGCCTTCTTAGAATTGAAGTTTTTAATTAATAGATTTACTTCCTGAGACTTAGTAATTTTAGAGATTATTTCAGCAAATATCTTAGGGATATTTTTAAATTTGCCTGGCCAATCATTTTTATTATAAGGCCATCCTATTAATGTAGATTGTTGTCTTTCCCATTCAGCTGGCATCCTGAGAAGAGATTTTGTTATTCTAGGCATCTCTTGGATTTTTAAGTAGTCCTTTATAATAGTCTATTCTTCTATCTCTAAAAAAAGGCCAATGTTGTCTTGAGGTCTCTACTTTTTTGAAATCAATTTCACAAATTAAAATGTTTTCTTTTAAACTGGCCTTTTTAACAACGTTACCACTTGGATCAAATATTACACTATTCCCCCAGAACTCTATTTTTTTATTACCTTGTTTTTCAATTCCAACTCTATTTACTGCAGCAACATATATACCATTAGCTATTGCGTGAGACCTTTGAATTGAAAGCCAGGACTCGAGT
Source organism: uncultured Pelagibacteraceae bacterium (assembly GCA_902587515.1). GTDB lineage: Bacteria > Pseudomonadota > Alphaproteobacteria > Pelagibacterales > Pelagibacteraceae > Pelagilacustribacter. The sequence goes on from CACILM010000001.1 coordinate 194,492, forward strand.
TGCGACTTACCAAATTTCCTTTTTTCTTTTGGATGCCATCCAATAGCGGTTGGATAAAAAATAATTTCTGCTCCTTTAAGAGCTGTTAATCTTGCTGCCTCAGGAAACCATTGATCCCAACAAATTAAAGTTCCTAAATTACCTTTTGAAGTCTTAAAAGATTTGAAACCTAAATCTCCAGGAGCAAAATAAAATTTCTCATAAAATTGTGGATCATCAGGGATATGCATTTTTCTGTATTTTCCTAAAAGCTTACCTTTTTCATTAATTACAATGCTACTATTGTGATACAGCCCGGAGGTCTTCTTCTCAAATAATGAAATAATTAAAATAATTTTCAGTTCTCTAGCAAGTGCAGAAAATAAGTTACTGCTAGGCCCTGGTATTTTCTCAGCGAAATTAAAGTTTTTATGACTTTCAATCTGACAGAAATATTTTGTCATGAATAACTCTGGTAAGCAAATTACTTTTGCACCTTTTTTTGCTGCAGAATTAATTTTGTCGACAGCATTTTGAATATTTTTTTTTGGGTCAGACGACATTTTCATCTGCACTAATGCTATCTTCGTTTTACTCATTTTTTTTTAATTGAATAAATTTTGAAAATTTCTTTTTTCTCTTGCTTGCCAATGTTTACGATGAAACGCATCGCTTGCTATTAGGGGTAATACACTTGTAGCTTCAGCAAACACCATTTGTTCCTTTGTCACATCCACTTTACCCCATGAACTTGCTTCTTTTAAGGTAGAACTACTACAAGCACCATCTCTCGTATCTGCCACAGTAATTTGAATAGCGTATTTATGCATATCTACCTTTTTACCTAATAACTCCGCGCAAACCACTGTATCCTGAATAAAATTTTTGGGTACCCCACCTCCAACCATTAATAATCCCGATTGTTTTGATTTGAGTTTAATTTCAGTTATTTCTCTGAACTCTCTTATTGAGTCTATAGTGATATGCTTTTCTGGATTTTGTTCCTGATGCATTACAAGCCCAAATCCTGCTGAACTATCTGTGAAAGCGGGACAAAATATAGGAACATTACTATCATAAGCAGTTTCTATTAATGAGTTTTTTTTCTTAGAATTTGTTTTTAAATATTTTCCGAGTTCTTTAATAAATTCTCTTGAGGTATATGATTTAGGTTTTAGAGAATTAGCAATATCGCATATAGTTTTGTCACATGCTTGAAGCTCCTCTTCATCAATATAAGTGTCATATATCCTGTCAATATAGTTGTTTCTTAGTTCAGTATCATCCTGAAACTGGGATCCCTGATAATGCTTGAAACCTAGAGCTTCAAAAAAATCCATATCTATAATCGAGGCTCCTGTAGCCACAATAGCATCAACCATGTTATATTTTACTAAATCAGTGTATAAATCCATGCATCCACCTGCTGAAGTTGAGCCTGCTAAAGTTAAAAAAATCGAACAATCTTTATCTGCAAGCATTTCATTATAAATAGCTGCCGCTCTAGCTGTATCTCTAGAAGTGAAAGACATCTTACTCATACCATCAATAATCTTACGAGCATCAAAAGACTTGATATCGATGTGTTCAACTGGGGAATTAAGTAAGGATTTTTTATTGTGTCCGATTTTCGGACTATTTTTTTTATTCATTAAGCTACTAAAGAACCAACTTTATCATTAGCATTATCGTACATAGATATAATTGGTTTGTCACTTAATTCGTGAATATCATTTGAATAAAAACCGTTGAAGTTTGTTCTGAAAGTAAGACTGTAAGCTCCTAACTGACCTAACTCTATATAATCACCTTCTTTAATATTATTTGGTAACAAAAAAGGTCCTTTCATATAATCTAATCCATCACAAGTTGGTCCAAAAAAACTAAAAGCAGTTAGTTTTTTAGACTGAATTCTTCCGCTTGTAATCATCTTTGATGGCAAAACAAAGTTTGGTGCCCCAGCGTCAAATAAAGATCCATATGTTCCGTCATTAATGTACAAGCTATTTTTTTTTCTTAAAATAACTTTAACAATTGTAGATCCACTTTCTGCTACAAGAGCTCTTCCTGGTTCACATATAATTTCTGGTAATTTATTTAACTTCAGGTTACTTAGCTCTTTTTTAATTTCTTCCATATAATTTATTAATGGCTCAGGATTAAGATCTGGATATATAGAAGGGAATCCTCCACCAACATTAATTGTATTCGGAACTATTTTTGTTTTTTTAATTATATTTCCGATTTCACGAATTCCTTTTGAGTAAGAAATTTTATGCATACATTGAGAGCCAACGTGGAAACTTATTCCAAGTTTTTTTGAATGTTCCTTACATAATCTTACTAATCCTAAAGCTTCAGAAGGAAGTGCTCCAAATTTTCTTGAAAGATCTATTTCTGCGTGCTCATTTGAAATTGCAATTCTTACAAACAACTCTAAATCTTTTGCTTGATTAGTAGCCTCTAGAATTTTCCTTAACTCGTCTTTACTGTCTAGAGAAAAACTTCTAACTCCGTAATTAAAATATGCTGACGATATACTCTCTTTACTTTTGATAGTATGCATAAAATGTAACTTCACATCTGACTTAATTTTATTAAGAAGTTTTATTTCATTTAGTGAGGCAACATCAAATTCATTTATACCATTAGCAATGATCTGTTTAATAATTTTTTCGTTTGGATTTGTTTTTACGGCGTAGAGTATCTTTCCTGGAAAATTTTCTTTAAAAAATTTTACGGATTTTTTAATCTCGTTAAGCCGTATACAATATACGGGGTAATCTGGTTGTAGTGAGTTAACTAGTTCGTTAACTGTTTTAAATTTTCCCATTTCATGTGTCCCTCGCGTTAAATTACACAAAGATTTTTTAAAAAATTTAATAAAAAAAACCTTATTTATTTCGCGTTTAAGGTTTTTTTGACTCTATGTAAAGAAAAAAAACATTTTTGTCGTGTTGAAATTTTGTCAACAGCACCTATATAACTTTTTATGAGATCGCAAAAAAACGTCCCAGAGCAGCTAAAATTGGCAGACTTTGCTGATAAATCGCTATTAATCCTTGATGATGACGATCCCTTAAGGGGTAGGCTTGCAAGAGCCATGGAGAAGAAAGGATTTCAAGTTAAAGAGGCTAAATCAGTAGCCGAGGGTCTTAATATTGCTAAAACAGCACCTACAGCCTTTGCTGTGGTCGACCTTAGGCTTGAGGATGGCAATGGATTGGATGTTGTTAAAGAACTCTCGAAAAATAAAAAAGATAGCAGAATTGTAATGTTAACGGGATACGGGAATCTACCTACGGCTGTAGCTGCAGTGAAAGAAGGCGCAATCGATTATATAGCTAAACCAGTTGATGCGGACGATGTTGAGTCTGCTTTATTAGCATCGCCAGAGTCAAAAGCAAAACCACCTGAAAATCCAATGTCAGCAGATAGAGTGAAATGGGAACATATTCACCGAGTTTTTGAGTTATGTAATAGAAATGTTTCCGAAACAGCTCGAAGACTTAAGATGCACAGAAGAACGCTGCAAAGAATTCTCTCTAAAAGATCTCCAAGATAACTTAAATAAATTTTCTAAATTTTCTAATTTGATTTATTGCAAGTGTCGCAATTAGAATTTTAAATAACTCTGCTAACAAAAAAGGTTGTGCACCTAATTTGAATATTGGTTTATCCCATCCTATTAAAGTTCCTAGCCACAACATTCCTAATATATAAATAAAGCTTGTAGCAAAAATTAATTTTAAAAAATTTTTTAAATAATTATTATCATAAATAAATTTTCCTGCAAAAAAAACGGCAACCACAAAACCTATCAAATAACCCATTGTTGGTCCGGTGAAGTATACTATGCCTGCACCTTTTTCCGGAGTTCCTGAAAACACTGGTAAACCAATAATACCTTCAAACAAATATAAAGTAATAGTTGCCACACCAAGTTTCCACCCAAAGCATATTCCTATTAACAATACAATTAAAGTTTGCATAGTCATTGGGACTGGGTAAAATGGTATTTTAATTTTCGATGATATAGCTAAAAGAATGGAGCCCAATAAGGCGATAAATATATATTTAATAATTTTTGTTTGTTTTAAACTTTTTACAAATTCCATTTAATTAATTTAACTTTTTTTTTGTTAAAATCTAGTGTTTTGTTAATTGAACAAAAACATCTTCTAAATCACCATCTTCTGTTGAAATATCTTCAATTTTGATATTATTTTCATTTAAATAATTGATTATTTCTCCAAAATCTAGCGAGTTTTTTTCATAAGTAGCTAATATTGAATTTTTAGAGTTTATTTTAAAATTTATATCTTTCATCATTAAATTCTTATTTAATTCAATATTTTTAACTTTAAAATTTATTTTTTTAGTTTTAATTCTCTCTAGTAATTTTTCGGTGGTATCTAGCGCAACTAAATTTCCTTTATTGATTATAGCTATTCGGTCGCACATTTCTTGTGCTTCAATCAGATAGTGTGTGGTTAATATTATTGTTACACCTTCTTTGTTTAAAGCTTTCACATTTTCCCAAAGATTATTTCTAAGTTCTACATCAACACCAGCTGTAGGCTCATCTAAAATTAAAATTGGAGGTTGATGAACCATAGCCTTTGCTATAAGCAATCTTCTCTTCATGCCGCCCGATAAGCTTCTGGAGTATGCATTAGCTTTATCTTGAAGAGAAACCATCTTTAATATTAAATCAGTTATACGGTTCTCTTTAGAAATACCATAAAGTCCGGCCTGAAGTTCAAGAAGTTTTTTTGGACTAAAAAAAGCATCTAAGTTTACTTCCTGGGGGACTATTCCCACAGACGCTCTAACTTGACGAGGATTTTGATCTAAATCAAAACCCCATACATTTACTCTTCCACTAGTTTTAATTACTGTGCCTCCTAGAATACTTAAAAATGTTGTCTTACCCGCTCCATTCGGTCCTAATAATCCAAATACCTCACCTTGTCTGACTTCAAAACTTAATTCGTTTAAAGCTTTATTATGTTTTTTGGTTTTAGGACTAGAATAAACCTTTGTTAGATTTTCAACAGCTAGGGCAAATTTATTCATACTTTTTTATAATTCATCAAGATTTCAATGTAATATGTATATATGAGTTCAATAAAAAAAACAGATCATTTTTATTTGGTAGATGGATCTGGATATATTTTTCGCGCTTATTATGCTCTTCCTCCTCTCTCAAGAAAAAGCGACGGTCTTCCAACTGGAGCGGTTAGTGGTTTCTGTTCTATGCTTTTTAAATTATTAGAGGATGCTAGATCAGACGATACTAAAAATAAACCAACACATTTTGCAGTAATATTCGACTCTGCAAGAAAAAATTTTAGAAATGAAATTTATACTGAATACAAAGCCAATCGTGCTGAAGCACCAGATGACTTAGCTCCTCAATTTGAATACATAAGAAAATCAGTTGAAGCTTTTAATCTACCATCTATAGAACTTCTTAATTACGAGGCAGATGATTTAATAGCTACCTACGCAAAAAAAATTATTGAATCTGGAGCAAAAGTTACAGTAATTTCATCTGATAAAGACCTAATGCAACTAGTCTCCACTAAGATTAGATTATTCGATCCAATGAAAAGTAAAGTTATTGGAGAAAAAGAAGTTTTTGAAAAATTTGGGGTTAAACCTAATCAAGTGATAGATGTTCAATCTTTAGCTGGAGACTCTTCTGACAATATTCCAGGTGTGCCTGGAATAGGAGTCAAAACTGCTGCAGAGCTAATAAATAAATATAAAAACTTAGACACTCTTCTTAAAAATGCTTCTGAAATCAAACAAAATAAAAGAAGAGAAACACTTATTGCTAATAAAGATAAAGCATTATTGAGTAAAAAACTAGTAACTTTAAAGGATGATGTCCCAATAAAAAATAAACCAAACGAATTTTTAATCAAAAAAATCGATAAAGATAAACTTTATAACTTTTTAAGAGAGATGGAATTCAATAGATTATTAAGTCAAGCTATTAGTTTTTATGGCGAACCTGGAGAAAAAAATTTTAATCAGGACAAAAAATCAAAAACTTCAAAAATAAATACAAAACAATATCAAAAAATTATAAAAGAAAATGACTTAAATAAATTAATAATTGATTTAAATAAACAAAGTATTATTTCAGTTGATACTGAAACTTCTTCTCTAGATCCTCAGGTGGCAGAGTTAATTGGTATTTCTTTAAGTTATGCCGAAAATATTTCTTTTTACATTCCAGTAGGTCATAAAAATATAAAAGGTTTAAATAAAGATTTAGTTGTAAAAAAACTTAAGCCAATTTTGGAAGATCCAAGTATAAAAAAAGTTGGTCAAAATATTAAATACGATTTCATTATACTAAAAAAATATGGAGTAGAATTAAACCCTGTCGAAGATACAATGTTACTCTCTTACACTTTGGATGCAGGAAATAATCGTCACAATATGGATACTTTGTCGGAACTACATCTTAACCATAAAACAATTTCTTACAAAGACCTGGTTGGTTCTGGAAAAAAACAATTAAAATTTTCAGAAGTAGATATAGATAAAGCTACAGAGTATGCAGCAGAAGATGCTGATGTGACTTTAAGACTATATGAAATTTTGTCAGAAAGAGTTTCAGACGAAAAGCTTAGTCAAATTTATGAAGCTTTTGAAAAACCAATGATTAAGATATTATCTAAACTAGAGACTTATGGAATAAAAGTAGATGATAACTACTTAAAAGAACTATCAAAAAAATTTGAAAAAAGATTAGAAAAAATAGAAAAAGAAATTTTTAAAATTTCAGGAAAAGAATTTAATATTGGGTCACCCAAACAACTTGGTGAAATAATTTACAACGAATTAAAAATAGCAAAATTGAAAAAAACTAAAAAAGGTAGTTTAGCCACTAGCGCTAAAATATTAGAGGATCTCGCTTTAACTGGTCAAAAATTTCCTAATTTAATATTAGAGTGGAGGCAAGTATCTAAACTTAAAAGTACCTATACTGATGCACTTCAAGATCATATTAATAAAGATACCAAAAGAGTTCATACATCATTTCTCTTAGCAGCGACTAACACTGGTAGATTAGCCTCAAGCGATCCAAACTTACAAAATATACCAATTAAAACTTCAGACGGAAAAGAAATTAGAAAAGCTTTTATAGCAGAAAAAAATAATGTTCTAATTTCTGCTGATTACAATCAAATAGAGATGAGGATACTTGCTGATATGGCTGATGTTAAAGAGCTAAAAAAAGCATTCAAACAAAATCAGGACATCCACAAACTAACTGCCAGCCAAGTTTTTGGTTCGCCGATTAATAAAATTTCTGAAGATCAAAGAAGGAAAGCAAAGGCAATAAATTTTGGTATCATATATGGCATAACTCAATATGGTTTAGCTAAGCAAATATCAGTTTCAAATCAAGAGGCTCAAGAATTTATTAATTCTTATTTTAAAAAATTTCCCGAAATAAAGGATTATATGAACTCTACAATTAAAAGCTGTAGAAAACTTGGTTACGTATCAAATATTTTTGGAAGAAGAATTCATTTGAGAGGTATAAATGATAAAAATTTTAGTGTGCGAAGTTTTCAAGAAAGAGCAGCAATTAACGCTCCTATCCAAGGATCAGCTGCTGATATAATTCGACTAGCAATGATCAAAATAGATAATATTTTAGAGGAAAAAAAAATAGCAAAAATGTTACTTCAAATACACGATGAGTTAATATTTGAATGTTTAAAAAAAGATGAAAATAATGTTAAGAAATTAATTCAAAATGCTATGGTTTCAGTATCAAGCTCTGAATACCACAAATTCTCAATACCCTTAGAGGTAGGTGTAAACTCAGGGAATAATTGGGGAGAGGCTCATTAACGCCTAAATTTTGACATTAAAATTATGAATATAAAATTATGGCACATACAATTGCATTAGTAGATGACGATAGAAATATTCTAACTGGAATAAGTATGGCACTTGAGCGAGAAGGCTTTAAAGTGCAAACTTACATAGATGGAGAGTCCGCGTTGATCGGTTTGACAAGAAATCCTCCAGACTTAGCTGTTTTAGATATCAAAATGCCAAGAATGGATGGAGAAGAACTTTTAAAAAAATTAAAAAAGAAAATGTCAATACCTATAATATTTTTAACGTCAAAAGATGAAGAAGTAGACGAATTACTCGGGTTAAAACTTGGAGCAGATGATTTTGTGAAAAAGTCAGGGGGATTTTCTACCAAGGTGCTCATCGAGAGAATTAGAGTACAACTCAGAAAAAAATCCAATGTTGTTGATGATACAAAGAATATTATTAGCCATGGAAAACTTAAGTTAGATCCAGCTCAGCTAGAATGTGAATGGAATGGCAAGCCCTTGCCAGATAAGTTAACCACTACAGAATTTCTAATTGTTAAGGAATTAGCAAAAAGACCAGGGGTTATTAAAGAAAGAGCCCATTTAATGGATATTGCATATAAAGAAAATACCGAAATCGAGGACAGAACTATAGACAGTCACGTTAAAAGAATAAGAAAAAAGTTCAAAAAAGTTGACGAAAAATTTTCGGCAATTGAAACTAGATATGGAAGCGGGTATAGATGGAATGTTAGTTAATGAAACCAAAAAAAACAGCTTCTATACTAAAAAAGTTTTTATTATTTAATTTAACAACATTTTCTATACTAGGATTATTTACAATATTTTACCTTAAAGCAATTCAACCAAATCTTGTAAAAAAGAGAGCAATAAACCATAAAATTATTATTAATAACACAGTTGATCATCTTGAAAGGCTAAATGTAGATTACACTTCTAATGGCATAAGAACTTTTTTACTTTCTACAAGATTTTTATTCCAGAGTTTAGATAGAGTTCAGTTCTATGACTCCAATGGAGAATTAATAGGTGATACAAATATTTTAGATTTAGATCAAAATGTTTTTTCAAGATCAGATGTAGTAATAGAAGAGGCGATTGATGGAAAAAAATCATCAAATGAGTTTACCTCCTCTACTTCAAATAAAAAAACTGAAAATAATTTAAATACAATATTAGAGAAATACGATGGCAATCCTTTAACAATATCTGAAATAAATAAAAATGATTTTTTTGTAAAGACGTTAAGCGAAGTTAAACTTCAAAATAACAGCATTGGATATATTTTAGTTTCTGAGCAAGCGAATGATATCATTAACGCAGTTAAAGAAAGAAAAGATTTTATTATTAGAAATGTTTTTGCAGTAGCACTTGTAATTTTAATTTTTTCAATGTTTCTAAATAAATATGTTTTAAAGCCAATTGGTTTATTAGTTAAATATAGTGACTCGATTAAGAAGAAATCTTCAGAAAGCATTAATATAAAAAAAGTTTTTGTGAGAGATGATGAAATTGGAAAACTCACTATGTCAATTGATGAAATGACAAAAGAACTTCAACATAGAACCAATAGGGCAGAAACATTTTCTAATGATTTAGCTCACGAAATCAGAAACCCGCTGGCCTCTTTGAAGAGTGCTTCAGAATTATTAGATAAAACAACTGGTAAAGATGAAAGTGAAAAACTTTTAAAGATAATCAATCATGATGTTGAAAGAATAGAGAGATTAATTACTGATTATTCACAAATGCTCAAAGATGAAGCTTCTTTATCTAGAGAGAAAATGAGTAAAATAGATTTAATTGAAATTATCAATAATGTAGCAGAAGATTTTAAACAAGATCTGAAAAACCAAAATAAGAATATTCAAATTAAGATAAAAGATAAAATAAATTCAAAAAATGGGAAATATATATTAGGAATTGAAAATAGATTAGAACAGGTAATAGCAAACTTATTAGACAATTCTATATCTTTCAGTCAAAATAATCAAAAAATTGAAATAAGTATCGAGGAAACAACAAAAAATCTTGTAATGAAAATTAAAGATGAAGGCCCAGGTTTTTCTGAAACCTCTCCTCAAAAAATCTTCAAACGTTTCTATAGCAATAGGCCAAAAAGCTTTGGAAAACATTCTGGCTTAGGTCTCAATATTGTTAAAAATATTGTTGAGCTACATAAAGGCACCATAGCGGCGTCAAATAGACTGAATACTAAAGGTGCGCAAGTTGAAGTATTGCTACCTAAATTTTCTTAGTGTTCTTTCTTGATTAGATAGACTTATGTTGATATTAACAAACTCAAAATGGGACAAGATTATAAAGTAAAAGATATAAGTTTAGCTGATTTTGGTAGGAAAGAAATTTCTATAGCCGAGTCTGAAATGCCAGGATTAATGGCACTTAGAAAAGAGTATAAAGGAAAAAAGCCTCTGAAAGGTGCAAAAATTTTAGGATGCCTGCATATGACAATTCAAACTGCAGTTCTTATTGAGACCCTAATTGATCTAGGTGCAGAAGTGAGATGGTCTTCATGTAACATTTTTTCCACTCAAGATCATGCAGCGGCAGCAATAGCTAAAGCAGGTATACCAGTTTTTGCTTGGAAAGGTGAAACCGAAGAGGAGTATTGGTGGTGTGTAAAGCAAACAATAGAAGGAAAAAAAGATTGGAAACCAAACATGATTTTGGATGATGGAGGAGATTTAACAGGTTTAATGCATAAAGATTACAAAGATCTTTTAAAGAGTGTTAAAGGAATTTCAGAAGAAACCACTACTGGAGTGTTAGCACTAAAAAAAATGGAAACAAATAAACAATTAATGGTTCCTGCATTCAATGTTAACGACTCAGTGACGAAATCAAAATTTGATAATTTATATGGATGTAGAGAAAGTTTAGTTGATGGCATCAAAAGAGCTACAGACGTTATGATGTCTGGGAAAGTAGCTGTTGTTGCAGGTTTTGGAGACGTTGGCAAAGGTAGCGCAGCTTCTTTGCGTCAAGCAGGCGCAAGAGTAATGGTAACAGAGACAGATCCAATTTGTGCACTACAAGCTGCGATGGAAGGCTACGAAGTAGTTTTAATGGAAGATGCAATTAAAGATGCCGATATTGTTGTAACTGCCACCGGAAACAAAGATATAGTAACTGCAGATCATATGAGAAATATGAAAGATAGAGCTATCTTATGTAACATCGGACATTTTGATAACGAAATTCAGGTTGAAGCTTTGAAAAACTATAAATGGGATGAAATAAAACCTCAGGTCCATGAAATAGAGCTACCAAGTAAAAAAAGAATTATCTTATTAGCGGAGGGAAGACTCGTTAATCTTGGATGCGCAACAGGTCACCCGAGTTTTGTTATGAGCGCATCATTTACAAATCAAGTCATAGCTCAAATAGAACTCTGGAATAATTCAGATAAATATGAAAATAAAGTTTATGTATTACCAAAACACTTAGATGAAAAAGTTGCAATGTTGCATTTAGAAAAAGTTGGTGCAAAATTAACTAAAATGTCTAAAGATCAAGCAGATTATATTAGCGTGAAACCATCAGGACCATTTAAACCAGATACTTACCGCTACTAAACAGTAGCAAATGATTGTTAAATCTTTAGAACATTTAAATTCTTTATCAAAAAAAGTTGCAGACCAACTAACTAAAAATGATTGTGTATTTTTAATCGGTGATATTGGTGTAGGAAAAACTACTTTTTCAAGATATTTGATAAATTACTTACAAGAAAAAAATGGAGAAAAGATTACAGAAGTACTAAGTCCTACTTTTAATCTACTTTATGAGTATGATTTAAAAAATATCAAAATTATGCATTATGATCTTTATAGAATAAAAGATGAAAGCGAATTAAAACATCTAGGTATTTTTTCAGATCAACAAGAGACAATTAAGATTATAGAGTGGCCACAACTTATTGATATTCCATTATCTAATAAGTTAGAAATACATCTAGATTACGCTAAAAATGAAAATCAGAGAGAGATAAGATTTATTGGCTCAGTTAAGTGGGAAATTTTAAATGAATTATAAACTTAAAAAAATTTCAGGTGATGCATCATTCAGGGAATTTTATAGATTACAAAAAGGACGACATACATCAATTATAGTTCAAGCAAAAAAAGAAAAATTCAAAAATTTAATTACTTACATTGTAGTTAATAATATTTTAAAAAAAAATAAAATTTATGCACCAAAGTTAATTACTAATCACTACGACAACAACATTATTGAGATTTCAGATTTAGGAAATAAATCGTTTTATGAATTTATAATTAAAAAGAAAAGCAAATTTAAAAATTATAAAAATTTGATTAGGATTATTATCAAATTACAAAATATTAAACCAAAACGGACTTATCATTTTGGAAAATATAAAATTAATTTTCAGAATTATTCGATTAAAAATCTTCATAAAGAATCTGATTTATTTTTTGATTGGTATTTGCAGCACTGTTTAAAAAGTTCAAAACAAAAAAAAATTAAAAATATTTTAAAAAAAGAATTAACTAAAGTATATAAAAAACTTTATTTTAAAAATACAGTTTTTGTTCACAGAGATTTTCATGCATCGAACATAATGGTAAATAAAAATAAACTTGGTTTAATAGATAGTCAGGATGCAATAATTGGAAATCCACTTTACGATTTAGCTTCATTAATAGACGATGTAAGGATTAAACTTCCTTCAAATTTACAAGAAAGATTATTTAATTTTTATTATTCCAAATCTAAATTAAAAAAGGAACAATACAAAAATTTAAAAAATGATTTTGAAATATTATCTGTACAAAGAAATCTAAAAATTTTAGGTATATTTGTAAGACTTTTCAAAAGAGACGGTAAACCCAATTACCTAAAATATTTGCCTTACACTTGGCGTTTAATCGAGAGACGTCTTAAAAATCCCGTCTTTGAAAATTTTAATTTAATGTTAAAAAAATATTTAAAAATACAAAAGTTAAAAAAAATAAATAATTTATGAAAATTAGACATGGAATGATATTGGCTGCAGGGTTAGGAAAAAGAATGCAACCTTTAACTAATAAAAAACCAAAACCATTATTAGAAATAGGTGGCATTACTCTTCTTGAGAGAGCTATTAATCTTCTAATCAATCATGGTGTAAAAGAAATTAGCTTAAACATTCATCACCTTGGCGATCAAATTGAAAAATATATCTCAGATTTAAAATCAGAAGTTAAAATCAAAATATCAAATGAAAAAGACTCATTACTAGATACCGGAGGTGGAGTAAAAAAAGGGACAAAAGATTTCAAGGAAAACCCTTTTTTTGTAATAAACCCAGATACACTCTGGAGTAATAAATATTCTAAAGAAGTTCAATCTTTAGAAAAAGAGTTTTTCACAAATAAAAGACCGTGTCTATTACTGGTGAAAAAGGAATTATCTTTGGATAACTCATTCAAGGGTGACTTTAATTTAAACAATAATTTAATTTCTAAAGATGAACATAACCAATTTATTTTTACTGGCCTACAAATAATAAAAAATGATCATTTACTCTCTTTTAATAAAGATATTTTTTCAATGAATGAAGTTTGGGAAAAATTGATAAGTGAAAAAAATCTTGGTGGATTGGAAAGTAATCAAAAGTTTTATCATTTAAACACCTTTGAAATGTTTGAAAAAATATCTTCTTTAAGTTCTATTGATTAAAAATTATATCTTTAGATCTTGATTTATCTAAATAATAATATTTTTGAATTTTTAATTGATTATCGAAATCAATAATTAACGGGTTCCCTGTTGGAATTTCAAGCTCATTAATTTTAATATCTGAAATCTTAAATAGAGATTTACACAATGCTCTTAATGAATTTCCATGAGCCGATATCAAAATATTTTTTCCATTTTCCAAATTTTTTTTTATTTCAAAATTATAAAAAGGAACTACTCGTTCATAAGTATGTTTTAGAGACTCGGTAAAAGGAATTTTATTTTTTGGAATTCCATCATTTAAAGGGCTAAAGTTTTCAAGGTAATTACTATCTTTATCCATGAGAGGTGGTGCAACGTCCCATGATCTTCTATATTTTTTAAATTGTTCTTCACCAATTTTTTTTTTTGTCTCTTCCTTGTTTAAACCTGTTAATGATCCGTAATGTCTTTCATTTAATTCCCAAGCAGTATTAAACTTCATGGATAAATTTAATGTTTTTAAGATAATTGTAAGCGTTTCAATTGCTCTCTTAAGATAAGAGGTATAACTAATATCTATTTTAATATTCAATTCACTAATTAATTCTCCTGATTTTTTAGCTTCCTCTTTACCTTTTTCTGAAAGGTCAATATCTACCCAGCCTGTAAATCTATTTTCAGCATTCCAGATACTCTGGCCATGTCTTGTTAAGATTAGTTTACTCATATAAGTTAATTAAGTTATTATGTACTATATTAAAATCTAAATGAAAAACACTATCTTCTTTGCTTTAAAATATTTATTCTATTTTTCATTTATAATTCTACTAATTCTTTATTTGTTCCCAGGAAGTTTAATTGGTTATTTTTTATACGGAAACTTGGGAAAACAACCTGATTTTATCTCAAATCCAATAGGAACTTCTATTAATCATTTAATATTTTTTTTCTATTTAAGTATTTTAGGTTTTATATTTCGGAGCAATCAAAAAAAATTTATAAATAGTTTTTCTTTTTTATTTTTAATTTCAGTAATTTTAGAATTATTACATCATTTAATTCCTAATCGAGCATTTGAACTCAACGATTTGTATGCAAATAGTTTGGGAGTGATGTTAGCTTTTTTAATATTTAAATTTTTTAAAAAACTTCAAAATTAAATGTTTATTCGTATAATAATTATATTTTTGTTTATGCTATCTAATTCTATAGCAGAAGAAATATCTGGCATCCCGAAAGTTGTTGATGGAGATACTATTCATATAAATAATTATAAATTTAGATTAGAAGGAATAGATGCCCCAGAAATGAGACAACAATGTAAAAAAGAGTTCTTTAAAATTTCATTTTTGATTGGCTTTACATTTTATAAAGATTATAGCTGCGGAAGAATTTCAAAAGAAAAATTAACAACTAAAATTAACACTTCTGAAATAAAATGTATTTCATCATCTAAAGATAGATACAAAAGATATATTGCTACCTGCTTTAAAGGAAATACTAACTTAAATCAGTGGATGGTAAGAAACGGTTTTGCAATAGCGTATAGAAGATATTCTAAAAAATACGTACCAGATGAAGTATTTGCAAAAGAAAATAAATTAGGACTATGGCAAGGGAAGTTTATGGAGCCAGAAAAATGGAGAAAGCTTAATTAATTTTTAGTATAAATTACTTAGTGATTCCTTTTAAAAAAGTAATAATTATTTTAATTTTTTTAATTTTAAGTGCTTGTTCTTCAATACCAAAAAATACACAGAATAGTTGTGCTATCTTTGAAGAAAGATATCTATGGTACAAACATTCTAAGGCTTCTTATGAAAAATGGGGGGCACCTATCCATCTGCAGCTAGCTTTTGTTAAAAAAGAAAGTGACTTCAATTGGCTTGCAAAACCTCCAAGAACTAAATTATTCAAAGTAATACCTTTTAAAAGACCTTCTTCCTCATTTGGATATTCTCAAGCAGTTAAGGGTACTTGGGAACAATATAAAAGAGAAACAAATAATCCACTAGCTACGAGAGCAAGATTTAAAGACTCAGTAGATTTTATAGGATGGTACATCCATAAAACTAATAAGATATTGAAAATTTCCAAAAAAGATCCTTACCGACAATATTTAGCTTATTACAAAGGTTGGGGAGATTATAAAAATTATTCAAAAGATAAAAAAGCAATTATATATGCAAAATCTGTTAAGGACATGGCAAAAAAATATAGAAAGCAATTAACGCTCTGTAAAAAAAATTTAGATAAAAATAAATATATTATCTTTTAAGCTGCTTTTGTAACTCAAGCTCAACAGCATCTATCCTCTTAGTTCCCTTTCCAACAATTGTGTAAACAGTAGGAATTACGTAAAGAGTAAAAAAAGTAGAGAATAACATTCCACCAAATATTGTTATACCAACAGTTAATCGACTTGCAGCACCTGGTCCAGTTCCAAGAATAAGTGGTAAAACTCCAATAATAGTTGAGATACTTGTCATAAGAATAGGTCTTAATCTAATAGCGGCTGCCTCAAAAACGGCAACTTCTAAATTTTTTCCTTCCTTCCTTAATTGATTTGCAAATTCCACAATTAAGATCCCATTTTTAGCTGAGAGTCCGATTAGAATGATTAATGCTATTTGACTGTAAACATTTAATGAGGACCCTACTACTAGTAAACCAATTAATCCTCCAAGAATTGCCATAGGCACAGTTAACATAATTGTCAGTGGATGCCTCCAACTCTCGAATTGAGCACTCATTGCTAAGTAAGCAGTAATTAATGCTAAAGCAAATATTACATAAAGTTCTGTATTAGTTTTTTTATACTCTTCGCTTTCACCTTTATAAGCAATTTTTGCTTGAGGTGTGTTTTGTTCTACAACGCCTACTAAAAACTTTAGAGCCTCATCAAGCGAATAATCTCCAACTAGTCTTGCCGAGATAGTAACTGCTTTTTGCCTATTGTATCTTGCTAAGAATGGAGATTGTCCCTCTTCATCGTATGCAACTAAGTTTGACACAGACACAAGTTTTCCATTATTTTTAGATCTTACAAAAACTTTACTTATACTATCTGGCTCTTGTCTATCTTTGATATCACCTTGCAAAATTATAGAATATTCTTTTCCATCCCTTGTAAAGTTTGTAACTCTTTTAGAACCAAAAATGGTCTCTATAGTTTTTCCAATATCTTCTGTCGAAACCCCAAGATCAGCAGCTTTTTTTTGATCTATCTTTACATTTAATTGAGGTTTGTTCAGATCAAAGTCATCTTGAATAGAAGTAAGACCAGGATTTTTTCTTGCCTCTTTTTTAATTATCTCTTTCCACTCAATCAATTGTTCATATGTATTACCCAAAACAACAAATTGTACTGGACTTTCTATTCCGCCAGTCCTTATCCCTTGGGGCATTATTGGAAAAGCCAAAACACCCGGCACTCTTGCAATTTTTCCAAAAGACTCCCTCATTATTTCAACGCCGTGACGATCTCTTTTAGCCCAAGGCTCTAAAAGAACAATTATAAAACCACTATTTACTTGTTTAGCTGATTTTCCAAAACCTGGAACTCTCATGATTAATTTTCTATACTCACCTTTACCTACACTTGGAAGCAACAATTGCTCAATTTCTTCTGCTCTATCTTTAGTAAAATTAAAACCAGATCCTTGTGGAGCTTTTACAATTACAAAAAATGCACCCCTATCTTCAGGAGCAATTAATTCTTTCTTAGCAAAATTAAAAAAAAATATTGTTAATACAAGAGTACCCAATAAAAAAATAGTTATTGTTTTTCTTTTCTTTATCCAATTTAAAAGCGAAACTTTATAAAGATAAGTGAGATCTTTTAAAAACTTCTCAAATTTTAAAACAATTTTTGATTTTTGCATATCTTTCTGCAAAAATTTACTAGCTAACATTGGACTTAATGATAGCGCAACAAAGCTAGAAATAATCACAGCCGATGCAAGAGTAATTGCAGTTTGAGTAAAAAGAACTCCTGTAATTCCTTTAATAAAAATTAGAGGAACAAATACTGCAACTAACACAACAGTTGTAGCTATTATTGCAAACGATACCTGCTTAGCACCTTTGTAAGCTGCAACTAAAGGTGTATCGCCTAACTCTATTCTTCTCACTATATTTTCAAGCATCACAATTGCATCATCAACCACAATACCGATAGCTAGCACTAAAGCCATCAAAGTAAAAAGATTAATTGAAAAATCAAAAATATAAATTGATAAAAAAGTTGAGATTAATGAAACAGGCAAAGCTATTAAAGGGACAACCAAAGCTCTTAGATTACCTAGAAAAAGATAAATAATAATAGTTACCAATATTAATGCAATTATAAGCGTTTTATAAACTTCTTTAATAGCAGATTTTATATAATTACTTCTATCAAATGAAACTTCAAGGGTAGTACCTGGCGGCAAGCTAGGTTTTAATTCTTTTATCTTTTTTTTGATACCATTAGCAACAGCGATGGTATTTGCATCAGATTGTTGATATATCCCTATACCAACAACTTGCTTTCCATTACCTTTAAAAAGAGTTCTAGTTGACTCAGCTCCTAATTCGATTCTTGAAACATCTGACAAGGTTATTATTGAACCATCCTTAGCTCTTTTTAGAGGTAGATTTTTATAATTCTCTACTTCTTTATAAGCTTTATCGAGTTTTATAGTTAGATCGATATCCCTCGACTCAATTCGTCCAGCCGGGAACTCTGTATTTTCTCTTCTGAGAACCGTCTCAACTTCTTGAGTAGTAAGATCTCTTGCAGCTAAAGCTATTGGATCTAACCAAACTCTTAGTGAAAGTTCTCTTTGACCACCAAGGCGTACTCTGCCTACGCCATCAACAGTAGAGAAAGTATCAGTTAAATATCTATCAGCGTAATCAGTTAATTCTAAATCAGTCATTGTTTCAGAGTTAAAAGACAACCACATAGTAGTTCTCATGCCTGCACTTTGTTTAAAAATTTCAGGTTGTTCCGCACCTTCAGGTAAATTATCTAGCACTCTAGATACAGAGCTTCTTACATCGTTAGCAACGTCATCTAAGTCTAAACTCGTCTCAAATGTTAGCGTAATTCTTGAGCTTTCATCCTCACTAAATGAGTCTATTGTTTCTAGCCCAGGCGTTCCTCCTACAAAATCTTCAATTTTTTGAGTTATTTGAGTATCAACAATTTCTGCCGATGCACCTCTATAATCAGTTTGAATAGTTACTACAGGAGGCTGCACATCAGGTAATTCATCAGTTGGAATTTCTTGAAAAGTTACAAGACCAAATATCACTAATACTAAGCTCATTACTGAAGCTACGACAGGTCTTTTAATAGATAAGTCTGTTAAAAACATTTAATTTCTTGGATTTATAATTTTGATTTTAGCATTATTTCTTACTTTTGAGACGCCCTCTGTAATAACAAGATCACCTTCATTTATACCTGATACAACAGAAACTTTTCCAAAATTTCTTTTACCAATTTCAATATTTTTTTTTTCAGCAGTTTCTTTACTTACAGTGTAAACAAAAGCTGTACTACCTTGAATCGTTACTGCACTTTCAGGAACACCAATTTGGTTAATTTCGTCGTAGATAATTTTTACCGTCATTAGTTGCCCTGGAATGATTTCAAAATTTGAATTATCAACTAAAACTCTGGATAAAATTGATCTTGTAGAAGGATCTATTCTTGAGCTAATTGTTTGAATTTTTCCTTTAAAAGCTTTCTTGAATGCTGAACTTGTTATTTCTGCTTTTAATCCTGGTTTAAGTATACTTACATAATTCTCTGGAACTTTTATATCTATTACTATTTTTTTTAAGTCATCCAAAGTTACTATTAAACTCTCTGAACCCAAAACTCCTTGGGCAATTTCTCTTTTCCCTAATTTACCCGCAAAATCTGCAATAACCTCTTCTCCACTTGTAAGCCTTAGTATAATTTCACCTTTTTTTACAAATCTATTATCAATGTTTAATTTTCCAGCAACTTCATTAGTTTTTATTCTATAAGTTTTTGAATTTTGCGCTAATGCTGTTCCAAAAGTTTCTATACTTTTGTAAAATAGAGATCTTTCAACTTTTTCAACAATTACTCCTGGCGCAGGCCTTACACTAAATTTTTTTTTAAAGTGTAAACCAATAAAATGTCTTGCAGCAATAATTGCAAAAATAGCAATAAAGAAAATAATTAAAAATACTTTTAATTTGGATGATGCTCTCATTTTTTATTCTAATCCGTACTCTGACCATGAGCCGTCATAGATAGTAGGTTTTTTACCACTTATGATAGAATTAGCTAGTCCTAAAATACATGCTGTTACTCCAGATCCACATGTAAAAGCAATATCTTTATCTTTATCTAATTTATTTTGATCAAAAATCTTTATTAATTCTTCTTTTTTTTTAAAGGTTCGATCTTCATTTAAAAGTAATTGAAAAGGTAAATTTATAGACCCTTCTATGTGACCACTTTTTAATCCTTTTCGAGGCTCAGGAACCAAACCTAAAAATCTTTCTTTGCTTCTAGCATCTATTAATTGAAATTTTTTATCTAATATGTTTTTTTTAACTTGAGTCTTATCAATTACCATAGATAAATTTTTTTTAGCTTCGTAATTGGTTTTTGAGATTTTTATAACTTCTTTTGAAACACCTCTATTTTCCTTTAACCATTTCGTAAAATTTCCGTCTAAAACAGAAACTAGATCAGCATTGTGTCCAAAGTAAATAAAAGTATACCAAACTCTACATGAACTGAAGACATCTGAGTTATCATAAATAATTATATGATCAGAATTATTTATTCCTAAATTTGAAACAATACTTTCCCATTCTTTATTTGAAGGAAGCATATGGGGTAATGAAGAATTTTGATTTGAATTTTTATCAATATCAAAGAATATTGAGTTCTTAATATGACTTTCTTTAAACTCCTCTTTGGCATTTCTACCTGAGTTAGGCAAACACCAGGTAGCATCTAATATTTTCACTTTATTGATATTTTTTTCTAGCCATTCTGTAGTAACAAGCTGTTTCATTATCTATTTTTTTCTAAGTATTTTTGATGATATTCTTCTGCTTTACAATAATTTTTGAGCCGAGAAATATTAGTTTGAATTTTTCCATTAAACTCCTTATTAAAAATTTCTAAAATTTCTTTAGCTTCAGCTTTTTGAATGTCGTCCTCATAAAATATTTCACTTCTATATTGAGTTCCAACATCAGGATATTGCATATCTTTTTGAGTAGGATCGTGCATTTTGAAAAATAAATCTAAAATTTTTTTAAAGGAAATTAATTTTTCATCAAAGGTAAGTCTTACAACTTCTGCATGACCAGTGTCACCTTTACATACTTCTTCATATGTAACTTTATCGGATAATCCACCAGCATAGCCGACTTCTGTTTCAATTATACCCGGCTTATTTTTGAAGTTTTCCTCAGGTTTCCAAAAACAGCCAAGAGCAAGTGTACATTTCTTCATAAAGTAATTATATAGAGTTGTGAGGATATTAAATTGTTAGCACGAAATCAATTAGGCGTATTGTACGGGGTAGCATCTGTGGCATGTTTTGCCATGATGGATGCTTGTGTAAAATGGTTAGACCAGTTTCCTGTAGGTGAAGTGTTATTTGCAAGATTTTTTTTTGGTTTGATACCCATATTAATGCTTGTACCTAGGAATGAATTTAAAACTTTTTATAAAACTACCAGACCTAAACTACATGCTTTCAGAGCTATAACTGGGACGTTAGCAATAGTTGCTCTATTTATTGCTCTAAGAGAGATACCTTTAGCAGATGTTGTAAGTTTGACTTTTGGAGGGCCAATCTTCGTTACCTTAGGTTCAATATTTTTTTTATCCGAAAAAGTTGGTATTAGAAGATGGTCTGCAGTTTTCATTGGGTTTATTGGAATGTTAATGATTGTTAAACCAGCTTATGAAGAATTAAATATTTATTACTTATTTCCAATAATTTTTTGTATTTTCTTT
Organism: uncultured Pelagibacteraceae bacterium; assembly: GCA_902587515.1. Lineage (GTDB taxonomy): Bacteria > Pseudomonadota > Alphaproteobacteria > Pelagibacterales > Pelagibacteraceae > Pelagilacustribacter. Next base: position 216,047 of record CACILM010000001.1, read on the forward strand.
GCATGCGTAGCTCTAAGCATAAGAAGCTTATCATCTACCGAGCCTAATTATAGAATTGCTTTATACTTTTCTTTACTGAGTATGGTAGTTGGTTTAGCAACACTTCCTTTTGGCTGGGTCATGCCATCAAAATTTGAACTATTTCTTCTTATTTTTACTGGGATAATTGGCTCAGTTGCTAATATTTTACTTACCGTTTCACTAAGAATTGCAGAAGCATCACTAGTCACACCAACAAAATATTTAAATTTAGTATTTGCAATTTTATTAGGATATTTCATTTGGGGCGAAATACCAAAAGTGCTAACCCTTTTGGGTGCTGGTTTAATTATTGCAAGTTCTGTAATTATTTTTATGAGAGAGTCTCAACTTAAAAAACAAGTTATAAGTCCGAGACCGTGAGTAAATATCCAAGTTATTGGTTAAAAGCAGTTAAAACTTTGTCTAAAAAAGATAAAGTTTTAAAAAAACTTATCATTAAATATAATGACAAATTTTTGACAACTAGAAAAGATATTTTTTACTCTTTATGTAAAAGTATAGTCGGTCAGCAGATAAGTGTATCAGCAGCTAACTCAGTATTTAAAAAATTTCAAAAGAAAACTAAAAGAATTAATCCCTTAAAAGTATCAAAATTATCAATATCACAACTTAAATCCTGTGGTTTAAGTAGACAAAAAGCTTTAGGAATAAAAGAATTGTCGATTAAATTTGTAAAAAAAGAATTTGATCCAAAATTAATCAAAAATATGAATGACGAGGAAGCCATTCAATACTTATCATCTTTGAGACAAATAGGCAGATGGAGTGCAGAAATGATTTTACTATTCACTTACAATCGATCTAATATTTGGCCTTTACAAGATATTGGCTTATTAAGAGCAATATCAAATAATTATAAGAAAAAATACTTTCCTCCAAAAAGTTTTTTAGACAAACTTTATAAAAAATTTACACCTTATTGTTCAGTTGCTACGTGGTATCTCTGGCGCAGTATTGACGATGAACCAATCCAATATTAAGCGCCTTCAATCGTTTGATGTTGACGTTCTGCGTAGCCTTCAAGAATAGAATGTGCATCTTGATATTCTTTTGAATTGTAAAAGTTATTGGCTTCATCATAGGATGGAAACTCAATTACAACTGTTCTTGGAGATTTATCGCCCTCATTAGATGTAGATCTTCCACCTCTAATTAAAAATTTTCCCTTATATTTTTCAACCGCTGCTTTAGCTTTGACAGCGTATTCTTTTAATTTTTCATCATTACTTATGCTTTTATAAACACAAACTACGTATCCTTTCATTTACAACTCCTTTAAAATAAATTAACTTTTTTCATGGCAGATAAACTTATTATTGATTGGAAAGAGTATAATCTAATCGTTGAAAAATTAGCAATACAAATTCATGAAAGTGGTTTTAAACCTAATTTGCTTATTGGTATTGCAAGAGGTGGCCTTCCAATCACTGATGTCTTAAGCCGAGTTTTTAAATTAAAATGTGCTTATCTTGCCGTAGAATCATACTCTGGAGAGGGCACAGAGGATCAACAAGGGGATTTGGTTTTCTCAAGAGAAATGAGCTCTACTGTTCAAGACATGAAAGGTAACATTCTTTTATGTGATGACTTATCTGATACCGGGGTAACGCTAAATAAAAGTATTGATTGGTTAAAAAAATATCCACCCCTCAAAGGCAATATAAAAGAAATTAAAACTGCTGTGCTCTGGAAAAAAAAAGACTCAACATTTGAACCTGATTTTTGTGCTCAAAGATTAGATAGTAATCCATGGATTGTTCAGCCGTTTGAGCATTATGAAGAAATAAAAGTTCAAGATTTAATTAAGAAACATCAGAAGAATTAAGGGCCAGAATTTACTGGCCCTAAAATTTTTAGGCTACGTAAAAACTAATTACGCTAAATACTGCAATTACCCAAATAGCAGGAGAGGTTTTTCCAAATTTTCCTGTAAATATTTGAATTAATGCATATGAAATAAATGCAAGAGCAATACCATTACTGATACTATACGTTAACGGCATTGTTATCATTGCAACTACTGCAGGGCCTGACTCAGCTATATCATCCCACTCAATATCAGTGATATTTCTTACGAATAATATTGCTACGTACAACAACGCTGCACCATCTATTTCTTTTGGTAAACTTGTAGCGAGCGGCGAAAAGAATAAACACGCTAGGAATAAAACTCCTATTACAAGCGAAGTCATTCCAGTTCTGCCTCCGGCTTTTACTCCCGCACCTGACTCAACATAACTAGTTACAGTTGTTGTCCCCATCATTGCTCCAGCAACTGTTCCCACACTATCAGATAACATTGCTTTGTTGATGTCTTGCACTTTACCTTTTTTATCAACTTTACCCGCCACGTTAGCAACAGATGTTAATGTTCCTGCTGTATCGAAAAAGTCTATAAACAATAATGTAAAAACTATTGAAGCCATACCTGCTGTAAGTGCTGCTTTAAGATCAAAATCAAATAAGTATGTCATTGGTGGTATTGAACCAACAACGCCATTAAATTTTGCTAAACCAGTCGCCCAAGCTATTATACTAAATAAAAGGATACCAATTATAATGTTACCTCTTATCTTCATCTTTTCTAAAACAATCATAAAGACAAAAGTTAAACAACCAAGAAGCACTAAAGGATTTTTAATGTCACCTAAAGTAACTAATGTGACTGGATGATCTCCTACTACTCCCATAATTTCTAAACCGATAATAGCTAAAAATAATCCTATCCCAGCACCGATTCCTAGTTTTAAACTTCTTGGAATCGAATTTATCAACCACGCTCTTAAAGGTGTGAGTGATATAGCTAAGAAAATAATTCCAGCAACCAATACTGCACCCAATGCTGCTTGTGGTGTGTAACCCATTCCTGCAACTACTCCGTATGCAACAAATGCATTTATACCCATACCTGGTGCCAAACCTATAGGCCAAGTTTTTCCGTAAAATGCCATGATGAAACACGCAAGTGCTGTAGCTAATATTGTTGCAGTAAATACTGCTCCAAAATCAAAAAAACCTTTTTCTGTTCCGGCAAATTCGCCAGATAAGATAAAGGGATTTAAAAACATAATGTATGCCATTGTAAGAAAAGTAGTTACACCAGCTATTACCTCAGTTTTAAAATTTGTTTTATGTTTCCTATACTCAAAATATTTATCCATCATAAAATAAAACCTCCGTTAAAAGTTTATTACTCTATATAATCGCTAAAATCTTAACTAAATCCTTCATATCTACCTTGATTCAACCAAGAGTAAATATATCTGTTTATAACTTTTCGTTATAAAATAAGGATAAGAATGAAAAGATTTTATTTTACGATTTTATACACATTATTTTTAATTTCATTAATTGGTTGCCAAACTGTCTCAAAGAAAATTGAAGATACGACAACTAAAGAAGAGCAGGAATTAAGCAAATGGTTAAATAAACCTGAAGAAGATCTTAAAAGTTTTTATGGCCAACCTGATAAAGTTGAATTTTTAAAAACAAGAAATAGAAATTACGTCTATATAACTGAAAAATATAAAATTAAGTGTGAGCGTAAGTTTGAGGTAAACCCAAGGAATATTGTGGTTGGTTTTAGTAGCAAAAATTGCTTTTAATTACCTGCGGAGTAAATACTCCGCAAGTAAGGTAAACTTATTTAATTTCAATAAGTTTTTTTTTCTTAATTTCAGGGATAATTTTTTCACAAGAAATAGTCAGCAAACCATCTTTAAGCTCAGCACCATTCACTTTTACATCATCTGCAATTGTAAATGATCTAGCAAAAGATCTTTGTGATATTCCTCGATGAATAACTTCATCTCCTTCTTTTTCTTCAGTTCTTTTAACGTCTTTTGTTTTTACAGTTAAAAGATTATCTTCATATTCAACTTCAACATCATCTTTGTTAAAGCCAGCAACTGCTACTTCAATAGCATACTTATCTTTGCCTGCCTTTCGGATGTTGTATGGTGGATAATTGGTTTGTACACCAAGACTACCATTCCCTAACATAGACTCGAATTGATCAAACATGTCATCGAATCCAATGCTAAAAGGTCTAAGTGAATTAAAGATCGATAGATCCTTACTTGTCATATGTCCTCCTTTGTTAGCAAGGTTAATGTCAGCCCCACTTGGCAACCGACAATTAAGATATGGGAATTATTTTTAATTTTTCAAGATTGTTATTTTAAAATTTTTGCAGATTTTAAAATAAAAGAATACTCTTCTGCTAGTTCTGTGATTGCATTGTCACGGCCAGACATTCCTCCATGACCTGCTGCTTCCATTTTGCATTTTAATAATTGAGGATTGTTATCAGTTTTTGTCTCTCTAAGTTTTGCAATATATTTAACTGGCTCAGAGTAAAGGACTCTGTTGTCAAACAAAGATGTTGTAATAAGCATCGGCGGGTAATCTTTTTTATTAATATTGTTATAAGGTGAATAGGATAAGATATACTCAAAGTATTCTTTACTTTTTATCGGGTTTCCCCACATCTCCCATTCGCCTGGTGTTAATGGTAATTTCTCATTTAACATGGTTGTCATTGTGTCTACAAATGGAACTAATAAAAGCATTCCAAAAAATAAATCAGGAGCCATATTAGCTACAGCTCCACCCGTAAGACCTCCAGCAGATCCCCCATAAAAACAAATTCCACCTTTGTATGTATATCTTTGTTCTATAAGATGTTTGGCGCAAGCTACATAATCTAAAAAAGTATTTTTCTTAAATTTTTTTTTACCATTTTCATGATGTCTATCTCCTAAATCTCCTCCGCCTCTAACATGAGCTATCGCAAAAGTAATTCCTCTATCAATTAAACAAAATCTTGAGGCACTAAAAGATGGAGCTATACTATGTTTATATGCCCCGTAGGCATATAAAAGAATTTTTGATTTTCCATCTTGTTTTGCTGTTTTCAATCTAACCAAACTAATAGGTATCATTTGACCGTCATGAGACTTAGCCTTTATTCTTTCAACGACGTAATTAGCGGAGTCATGTCCAGATGGAACTTCTGTTTGTTTTACTAATTTTTTTTGCTTTGAGACGATGTCATACTCATATACTTGTCCTGGAGTTGCCATACTTTCCCATCCAACTCTTATCATTGTAGTATTTGTATCTCTTTGCATTAAAGAAACACCAGGAACGCCTATTGGTTCATCTGAAATTTTAATTTCCTCTTCTTTGTTAGTTTGAATATTTCTTACAAACAGTTTTGGTATAGCATCAGACTTTTCTGATCTAATAATATAATCATCTAAAAATTCAAAACCACCGATAACAGTCTCTTTTTTTGCTGGGATAAAAACTTCTAATTTATCTATCTGACTAGTCTTACATCTGAGTACCTTATAATCTCTAGCCTCCTCATTAGTGTGAATATAAAAATAACCTTGCCAAGAATCTATTGAATAACGAACATCATTTTTTCTTTTTTGAAAAAGTGTGGGTTTAATTTCTTTAGCATCTGTAGAAAAAAAATATTCTTCAGTTGTTATGTGATCAGAAGTCCCAATAATGAAATATTTTTCATCAGAGGTAATACCAATACCACAAGTAAAAGTTTCGTCTTTTTCCTCAAATATTAGTTGATCTTGATCGGTCGATGTTCCAAGAACATGTTTGAAAATTTGTCTTGGTCTATGATATTGATCTAATTTCGAGTAGAAAAAGCTTTTATTATCTAAAGCCCATGTGACGCTTCCGCTTGTATTTTCAATTACATCTTTTTCATTTTTTCCTGTTCTAAGATCTCTCAAATAAATTGTATAATATTCTGATCCTTTTAAATCTAGAGAATAAGCAATAAAATTATCACAATAAGAAGTGCTTACTGTGCCGACTCCAAAATACTCTGAACCAGACTTCTTCTTTTCCAAATCACCATCAAAATAAACTTCCTCAGATTTAGAGCCATCAATCAGTTGCCTCATTCTTTTACCGTAATTACCCTTAGCTTCTGTTTTTGACCAATAATAATATCTTTTATCTTTATATTTTAATCCAGTGTCGTCTAATTTAATTTTTCCTTTGATTTCGTTAAATAAATTTTTCTGTAATTCTTTAACGTCTGTGAAGTAGTCTTCAGTTATTTTGTTGTTAGCTTCTATGTAATCCTTGACTTGAGAATTTAACTTTTTTGGATCCTTTAAAACTTCAAGGATATTTGGCTGATCAACCCATGAATAATCATCTTCTAGTGGAATTCCGTGATAATTTTTCGTAGTCTTTATTTTTTTAAGTTTTGGTATATTCATACTGAGAAATTATATGAATTTGTTTTTGTTGGGAATTATCATTTTCGTCGTAATCTACCTTTTTCTAAATTGGTTCGCTAGGGCTAGTTCAAAAAAAATAGCTACAACTATTAAAAAAATTGCAATTTATATATCATTGATTCTAGCTGTACTATTTACAATTGGCGGCAAATTCATCTTCAGTCTTCCAATGTGGTTGATCTTACTCTCAGGGCTCAAGATTAAAGGGTTTACTGCTCTGCAAATGTATCAATTATGGAGACTTATCCAATTCATGAAAAATAATGCAGGAAGATTTTCCCAAGGTCAGTTTGGTCAAACTCCAGGATCATCAAGCCTTACATCAGAAGAAGCGTATAAATTGCTAGGATTAAAAAAGGGTGCGAGCAAAGAAGAAGTTTTAAAAGCAGCTAATCAATTACAAAAAAAAATTCATCCTGATATGAACCGTAATGTAGACAGTTCTAGATTGAGTCAATTAGTAAATGAAGCAAAAGAAAAAATATTAAAAACTGATTTTAGTTAGTTAAAAGCTCAATACATTTGTTATAAACTTTATCAAAAGAGATTTTGTTGGCACCCAAAGTATCATGGGTTGTTGTTTCTTCAGTCTCACCTTCTGGGATAATTACATTAATATTTTTTGAATACTTTCCATAAGCCAGGACTGGACTATCCATAAACAAAGCTACAGTTTTTAAATTAAGAGCCGCACTGATATGCATAAAACCTGTATCATTTCCGCAGTATAAATTACAATTTGCTATAATTGGAAGCATTTCATTTATCTTTAAGTTATTTAAAGAGACACAATTAGATCCTATATTTGAATTTGATATTTCATTTATCAAAGGCTGGTCATTTTTTCCAGCTGCTAAATAAAATTTCGATGGAAATTTTTGATTTATTTTTTCACTTAATTTAATAAAATTTTTTATTTCCCAACGTTTAGTTGGTCCGGATGCACTAATACCTAATACAATACATTTATTATTTAATGACATTTTTTTTTGGGCTTTTAATATCTTATCCTGATTGACAAAAAGTTTTGGTTGTGTTGATACAATTTTATCAATTTCATTCTCAGTAAAAATTTTTGCTGTATTGACAACATGTTGGCCTTTTTTTTTAAATAAAGGATACTGAGCAATTTTTTTTATTCCTGCAAATTTACAAACTAAAAAATATCTTACTGAACTATTGAATATGAATACTTTATCAAATTTTTTTTCTTTAATATCTTTTATCAATTTGATAAATCCGTTTAACCCATCGTGGCTACCAGTTTCATCTTCTAAGCGATCTAATGTTATGACTTCTTTGATATGAGGATCGTCTTGAAAAAGATCTTTTGCCCTAGTATTTTCTTTGGCTAATATAGAAACTGGTTTTTCATATTTTTTCGAGATTTCATGTATATAATTCAGGTGAATTATACAGTCTCCTAGCCCAACTTTATTTATTAGAATCAGAACTTTCATTTTTGAAACTTATATTATAATTTATTTCAATAAATTGGGACAATAAGATGTTGAAACGAGGCGTATACGCAGCAAGTTTAAGTGTTTTAAATAAAGACTTAACGTTAAATGTTGAGGCTACTATTTCTCATGCTGAGAACTTAATCAAAAATGGATTACATGGATGCTTCTTTTTTGGAAGCACTGGAATGTCACAACTAATTTCTAAAAATGAAAAAATGGAGCTAATTTCGAAAATTTCTACACACAAACAAAGGAAACACTTTTATTTAGGCACAGGCTGCAACAGCCTTAATGAAAATATTGAGTTAATAAAATATGCCAGCGAGTTTAATTTTAATACGATTTTGTTAATGCCAAGCGCATACTATGTTGGAAATTCTGACGAGGGAGTTTTTGAGTTTTACAAAAAAATAATTTCAGCATGCCCAAAAATTAAAATTGTAATTTATAATTTTCAAAAATTATCTGGTTATATTTTTTCAATTGATGCAATTACAAAATTAGTTAAGTTATTTCCTAAAAATATAATTGGAGTTAAAGATTCATCTTACAATTTGTATGAAAATTTGAAAATTAAAAATTTTTTAATATTTCCTGGCAGCGAGGCTAAACTACTTAAAGGATTAGAAAGAGGATCAAGCGGTGTTATAAGTGCAGTTACTAACTCAACGCACTTCTTAGCCAGAAAAGTATTTGACGATTTTGAAAATAAAATTCCACAAACAAAAAATGACCAATTAATAGGTGTTCGTGAAACCTTCGACGGCTATAATTTAATATCAGCTTTGCACAGTTTTCATTCGATAAAAGATGAAAATTATAAGAATATATTACCTCCACTTACTTTGTTAAGTGAGCAAAAACTGAAAGAACTTATTGAAAAATTAAACAAACTAAAATTTATTAGTGGAAAAAACTTAGCAGCGTAATTTATGATTTTAGCAAAATTATTTACAAAAATTTTTAAAGAAGGTGGAATAATACTAATTGACTCTGAAAATCAAAAATATATTTGTGGTTCACCAAGACAGATCAACCCTATAACTTTAAAACTTTTTAAAAAGGATTTAAATTGGAAAATTCTATTTAACCCAGAACTTGAGTTTCCTGAAGGTTTTATGAAAGGAGATATAGTCATTGAAAATGCCTCATTGAAGGAATTTTTAATGGAAGTTCTAAAAAATCTAGGAAGAAGCGAAGTTAGCACAGCAAGTATTTTTTTTAAAAAAGTTTATCAAGCATGGAGATTTATCTCTAATTTTAATTTTCCAGGAAAATCAAAAAAAAATGTTGAAGCTCATTATGATATTGGTGGAAGAAAAGGTGAAATTCTTTATGATGTGATGCTTGATAAGCACTATCGTCAATATAGCTGTGGCTACTGGAAAGAAGAAACTAAAACTTTAGAAGAGGCACAAGAAAATAAAATCCAACATATAATAAAAAAACTTGATATTAAAAAGAATCAAACAGTTTTAGATATTGGTTGTGGGTGGGGTGGTCTTTGTTTTGAGATAGCTAAACAGTATGACTGTGAAGTAACAGGAATTTCATTAAGCACTAATCAAATAGATTACTGTAAAGAGAAGGCCAAGAAGTTAGGATTAGAAAATCAAGTTAAATTTGAATTAATAGATTATAGATTAGTAAAGGGAAACTACGATCGTATTGTCTCAGTGGGTTTTGGGGAACACCTAGGAGTAAAGTTCTATAACACTTTTTTTAAGAAAATTAACAGTATTTTAAATGAAAATGGAAATTTCCTATTTCATCTAATTGGTGTAGTGGACAAACCCTCTGCTCCAAATCAATTCATAAATAAATATATTTTTCCAGGGGGTGTATGTCCCTCACTGAGTCAGCTTATAAAACCAATAGAGAAAACTGGTCTAATCGTTGCTGACACAGAAACTTTAATAAGACACTACGATAAAACACTTGAGGCTTGGCTAGAGAGATTTTTAGCAAAAAGGAATGAGATGAAAGATTTGTTTGATGAAAAATTTTGTAAAATGTGGGAATTTTATTTGGCAAGCTGTGCGGCAGCTTTCAGATACCGCGATCTTGTTGTTTTTCAATTACAAATTGTCAAGAACTTTCATTCTGCTCATAGAACAAGAGACTATATATATTCATAAAAACTGTTATTAAATAAAATAACAGTATGAAAAGAAAAAAAAAGAAACTTAAAAAATTTAAGTCAATAAAATCAAAAAAACCCAGATCAAAAAAAAGTGCTAAAAGACGAAAAAAAATTATCAAAAGAAAATCAAGAATAAAAAGAATTTTTAAAAAAAAAGGAAAAAAAACTAAGTCACGAAAAAAAAAATTTATTTCGTCTAAATTCAAAAACAAAAAAACCCAAAAAACAAGAGCGATTGTATCAGGAATATTAAGTTTAAGCGATAAAATGAGATCAATGCTCAGATTTAATTTAAATCTAGATAAATCTCTGCAGAAATTCTTTCAAGGTATTTCTAATCGAGTTTCAAATATAAAAAAAGTTATTCAAGAAGAAAGAGAAAAACAAAAAAAAATTAAAATTCAAGCTATGCACAAAGAGAAAATAGAAGCGCAAAAACGTTTTAAACAACAAGAAGAGCTTGCAATTAAAGCTAAAGCACTCGAACTTAGAGAAGAAGAAAAATTAGGCCGTGAGAGAAAGATAGAATTGCAGAAATTTATAAGATTGGAGCAAGCTGAACTTAGAAAAGAGCGAGCAGAGAAACAAAGAAAATTTTTAGAACAAATTGCTTTAGAAAAAAAGATAGAGCAATTTAGAAAAAGAGAGGCTTTAGAAATAAAAAATTTGGAGAAATATGTACTGAGTCAACAAAGAGAATCCTACGAGGAAGTTCAACAACGCATAGAGAAAATTAAAGAAAAATATAGATCATTGAGAGAACAAAAAGTTAATGAAGCAATCAGAGAAAGAGTTGCTCAACTAGGAATTAAAATTGAAGATACAGATAATAAGGAAACTTTATTAGAAAAAGAGAGAATTTATAATCAGGAACGAGAAAAAATTGAGTATGCTTTAGAAAGCTTTTACAGATCTGCTCATAGTTTATGCTTTCAAATAAACAAAAGATATATTCCAAAATATTTGAGTATTATGAGGGTTGTTGATCGAAGATTTGAGACTGGTGAAATATTTATAAAATGGGATGATACCGCAGAGGATGATTGGTTGATTTTAATATACATCAAAGATAATTCACCTGATGAAGGAATTATAATTGAAGATAAATCAAATCCAGAAAAACATAGCTCTTATGAATTTAAACCGACGGAAATATTTAGAGCTTCAGATCTTATGGTGGACTCGCTAACTAAATTGCTTGATAGAGAAAGAAATAAAAAAAAAGTTAGTTGATAAGGTCTTTTAATTTTTTAATCTCACCAATTTTGAATATAATTGCTTCGTCTTTTTCATAGCCAAACTTTTCAGCATTTTCTTTAAACCTTACGGGAGGTTCCCAGATTGGCTCTAAACTTAATATTGCTGTTCCCCAATGCATTCCTATAACTTTTTTTACCTCTAAGTCTTTCATTAAAGATAAAAGTTCTTCAGGATTTGCGTGAGCTGTAGATTTATCCTTGACTGGAACCAGTGGATAGAAATTATAAGCGCCCAAATTTCCAAAACCCAAATCGATAGGACCAAATTTTTTTCCTAATTCTTTGTAAAATGGAGCTGGTCCAGTATCACATGCAAAAAAGATTTTTTTATCTTTGTATTCAATTAAAAAGCTCCCCCAAAGTGATCTATTTGTATTTCCATCTCCCCAGATCCATCGTTTGGACCAATGTTGACTTGGAAGCATTGTTACTGTGATTTCATCATTAATTTTAATTTTATCAAACCAATCCATTTCTTTAACAGTATCTTTTTTATATCCATTTTTTGTGAAATATTTCCCAAGCTTAAGAGGCACAAGAACTTTAGTATTCTTATAAGGAAAATTTTTTATCGTACGAATACTCATGTGATCATAATGATTGTGTGTCAGCAAAAATAAATCTATTTTTGGAAGTTCTTTAAGAGTCAAAGGAGATTCTATGTATTTCTTGGGCCCAAATACCATAGGTCCATAATTCTTTTCGAAAACTGGATCTGTAATAATTGTAGTGTTTCCAAGTTTAATTATAAAGCTCGCGTGATCAAGCCACATCACATATGAGTCGGATTTATGTTTTTCAAGATTTTTTAAAACTATTTTTTTATCAATTACATGTTCAGGTGGATAATCAATCTTAAGTTTCTTTTTTTCCTCCCTAAAAACTTTCCAATTCCATTTAAAATTGGGATCCCTTTTGGGTCCTCCTTCAAGGTTTCTAAAAGCATATAATTTTCCGTCTTTATAAATATGATGATAAGGTTTTTTTTCCATAGCATTCAAATTAATACTTAATGAAAATAATGTACACAGAATAAGGGGTATTCGCATACCCCTTATTAGCACAGACAATTAAATTTAAAAGGAAATTAAATATCTGAACAATTAGATTTATTTATTCTCTTATCAAATGATTTAATTGCTTCTTTTGAAATGAACCAAACATACGAGCTTTCTTTTAAACCATTTTCATCTGCAGCTGTACATCTTTTGCCAAATTTTACTTTGGCCATGTTGCTTCCAGCACAATTAGTCAACATAAGCAACAACACAAAAGTAGATAATATTTTCATGGTTAAAATCTAAAGTTAGAGTCTGTGCTTTGCTTGGCATAATTTGGACCAAAAAAAGAAATTGAAACTTTATTGAATAAGATAAACTTTAGCCTTATGATTGAAATTATGTCTAAAAGCCACATTTATGAATTGAAAGTTTATGTTGAAGATGTTGACTTTGGTCGAGTATTTTACTCTAGATATCTTCAGTATATCGAGAGAGCTAGAACGGAGCTAATACACGAAAAATTTGGTCTTACTTTAACTCAACTTATGAACGAGCACGACATAATGTTTGTCGTTAGGGAATGCAACATTAAATATCTAAAATCAGCAGTTTTTGAAGATAATCTAAGTGTAGAAACAGCTGTTTTAAAAAAAACCAACGTTAGACTAAACTTGCTTCAAGAGGTTAAAAGAGGTGGGGAGGTTCTTGTTAGTGCAGAAGTGGAACTAGCAGTGGTAGATCGAAGTGGGTCAATAAAAAAACTTTCTAAAGATTTTTTTGCAAAAATTTAAATTTGGCTAAGAAAAGCCTTATATCTGCCTAAATTTACGTTATAAACTATATTCAACTCAAGTTTGCAAATTCAGCAATACTCATAGAGTTAAAAATGAATTAAAAGAAATTATGAGAATTAAACAAGTAAAAAAAAACAAGTTAAAGACAAACGTTGATAAGAAATTCAAAAAAATCTCTCTATTCGAACTTCAAAATAGTCCAAAATTTCTAAATTTTAGAGTTCGAGCATAATCTTTCCTCCTAAATAAATCAGTGGCTTAATCTAATTAGGCCATTGTTTTTATACCAATAATTGTTAAATTAATCTGTGAAGCGTAATAAACTGAATAATAAAGTAGCAATTATTATGGGATCTCAATCGGATCATTCCATAATGAGAGAATGCGCGAAAATTTTAAAGACTCTCAAAATTAAATATCAAATTTTAATAGTAAGTGCGCACAGAACACCAAAAAGAATGTTTGAATTTGCAGAGTCAGCCTCAAAAAAAAGGTTTTGGTGTTATTGTGGCTGGAGCAGGAGGCTCAGCACATCTGCCTGGCATGGTGGCATCTTTATCTTCCTTGCCAGTTATTGGAGTTCCGATAGAAACTAAAAAACTTAGGGGTTTAGATAGTTTGTTATCAATAGTACAAATGCCTAGAGGTTGTCCCGTAGCCACAATGGCTATAAATGGATCAATGAATGCTGGTTTACTCGCGGCTTCAATTATTGGAAATTTTGATGAAAAAATTAAATCAAATTTAGAAAAATGGAAACGTTTACAAACTAAATCTATTAAAAAAAAACCTTAATTCGATGACAATAAGCACCCTAGGGATCATTGGTTCAGGTCAACTTGGTTCATTGTTATGCCAGGCTGCAAAAAAACTTAATATAAACACTATAGTAATATCAGACGATGAAAATGGTCCAGCCCAAAATTATTCGGGTGAATTTATCTACTCACAATACGACAACAAAGAAAAGATAAAAGAGTTTGTAAGCAAAGTCGATATTATCACTTATGAGTTTGAAAATATTCCAATAAATATTTTAAATGAGATCGATAAAGAAAAAAAAGTCTTACCTAAACCTGAAATAAATAAAATAATTCAAAACAGAAAATTAGAAAAAACTTTCGTCAATGGTTTAGGTATTAAAACTACAGACTGGGCCTTTATCAAACAAGCCGCAGACGTCGAAAAGAATAAAAACTTATTACCCGGAATTTTAAAATCAAATACACTTGGTTATGACGGACATGGACAATATGTTTTAAATTCTCTTAATGATGTAAAAAAAAATTGGTGTTTTACTGCTGATTATATTTTAGAAAAAAAGGTAAATTTAAAAAAAGAGATATCAGTTATATTAACAAGGTATTTAAATGGGGAAACTTATATTTATGAGCCTATAGAAAATATTCATAAAGACCAAATCTTAAATCATTCAAAAATCCCTGCAGATATAAATAAAGAAATTTTTGTTAAAGCACAGAGTAATGCAAAACTTATTTCAGAAAAATTAGATTATATTGGCACGATGTGTGTTGAATATTTCATCGATCAAGATGATAATTTATTAGTCAATGAAATTGCTCCAAGAGTCCATAATTCAGGTCACCTAACAATAAATGCGTTTTCCATAAGTCAATTTACTGGACATGTTGCAGCAGTGTGTAATCTTGGCGTA
>CACILM010000002.1 GCA_902587515.1 uncultured Pelagibacteraceae bacterium
AAGATAAAAGTTTTAAACAAATACTTAAGATAGTAAATGGTTATGAAAGTGTTTACGGTACTTATGGAATTCATCCTCATGAAGCTAAGTTACATCAACATATTAAAAGTGATGATATAATTAATAAAGTCAATCAGAATAAAAAAATTATTGGTATTGGCGAAACAGGATTGGACTTTTATTACAATCATTCTAAAAAAAAAGATCAAATCTCTTCCTTTGAAGAACACATATCAGCTGCACAAAAAAAAAATCTGCCACTAATAGTTCACACAAGATCTGCAGAAAAAGAAACTTTACAAATACTAGAAAAACATTCGAAAAAAAAAGAAACTAAAATCCTTATTCATTGTTTTACTGGATCACGAGAATTTGCTTTTAAATTATTAGATCTAGGTGCTTATATTTCTGCTAGTGGAGTAGTAACATTCAAAAATTCTCAGGATTTAGCCAATACTTTCAGAGATATACCAAACGAAAAAATATTAGTTGAAACTGATGCTCCATATCTTGCTCCAGTACCATTAAGAGGTAAACCAAATGAACCCAGTTACATAATACATACAGTAAAGTTTTTATCTAAAATCAAAAATTTATCATTTGATGAATTTTCAAAAGTTACAACTAACAATTTTTTTAATTTATTTGGTAAATTAAATTGAAAAGTAAATTTACAATTCTAGGCTGCGGAAGTTCTCTTGGATCTCCATGGATCACTAATTACAGAGGCAATCTTAAGCAAAGTCCAAAAAATTTAAGGACTAGGTGTTGCGCTCATATTCAAAAAGGAAATTTGTCTGTTTGTATAGATACTTCACCAGATATAAAGTATCAATTTTTAAAAAATAAAATAAAAAATCTTGACTCAATTATTTATACTCATGAACATGCAGATCAGACTGCTGGTATATTTGAAATGAGACCGTTTTATTGGAAAAATAAATCAAAGATCCCAATCTATGGTAGTCGAAGAACGATCGCAGCCTTAAAAAAATCTTACAGATTTTGTTTCTTCGAGGAGCAAGGGTATAAGCCGATTATGAGAGCGAATATAATTGATAAAAGTTTTTCCATAAGAAAAAATAATACAAAATTGATCATCAAACCATTTCAAGTTACTCATGGATTAATAAAATCAACCGGGTACGTGATAGATAAAATTGCGTATATAAGTGATTGTAATAACATATCATTGAAGAATATAGATCATCTCAAAAATCTTAATTACCTAGTATTAGACTGTCTCAAAATTGATAAGCACCCATCACACTTTAATTTAGAAGAAGCTTTAAACTTAATAAATTTAACCAAACCTAAAAAAGCTATACTTACTAATTTGCATACGGATTTAGATTACTTTAAATTAAAAAAATTTTTACCAAAAAATATAATCCCTGCGTATGATGGATTAAGTTTCACTAGCTAAATCAAGTTTTCAATTACTTTAATGAATTTTTTAGATGAAGGTTTTGTTATTGAGGAGAATGTTTCTGCAACTTTCCCATCTTTTCCAATTATAATTTTATGAAAATTCCACTTTGGTATTGCACCAATACCATAATCTTTTCTTGCCCATTTATAAAATGGATGTGAATTATTTCCTATTACATTAATCTTTTCCGTCATCGGAAATGTAATTCCAAAATTTGTTTCACAAAAGTTTTTTATTTCTTTATTGCTACCAGGTTCTTGTCTGAAGTTATTAGTAGGGATTCCTAAAACAACTAAATCTTTACTTTTATATTCAGACCACAATGTTTGAAGATCTTCGTATTGAGGTGTGTAACCACATCTACTCGCAACATTTACTACTACAATTACCTTTCCTTTGTACTGACTAAGTTTGATTAAGTCTCCATCAATGCTATTAAATTCGTAATCATAAGCGGTGCCATTATTCCCAGCTGTAACTTTTGAAAAAAAACTGAACATAAATAAAATAATGAATATTTTTTTCATAATTTTAATGCTTTTAATACTGCATCAATTGGCAAAAATATACATTTAAATCTATTAAAATTGTCGCTATTTAGTAATTTTTTGAAATCAGATAACCTTTTAGGAATTTTAATATTTTTTTTTAATGATATTTTTTTTAAGGTTATTAAATCATTTTTAATATCTTTTAATTTAACATTTTTTATTTTTCTCGATAGAAGACTAGCTGCAGCCTCACAATATACACAGGATATAGTTTCATATTTCATTGAGCTTATCTTTTTTTTATCTGCTATTAACTCTAAGGTAATTTTGTCTCCACATGTTGAATTTTTTAAAGATATCTTGTGTGAGTATTTTTTTTTAAGACCTACATTTGAAGTATTAGAAGCTAATCTAATGATATCTTTGTTAATCATTTCTTAGAAGAAAATAACAGTAAGAAATATCCAAAGAGTGTAGAAAGAAGCGAGCCAGTTAACACTCCAATTTTTACTCCATCCATATATTCTAAATTATTTACAAAAGCTAAATTTCCAACAAATAAACTCATTGTAAATCCAATACCTGTTAATATTGAAACTCCATAAAGAGCTAACCAAGTAGAACCGGATGGTTTATCTGCAAATTTTAGTTTAACAGATATATAAGAGAGGGCAAAAACACCAATTTGTTTTCCAAAAAATAGACCTAAAACAATTCCAAGAGGTACAGGATTTAACAAAGTAGCAAAAGTAAGTCCTTCAAGTGAAACTCCTGCATTTGCAAAAGCAAAAAGGGGCATTATTCCAAAAGCTACATAAGGTGACAATCCATGTTCTAATTTAAGTAACATTGACTCTTTACTTTTATTTTTGTTATGTGGAATTGTTAGGGCTAAAAGAACACCTGCAATTGTAGCATGTATTCCTGATTGATGAGTAAAATCCCACAGAAAAATTCCTACAATTAAGAAAGGTATAAAACTTTTTATTTTATATTTATTAAGAGCTATTAAAACGATTAAAGATAATAACATCAGAACTAAATATTTTGCTTCAATATTTCCAGAATAGAAAAATGCAATAATAACAATTGCCCCTAAATCATCTATAATTGCTAGAGCAGTCAAAAAGACTTTAAGCGATATTGGAACCCTTTTTCCTAATAGCGATAAAACTCCTAAAGAGAAAGCAATATCTGTAGCTGAAGGTATAGCCCAACCATTTAATGTTGTACTGTCAGAATAATTTACAATGATATAGAATAATGCTGGCACCGCCATTCCTCCTACTGCACCAATGATAGGTAGCATAGCTTGTTTTGGATTAGATAATTCTCCCTGAATAAATTCTCTTTTGATCTCTAATGAAACAAAAAAGAAAAATATAGCCATCAGAACATCATTTATCCAATGAAGAACACTTAGTTTTAGACCAAACTCTTTAGTACCAAGTGTGATATATTTTTCTAGAGTAGAAAAATAAATTTCACTTAAACCACCATTACTAATTATAAGTGCTAGGATTGCAGCAAATAACAAAACTAACCCAGAAGCAGCTTCAAGTTTAAAAAAATATTTAAAGGGTTTTGTAATATGCTGTATCATTGGTATTATTTACTTCTATAGGGACTATCTTTCAATTGCCAAAATCGCTTAATTAACCTATAAAACAGACGTTCGGGGCGTAGCGCAGCCTGGTAGCGCATCTGGTTTGGGACCAGAGGGTCGCAGGTTCAAATCCTGCCGCCCCGACCATTATAAACATGAAAAAAGCTAAAATTTATATTCCTGCTAAAACTGCGATGCAATCGGGCAGGGGCAAACTTAAAAGTTGGGTATTAGAATTTATAACTAAAGATCCCTCAATAAATCCTTTAATGGGATGGGAGACATCGACGGATACCCTTGAAGAAGTTATTCTTAAGTTTCCATCAAAAGAAAAAGCTATAGAATACGCTGAAAAAAATAATATATCTTATAATATTATTGAGCCTAATAAGAAAGAATTTGTTATAAAATCATACGCAGATAATTTTCTTAAAGATTAAATATGTGGAGAAGTTTTTTCAGAGATAAAAAATGGTTTTATTGGTCCTACGGAGGAGGTTTTTTTATTATTTCCTTGCTAGTGTTGCAAACTTACTTGGATGTTCTGTTCAATAGTTGGTACAAGGATTTTTATGATATTCTCCAAACAGCTGAAAAACGTGAAATATCTGAGTTTTGGGAGTCAATTAAAAGATTTTTGTATATAGCACTTCCGTACGTCACACTTTTTGCTTTTACTAATTGGTTTACAAGGTTATGGGCATTTAGATGGAGAGAGGCTATGACATTTTCGTATATGCCATATTGGAGAGCTACTGAGGCAAAAGTAGAGGGCTCATCTCAAAGAATTCAAGAAGACTGCATGAACTTTGCAAAAATTGTAGAGTCAATTGGATTGCAAGTTGTTAAAGCTATTATGACATTAATAGCATTCATACCAATTTTATGGGTTCTTTCTTCAAATGTTACTGTACCTTTTTTAAACAATGTATCCGGATCTTTAGTATGGGTAGCACTTACCCTTAGTTTAGGTGGAATACTAATTAGTTGGCTAGTCGGAATAAAATTACCTGGTCTCGAATACAACAATCAAAAGGTCGAGGCTGCATTTAGAAAAGAATTAGTTTACGGTGAAGACGACAGAAAAAATTATGTTCAAGCTCCTACGATTTTACAATTGTTCACTGGTATAAAATTCAATTACCATAAGCTATTTTTACATTACGGATATTTTGATTTATGGGCTATTTGGTACAGACAATTATTTGTAATTGTGCCATTTTTAATAATGGCACCAGGATTGTTTACTGCAGCGTTCACTTTGGGTATTATGATGCAAGTAGTAAATGCATTTGGTGAGGTAAAGGACGCTTTCTCTGTATTTCTATATAATTGGACAAGAATTACAGAACTAAGATCAATACATAAGCGATTAATGGAGTTTGAAACGGCTATTAATTATAATACTAATAAGTTGAGAAAGCCTCGAAAATCTGATGTAAGAGTTTAATGGAACTCTATATCAAACTGATAGACGTCATACTTCCAGTATTTTTTGTAATTGGTATAGGCTATTACCTTGGAAAAAAAGATCCAAATTTTAACACAGATTTTATAACCACATTAGCTGGTAATGTGGGTACACCTGCAATGATTTTTTACACTATCACTTCTACAGGTGTAACTTTAGAAACATTTATAGAATATTTTACCTATGCTTTAATTATAATAGGCGGGTTTGCTGTAGTAGGCTTAATTGTTCTAGCTTTAATGAAAAAGGACTTTGTAAGTGAACTTCCTCCATTAATATTACCAAATACTGGTAATATGGGTATACCGATTTGCTTATTTGCCTATGGTACAGAAGGTTTAGGTATAGCCTCAGCTATAGCTTCAGTAATTATTTTACTTCACTTCACATTAGGGGTCCTTTTAGCAAAAAAAAGTTTTTCACTGAAAATATTAATTACTAATATGCCTATATACGGGATAATAGCGGCTGTGATCGTTTTATATTATGATTGGGAGGTTCCTGGCTTTGTAATTAACACTACGTTTTTATTAACCTACGCTACAATATTTCTGGTTCTCATGTCCTTAGGAATTGCATTGACAAAATTAAAAGTAGTATCATGGTTGAATGCATCTATTCTAAGCGGCGTAAGAATTATAATAGGTCCCATAATTGGATTTGGTTTAATTAAATATTTAAACCTTACTGGATTGCCTGCTGGGGTGCTTTTAATTCAATCTGCTATGCCAAGTGCAATTTTAACTTACTTGGTGGGTTCTATGTATTCAGAGAAAAGGGTAGTCGATAGTATTGCTAGCGTTATAGTTACCTCCACATTAATGTCATTTATAACTATTCCAATTGTTGTATATTTAAGTCTCAAATATTTTCAATAAATACAATGACATACAATAAATAATTAAAGTAAAATATTAAGAAATAAGTAAGTACTATTTATATAATAGAGAAAAAATGTTGATAAATATTGAAAAATAACGCTTAATATAGATAAAAAATAAGAAATTTTTCAAAAAAGGTATTAAAAATGAAGATTTATCATAAAAAACGATAAAATGTTAAATTACTATAAGCTAAAAACAAGTAAAATTGCGTGTTTTAGACCACTCTAAAAGCATTTATAATTAACAATTCTACGAGCTTTGCATTTACTGAATATAGCGTTTAAACGGTCATAGAGGGTGTTTTTTTTGCAATCATTGATTTTAGAGTACAACCGACTGGTGTGTGGATAAAAAATACAGTGAAATAGGGGTCAATAGACCCGATCGCCCGTCAAATAACAATTCTAGAGCTTTAAACCCTCTTTTTTTAGTAAAAATCTCTTTGTTTTAACGCCTCCCTTGCCTGAATAGCCTCCGAGAGACCCGTCAGATCTTATAACTCTATGGCAAGGTATTTTAGGAGCATAGGGGTTTTTTCCTATAGCATTTGCCACAGCACGGACAGCAAGGGGTTTTCCTATAGCTTTTGCCACTTCAGAGTAGGTTTTAACGCTTCCACGAGGTATTTTCCTTAAATAAGTCCATACTTTCAGCTGAAATTCAGTACCTATCAGCTTCATTAGTCAAAAATTAGGTAAGTTGTTAAAGATATACCCATTGTAAGGCCTATTAATAAGCCTAAACTTATCATTTTTTTGCCTTTTAAGCTTGAGTTAGTCCAGAAATACGAAATTCCATACACAGCAGCAATAAATACTACTATCGGAAGAATAAATTTAATCATCAACATCTAAATTATATGTATTGACATCCAAAATCACTTAATATATTACTAATGATAATTAATTGTTATCAATAGTAATTGTATGAATGAGTTAGTAACAGATATAAAAAAGCTTCATGAGGAAACTTTAGAAAATCTTAAGAGTTCTAAAGCAAATAACACGCTGAGAGCGTATAAATCTGACTTTAGAGATTTTGGTGCATTTTGTGCAAAACATGGATTTAACTCAATGCCAACCGAACCTAAAGTTGTATCGTTATACCTAACGCACCTTTCCACCAACTCAAAAATAAGCACTTTAAGACGAAGGTTGGTGTCTATAGGGGTGGTCCATAAGATTAAAGGTCATTATTTGGATACAAAGCATCCAGTTATTATTGAAAACCTAATGGGTATTAAAAGAAAAAAAGGAAGCATTCAAACAGGTAAAAAACCTATATTAATCAATCACTTAAAACAAATCATTAATGTAATAGACGAACAA
Source organism: uncultured Pelagibacteraceae bacterium (assembly GCA_902587515.1). Lineage (GTDB taxonomy): Bacteria > Pseudomonadota > Alphaproteobacteria > Pelagibacterales > Pelagibacteraceae > Pelagilacustribacter. Next base: position 7,213 of record CACILM010000002.1, read on the forward strand.
AAAGTGGAAAAAATTAAAAAATTACGTAATAGAACTTTAATGCTTATTGGTTTTAGCGGAGGATTTAGACGGACAGAGTTAATTTCTATTGATTATGAGGATTTAGATTTTGCTGAAGAAGGCTTAAAAATAACTTTAAGAAGATCTAAAACGGACCAGTTCGGAGAAGGATTGATCAAAGGAATACCCTACTTCACCAATGAAAAGTATTGCCCAGTTATAAGTTTAAAAAATTGGATAAATCTTTCTAAAATAAAAACAGGACCAATTTTTAGAAGATTTGCAAAAGGCTCAATACTAACTAGCAACAGATTAACAGATCAATCAGTGGTGCTAATAATTAAGAATTGTTTAAAATTAGCAGGAATAGAAAATAAAAATTTTTCAGGTCACAGTCTAAGATCAGGTTTTGCAACAGTAGCTGCAGAGTCTGGAGCAGACGAAAGAAGTATTATGGCAATGACAGGTCATAAAACTACACAAATGGTAAGGCGTTATATAAAAGAAGCAAATATATTTAAAAATAATGCATTAAATAAAATAAAATTATAAATATGAAAATTTGTATAAAATGGGACAAACAACATGATAGAACGTCAAAATTCTGTATTTGAGCGTATGGCAAAGTTTTATAATAAGTTTAATTAATTTAAAAATTTTTAAGATAAAAATCATTATTAATTCTATGTAGTAATTTAAATTGATTATTATCTAAAAAAGATAAAATTTTATCCTGAAGATGTGGAAATATTTCTATTTGTAAATAGCATTTATTATTAGAGAGAATGTCTGATGCGCCTTTAAGAACGTTTAATTCATGCCTTTCCACATCAATTTTAAAAAAAATCTTCTTATTTTTTAAAGGATACAAGTTGTCTAATTTATCAGTGTCTATTTCTTCATAAAGCAATTTAGTTTTATCATATTTATTTATCTCTTTATCTGTGTCTTGAAGAATTGATGAGCCTCCCCTTTTATTTTTATCTGTATACCAAAGTTTAAGCTTATTTTTGCTGTCTGAGCAGCCTAGGTTATGACAACTGATGTTGAAGTTATTTATTTCAACATTTTTACTAAGTCTTTGAAAGTTTTGCTGGTTTGGCTCAAAAGCTATTGTTTTTGAGACTAATTTGCATAATGATAAAGAATAAAAGCCAATGTAAGCTCCAATATCGAAAAAATAATCATATTTTTGATTTATCATTTCTTTATTTACAAAATCTAATTGATCCTTTTCATATTCATTTTTAAGATATATTTCACGATCTATTGAAGATGTTAAATAAAGGTTAATCTTAAAATTATATAAGAAAATAGTATTTTTATTTGTAGAAAAAGATAGTTTTCTTATTAAAGAAGGAACTATTCTTTTAAAGATTTTAAAATTTTTCTAAACATAGATTTATTATTCCATTAAAAACTAAATTAATCGTAAAATCTCTTTTGATAAGTTAGTAAAATTATCTCTATATATATAAACATAATTTCTAAAATGCTTAGTCCATCTACTATAATTATAAGATTTATCTATTATATCTAATTGTCTTATACTATTCGCTGATGCTACGTGTGATACAGATCCATGACAAGAAATTAACAAATCTGAATTTAAGATTTTTGCCTCTAAATCAATAAAGTTTATTTTATCTATAAATTCAATATTAATATTTTTTAATTGTTTAATGCTTTCTTTTAATAATAAAGGGGTTTTAACACCAGATGTAACAACTAATTTTTTTTTTGATTTATTTTGAAGTGATTTTAGAAAAAAAGTAAGCTCACTTTCAGAAGGTTCAATATTGATGTATTCTTTAATATACTCTTTATGTATCCATTTTTCATCAAAGTGTAATAAAATATATTTTTCTTTATTAACTTTATTAAATCTCTTTTCATCAAATATATTTAATGATTTTTCCTTAAAATCAAAATTAATTTTACTTAGTATATATTTAATAATATCTATATGAGAATATTTTTCTGTATCATTTAAAATTATTCTTTTATTTGTATTAAGAAAATGAGATATTATTTTAGATCTATTTTTATTATCATGAACAATAATTGTTTGAAATAATTTATGTTTTCTAAGTTTAAAAATAATCTTAATTTTACTTAATAAATTATTTTCTAAACGAACAACTTGGTCAATAAATTTAAAACTTTTAATATAATCATAATTTTTTTCTGAGGCTACTATAGTAACATGTGAACTTTGATCATTTATTTTCAAAGATTTTATAAGTATTGCAGATATGAGAAAATCACCAATACGATCTGTTCTAAAGATCAAATATTTATTCATATTAAAATTTATTTAAAAAATTTTAAATCTGCTTGCACCATCTCTCTAACTAATTGTTTAAATTGAATTTCTGGTTTCCAACCTAAAATTTTGTTTGCTTTTTTGTAATTAGCTTGAAGAGTATCAACTTCCGCTGGTCTTAATAAGCTTTTATTTAATTTAATATATTTTTTATAATTCAATCCAACCATTGAAAATGCTAATTTAGCAAAATCTCTAACAGAATGCATTTTACCAGTTCCAACAACAAAATCTGAAGGTTTTTTTTGCTGCAGCATTAACCACATAGCCTTTACATAATCTTTAGCATGTCCCCAATCTCTTTTAGCTGACAAATTTCCAAGATTTAAATATTTTTGTTTTCCAAGCTTTATTTTTGCAACTGAACTTGTAATTTTTCTTGTAACAAATTCAAATCCCCTTCTTGGTGACTCATGATTGAATAAAATACCTGTGCAGGCAAATATATTATAAGCTTCTCTATAATTTCTAGTTAATTCAAATCCTGCGACTTTAGATATCCCATAAGCCGACCTAGGATAAAATCTAGTTTTTTCATCTTGTCTTTTTTTTTGAACTTTTCCGAACATTTCTGATGATCCAGCAAAATAAAATTTTGTTAATGGTGAAAAGTCTTTTATTGCAGAAAGAAGATAATGTGTTCCATTTATGTTAGTATTTAATGTAGAGAATTCATCTTCAAAGGAATATGCAACATAACTTTGTGCACCAAGATGATAAATTTCGTCTGGTTTAATTTTTGATATTGTTTTTACAATGCTGGCGTAACTTTCTAAAGAAGCACTTTTTAATTCAATTTTATTTAGTAAATGCTTAATTCTCCATAATCTATGTGACTCATCTTCTAAAGCTACTCTTCGAACCAAACCGTAAACTTTGTATTTTTTCTTTAATAAAAACTCAGCAAGATAAGAACCATCTTGGCCAGTGATACCAGTTATTAAAGCTTTTTTTATTTTTCCCATAAATATTTTTTATTTGATTTTACTCCTATAATTTTATCTATAATATATTTTGATACAAGATCAGAGTTAAAATATTTCATGTATTTTAATTTACCTCTTTTAGCAATATTTTTCCTTAGTTTGTCATCAGAAGATATTCTTAAAATTTTTTCAGACAAATCACTTATATTTTTATAAAATACCATTTCATTTTCATTGAAAAAATTTTGATATTTAGTCTTTTCATCTATTAAACATACGAGACCATTCCCAACAATTTGAGTAATTCTATCACTACTGTAATATTTTATTGCTTCACCCCTACTTAGATTTAAACCCATTTTAGCGTTAGATATTGTCTTAAAATAGTGATCAGCCCAAATAGGTTGAACTTTGTCTATTCCATATAAGTCAAACTTTACATCAGGGGTTTTGTTCATTAAATCTTTTAAAAAACCTATCCTATCATCTTTTTTGCCCGCTTTTAGAACACCTCTGTGAACCCCATGGCTTAAGGCAAAGAAAACATCAACATTACATGATTTGTTAAAATTATTTAATATTTCAAAAGACTTATCTGATGGGTTGGGGATAAAATATTTATTCTCAGTTTTTAAAAAATTTAAAACATCAGGACTAGTAGTAAGAAAAGAGGCGTCTACATATTTGATCTTATCTAGTATTCTTTTTTTGTTCCTATCAAAATCAGGACCTTTCTTATTTAAGGGATCAAGAAACCATTGACCAAATCTTGTATTGGGATAGTCCTCCCTAAGTTCAGCTATTTGTTCAGCTGAGATTAAATCAGCATGACCAAGTATAATCAAATCAGGTTTATAATTATAGCAAGTTTTTTTTAGCTTATCATTAAGTGTTTTAGCTCCTTTTAAATCTGTAATATTTTTATAATATTTTTGAATATCTCTATCACTAAAACCAAGAACGCTATGACCCTGTCTAATAAAGCCATTGTTTATCCTTCTGCCTGTGTTAAAAAAAAGTCTACCGTCAAGTCTTTCATTAAAATTTGTTATGTGTAAAATTCTCAAATTACTTCTATCTTTTTTAGTATTAAAAAGATTTAATGTTTTGAATTTCTCAGCTCTATACAAATCAATTTTTTTAGTTACAAATTTGTGTGTCAGATAAAAATTTTGTATAGAAAGTCTTTGAAGTTTTGATCTTAATTTAAAATCTTTAATTAATTGAATTATAATTTTTTCTAGACTTTTATTGGATAGAGTATTCATTATTTTGGCATTAGTTACGGTTTCAGGTAAACCACCTTTGTTTGTTATTATTACAGCACATCCATTAGCAGAAGCTTCTAAACTAGTTCGACCAAAAGGCTCTTCCCATCTAGAACAAGCCACGGCTATACTTGTTTTTTCAAAAATTTTAAGTACTTTTTCATGATTTAAAAAACCTAAAATATCCGCATTTTTATGTTTTAAAGGTATTTTCTCTCTTTTTTCATCTCCTATAATTTTAGCTTTCCAATTAGGAAACTTTTTTAAAACTTTAAGAATAGCTTTTGCAAAAACATCATATCCTTTGGCGTTATTCAATTTTCCCACAAAAGTTATCCAGTTTTTTTTATTCTTAATTATTTTCAGATTATTTTTCTTTGCAGATTGAAAAAAAACTACTAGCTTATTACTATTTATAAATTTATTTTCTAAACCCTCTAAAAATCTTTTTTTTGACCAGTTGCTGTTGAATATTATTTTATAGCAGGATTTTAATAATTGTTTTCTATCTTTGACAGTTTTTGATCCATTCATTGATAATGGATCATTATGAAAATATAAAGAGAGAACCTTATTTCTTATTTTTTTTGATAGTATATTAATATAACTAGGTCTATTATGTACTTCTATAATTGAAAAATTAAATGCATTTTGTAACTTAATAAATTCATTTACATAGTGTTTAGTTTGGCTCTCAAAAGGATTTTTTCTGCTTTGTATATTTACATATTTAAGTCTAAATTTTTCTTTAAAATCTGTAGAGCCAAATACAACAATATTTTTTTTATATCTGCTAATTTTTGATGTCTCATTTACGAATAATGAGACTGCACCAGGGTATTGTGGCGAAAAGTTCTCTTTATATGGCAGTAAAATTGCTATTTTCACTTTAAATTTTTCTTAATTTTATTTCTAAATGTTCTATTTTTCTTTATATAATATTCTCTAGAAATTGCCTCTTTTTTTGAATCAAGCTTTTCCTTATAAATTAGTTTCCATTTGCGTCCTCTTGTAAATTTTGCCCCTCTATTGGTGTTATGAAGATTGATTCTTTTTTTGAGATCATTTGTATAACCAACATAAGTTACAGATTGTTTGCCCAAGGATTTGAGCATATAAACAAAATAATTCATTGAAAATTAATACCCTTTTCCAGAGTCCTTTATTTGATCTTTTTTTAATTTACCAAGAGCCGTTTTTGAAGCTGCTGTCATATATCTTTGATCAGACCCAATGGTAACTAGTTGAAAACCTTTTTTGATCATTTTTTCCGCATATTCGGGTTGTCCATTTTGTATTCCAGCAATTATCTTATTTTTTTTAGCATGCTCTAATATATTCATTATTACATCATAAACAGGATCGCCCTCCGGTTTGTCAAAACTAGGTTTTTCTCCTAAGGCTAAACTTAGATCAGCTGGACCAATATAAATACCATCTAAATTAGGTGTTTTCATAATTTCATCAAGATTTTCTAGTGACTCTTTTGTTTCAATCATTGCAAATTTTAATATTTCATTATTAGCTTCATCAGCATAATCAGGTCCTCCATAAACTAGACCTCTTATTGGTCCGTAGCTTCTATAACCATTAGGTGGATACAAACACGCTTTAACAAAATTTTCTGCCTCTTTTTTGTTGCTTACCATTGGACAAATAATTCCATAAGCACCGGCATCAAGAATTTTCATAATTTGCCCTGGTTCGTTCCAATTAACTCTTGCCATTGGAACAACTTTTGTGGTCGATATAGCTTGTAACATTCCAACTGCATTTGGATAATCTATAACTCCATGTTGCATATCCAATGTTAAAGAATCCCAATTTTGATTTGCCATTAATTCAGCCGTAAAAGAGTTAGGAATTTGTAACCATCCATTAATTACTGATTTTCCCGATTTAAAAATTTCTTTTAATTTGTTTTTTCTCATTCGTACGAAATACCAAAGTGAGTATATTTGATATTTAAATAATCTTTTATTGCCATCGACCCGCCTTCTCTACCATACCCAGTTTGTTTAATGCCTCCAAAAGGTGCCTCTGCAACTGCTACAACTGGTGTATTAACTGCTACACATCCGGTTTCTAATTTTTCTGATGCTTGATTTGCCTTTTTTAAATCAGTTGTGTATACGTAACTTGCTAAGCCTAAATCGTTATCATTTGCTCTTTTCATAACTTCATCAAAATCTTTAAAACTTAAAATTGGAACTATAGGCCCGAAAGGCTCTTCTTTCATAACAGTAAAATTATCTTTAATATTGTCAAAAATTGTTGGTTCGAAATAATAACCTTTATTAAAATTGGCAGCTCTTTTACCGCCCAAAAGAATTTTTCCACCTTCCTTTTTAGTTGTTTCAACTAATCTTTCAACACCTTCTAATCTCTCTTTTGTACATAAAGGTCCAAGCATCGTATCCTTGTCCATGCCATTACCCATTTTTAATTTTTTAGTTTTTTTTACCATCAGGTCAGCAAACTCATCTTTTTTCTTCTCATGTATATAAAATCTATTTGGAGATATACAAACTTGTCCGTTATTTCTAAATTTCGCTGTTATAGCCATATCTGTTACTTTGTTTAAATCAACGTCATCAAAGACAATAAATGGTGAATGCCCACTTAATTCCATTGTTACTCTTTGTACTTTATCAGCAGCTTGCTTGAGAATAAGCTTACCTACTCTTGTTGATCCTGTAATAGATATTTTTTTTACTATATCAGATTGAATTAATTCAGATGAAATTCCAGCTGGATCGCCAGATAATAAATTTACCACACCAGGAGGGACGCCGGCTTCTTTGCATATATCAACTATTTCCATTACACTGCCTGGAGTAATTACATCAGGTTTTACTATTACTGAACATCCAGCAGCTAAAGCAGTTGAAATCTTTCTTGATGCTAAAATAACCGGAAAATTCCAAGGAACTAACGCAGCGACTACGCCGACTGGTTGATAAATCACGTGTATTTTTGTATTTGGAAAACGACTTTGGTTTATTTCACCGAAAATTCTTTTTGTTTCTTCAGAGTTCCATTCAAATATATCAGCTGCGCCTCCTACTTCCCCTGCGCCTTCAGTAAGAGGTTTACCAACTTCTAATGTAAGCCATTTTGATAATGTATCCACTTTTTTTCTCATTAGCTCTGAAATTTTTCTAATAACTTTTGATCTTTCCCACGGAGAAGTATTTCTCCAAATTTCTAAACCTTTTTCAGCCGACTTCAACGCTTGTTGAATATCTTTACTATTTGCCTTTGATGCTTTACCTATAACTTCCTCAGTAGCTGGATTAATTACTTCGTAAGTTTCTCCGCTAGATGATTGTTGCCATTTACCATCGATAAATTGACCGAATTTTTCGTACATAAATTATATAAATTTATTGAATATAATAAGTTATTTATCTATCTTATAGAGAATTTATGAAAAACATTCAACTTACTTGTGCTCATGCACTCGTTAAATTCCTTACAAAACAAAAAATTTTAATTGACGGAAAGAAAGAACCATTATTTCCAGGTGCATTTGGAATTTTTGGACACGGTAATGTAGCATGTTTAGGACAAGCACTTGAAGAAAATCAAAAAGAGCTTCCTACTTGGAGAGGTCATCATGAGCAAAATATGGCCCTTACAGGAATAGCTTATTCAAGAGCCAAAAGAAGAAAACAAATCTTTATTGCAACAAGTTCAGTTGGGCCTGGTTCTACAAATATGATTACTGCAGCAGCTGTTGCAATGAGTAATAGACTTCCAATTTTATTTTTACCTGGGGATACTTTTGCTAATAGGATGCCGGATCCAGTTTTACAACAGGTTGAGCATTTTAATAATCCTGGGATTACTCAAAATGATGGATTTAAACCGGTAGTTAGATACTTTGATAGAATTACTCGTCCTGAGCAAATAATTTCTACTTTACCTCAGGCAATTGAAGTTATGCTTGATCCTGCCGATTGTGGCCCTGCTTGTATTTCTTTAAGTCAAGATGTCCAAGGCGAAGTATTCGATTACCCTGAAGAATTTTTTAAAGAAAGAGTTCACTCTATTAGACGTCCACGTCCAGATGATTATCAAATAAAAAAAGCAGCCGAGGCAATTAAATCCTCAAAAAATCCAATAATAATTTCAGGAGGAGGAGTATTTTACTCTGATGCAATGGATGAATTATCTGAATTTGCAAAAAAACATAATATACCAGTAACACAAACCGTCATGGGTTATTCTACTATGAAAAGAGATCATTCTCACTTTTTAGGACCAATAGGTGGCCTTGGCGGTAAAGCTGCAAATAACATGGCAAAGAAAACAGATTTAGCTATAGCAATAGGTACTAAGCTAGCAGATTTTACTACAGGATCTTGGGCAAATTTCGAAAATCCAAATTTCAAACTTGTATCTATTAATGCAGCTAGATTTGATGCAAATAAACATATGGCACAAGCTGTAGTTGGTGATGCTAAGGTTTCATTGTCTGAATTATCTTTAGTTCTAGGAAGTTGGAAAGCAGAGGATAGCTGGAATAAAAAAGCACAATCAGAATTAAAAAATTGGAATGAATATGTAGACAAAGAAAGCGGTACTACTAATCAAAAATTACCTAGTTATGCGCATGCAGTTGGTGCAATTTATAGAAATTCTGATCCATCAGATATAGCTGTTACTGCGGCAGGCGGTTTGGTAGGAGAAGTTGTACAAGTTTGGCGACCTAGAGAATTAAATACTCATGAAACTGAATGGGGTTTTAGTTGTATGAGTTATGAAATTTCAGGAGCGCTGGGGATTAAAATGGCAAACCCTGATAAAGATGTTATAGCGTTCGTTGGAGATGGATCATATTTGCTTTACAATTCAGATATTTACAGTTCGGTAATTACTAATAATAAATTGATTATAATAGTTTGCGATAACGGTGGTCATGCAGTTATTAATAGACTGCAATTGTATAAGGGAGGTAAAGAATTTAATTGTTTGTTAAAAAGTTCTAAAACTCCTAATCTTGTTCCAGTTGACTTCTCATCTCATGCAAAAAGTATGGGCGCAGAGGGAGAACAAGTGAACTCAATATCTGAACTAGAAGAAGCCTTTAAAAGAGCAAAAAAATCCAAGAAAACGTATGTTATAAGTATTCATACTGATGGATATCAATGGTTAGAGGGTTCTGCTTACTGGGAAAGCCCTACTCTTTCAATACCAACGACTAAGGAGAATGAAAGAGCCCTAAAAGAACACCTAGAAGGGAAGAAAAAACAAAGAAAAGGTGTATAAACTTTTTAATGGGAAAAGTTTATAAAGTCGGTCTAATTGGCTGCGGTCATATAGCTGAAACTTATTTTAGGGCGCATAAATATTTCAATAATTTTAAGATAATTAAATGTGCTGATATTAACAAATTTGCAGCTCAAAAGTGCGCAAAAACTTATAAGATAAGTTCAGCATCAGTTAATGAATTACTTAAAGATAAAGAAATTCAAGTTATTCTAAACTTAACAATACCTAATGCACATTATTTAATAGCTAAAAAATCATTACTTAATGGTAAACACGTTTATTCTGAAAAACCATTGGCGGTTTCATTCAAAGATGGGAAAGAACTTATAAAAATAGCAAAAAGAAAAAAACTTTTCATAGGAAATGCTCCTGATACTTTTTTAGGTGGAGGCAATCAAAAAGCAAGAGAACTTTTAGACAAAAAAGTAATAGGTAAAGTGAAGTTTGGTACAGGAATATTTGCCTATCCAGGAATACAATCCTATCATCCTAACCCAGAGCCTTGGTTTGCTAAAAAAGGAGGAGGACCAGTTATAGACATGGGTCCATATTATTTAACTGCTTTAATAAATTTATTAGGCCCAGCTAAAGAAGTAACAAGTATAAGCTCAATAGGGGTAAAAAAACGAACTATCGGTATAGGACCAAAAAAGGGTAAAAAATTTAAAGTGGAGTGTCCCACAACTTACTTTTCTACTATAAAATTTCATAATGGGACAATAATTAGATTAACTTTATCTTTTGATGTTATTTCTCATCTAAGGAACCACATAGAGCTTTACGGAGACAACGGTTCTATGATAGTTCCAGATCCAAATATGTTTGGTGGATCGGTTTTAATCAGTAAAAAATTAGGTAGCTCATGGAAGAGTCACCAAACAAACAAAATGTCCTTGGGAAAAATTAATATAAGATCTCAAAGTTCTAGAGCAAATGAGTCTCCTACTAACGCAAATTATAGAGGCGTTGGGTTATCGGAGATGATAAATTCAATTCAAAATAAGAAAACACATAGATGTAACGGAAATTTATCTCTTCACGTTTTAAATATTATAGAAGCAATTCATTTATCTGCAAAAAATAACAAAAAACAAAAAATTTCTGTTAAATGTGAAAAGCCGAAACCATTTTCAAATAAAGAGATTAATTCAATTCTTAAATAGAACTTTGCCTACTCAAAATAGCAGCACCTCTTACACCGCTTGCGTCTCCATACTTTGGTTTTAAAAATACTGTTTTAAGATTTGGTTCATTTATAAAAGATGATGTTTTTTTTTTAATTTGATCTAAAAAATCTATTTCATTAGAAATTCCACCACCAAAAACAATAGCATCTGGATCAAGAGTTGTTACTATAATTACCAAACATCTTGCTAAAATATCCTTATACTCATTTATGAATAAAGTGGAATTAGTATCCTTTTTTCTATATCTGCTAAAAATTTCTTTTGCTGAAATCTTTTCATTAAATTGTTCATTAAATCTTTTTTCTATTGATTTGCCAGATAGATAACCCTCTAGTCTATTAGAAAAATTCAAAATTTTATCAGATTTTAAGTTTGGAGTATTTGTAAGTGGCATTTGATTTAAGCTCCATTCCCCTCCCAAACCATTTGCTCCAGATATTATTTTTTTATTTATTACTAGACCACCACCACAGCCTGATCCTAATATAATTCCAAATACTGTTTCATAATGACTAGCTGATCCATCAAAAGCCTCGGATAAACAAAAACAATTAGCATCATTTTCTGAGAGAAAATTATTATTTATTTTTAATTTTAAATCTTTTATTAAGTTTTTATTATTTAACCATTGAGAGTTATGTGCATTTTTAATTAATCCTGTCGTTTTATCTACTGCTCCAGGATGACATATACCTACATTAAATTTACCAGAATTTTTTTCTAATTTCTTAACGATTTCAGTTATTGAAATTATAGTGTTTTCGTAATCTTTAGGTGTTTGAACTCTGTCTCTTTTTAATTCTACATTATTATTATCTAGAAGAACGTACTCTATTTTGGTTGCTCCTAAATCTATTCCTATTTGCATTAATTAGCTGAAGATCTGTTCATTTCTTGAAGTTCAACTTCTAATTTATTTAATTCTTCACCACCTGCCATCATACTTAAAAGTTTTTCTCTAGAGATATCTTTTTTTTCATATGTGCCTAAACTTTTTCCTCTATTTAATACTGTAAAACTATTTCCGACTGGATAAGCATGATGAACGTTATGAGTTATTAAGATTACTGCTAATCCCTGAGAAGCGGCTTTAACTATATATTTTAAAACAACTGAAGCTTGATGTACTCCAAGAGCAGAAGTAGGCTCATCTAAAACAAGAACTTTTGCTCCAAAATATATAGCCCTACTTATTGCTAAACACTGTCTTTCACCACCCGACATTGTTCCGACTGCCTGAGATGGATCTCTAACATCAATACCTATCTGCCCCATTCTTTCGGCTGCTATTTTATTTGCTTTTTCTATATCAAATGTTTTGAAAAATGGTGGACCTTTCATTGGCTCTCTTCCCATAAAAAAGTTTCTTGTTACACTCATTAAAGAGACTAAAGCTAGATCTTGATATACAGTAGCTATGCCCATATCTAATGCATCTTTGGGACTGTCAAATATTGTTTTTTTTCCCTCAACTATAATTTCACCTTCATCGGGCCTGTGTACTCCAGCTAATGTTTTAATTAAAGTTGATTTTCCTGCACCGTTGTCACCAAGAAGACACATAATTTCACCTTTTTTTAATTTCATAGTTACATCTTTCAAAGCTATTACTTTCCCAAAAAATTTACTTATATTATTAAATTGGACTAAATAGTCGGACATTATTTGCTTTCTGTTACCTTTCTTCTTATATAATTATTAAAGATTACTGCAATCAACATCATTGCTCCTAAAAAAACTTTAAACCAGTCTGTATCCACATCAGTATAAAATATCCCCATTGATACTGTTCCAAAAATCAAAGCTCCGAATGCTGCACCTATTGCTGAGCCATAACCCCCAGTTAATAAACAGCCTCCAACAACTGCAGCTGCTATAGCTTCTAATTCCTTTAAAGTACCACGCATTGTATCAGCTGAACCAGCGTCTAAAACTTGAATAGTAGCAAAAATAGTTGCTGCTACTGCTGTACCTATAAATAAACTTATTTTTACTCTACCAACTGGAACTCCTACATTGTTAGCACCATTTTTATCTCCTCCAGATGCAAATATCCAATTTCCGTATCTTGTTTTCATTAGTATCCATGTTGTAATAATTGCTAAAGCTATGAACCATATTACAGATGGCGGTATTCCTGTGGCGAGTGGAGTTCCATCAGTTCTCAATGCAATCAGATTCATCGAACCTAACCAAGTAAAAACCCATTTAAAAGTATCAGTTGCAAATATCCATGCCAATGGATCATCTTCGATTAAAACTCTTAGGCCTGGAACTTGAGTCCGACCAGTAATCAATCTTGTTATAGCTAAAGTTGCACCTCTTAAAATGAAAAGCATTGCAAGAGTAACGATAAATGATGGCAAGCCTGTTCTTACAACTAATATTCCGTTAAAATAACCTACTAGTACTGCCATTGAGAATGCAAAAATAATACTCATCCAAAGTGGCCATCCCCAATAAATTGCTGGAATAGCTATACATATACCTGCAAATCCAATCATTGATCCAATAGATAGATCGAATTCTCCTCCTATCATTAACATAGCAGCGGCAATAGCTATTATTCCAAGATTTGCAGAAACATCTAAGAAATTTAAAACTCCGTAAGCACTGAACATCCCCGTATCTCCGGCAACGATACCAAAGAATATAAAAACTAGTATTGCTCCACCTAGAGCGCCAAGCTCGGGTCTATTTAATAATAATCTTAATTTAGAAACTTTTTTGAGTCTTTCATCCTGATTGAAGTCAGTTTTTGTTTCAATGCTTTTAGTTTTTGTAGACATATTAAAAAACTTAAAAAAAAAGGCCTAGTGATTATTCACTAGGCCTTTTTAATATTTTTCTTATCTATAACCTTGAGCAGCCCATTTTATTACATCCTTCGCATTATTAGGAGTAACAAAACCAGGTCCTGTCATTACAACACCAGCTGGCATTGTTCCATATCTCATATATTGAGAAAAGATAGCTATAGGTAAATAACCTTGTAAATACTGTTGTTGGTCAATTAAGAATTCAACTTTTCCAGCAGCAGCAGCTTTTAGCATTCCTGGCGACATATCAAATGTACCAAGTTTAACGCTTCCAACTTTACCAGCAGACTCTAATGCTTTTAGAGCAGCTTCTCCTGCAAGACCAGCTCCTAAAGTCAAAATAGTGTCATATCCACCACCTAATTTAGCAGCTACAGCTTTTTGAATTTCAGTCGGGTCATTTGATGTACCTAATATGTCTACAGATCCACCAAAACCTTTTTTGAAACCAGCACATCTTCTATCCAAAGCGACGTTACCTACTTCGTGGTTAACACATAGTGCTTTTTTACCACCAGCAGCTTTCATTTTTTGTCCGCCACCTACGCCAGCTTCAAACTCTGTTTGACCTACGTGAGCACTAATACCTAGTTTCATATAGTCGTCTGAACCTGAATTCATAGAGATTACTGGGATACCTGCAGATATTGCAGCTTTAACAGATTTACCTAAAGCGGCAGCATCTGGTAAAGTTATCACAATACCTTTTGGTTTTTGAGAAACAGCATTGTCAATTAATTTTGCCATTTCGACCATGTCGAATGTTGCTGGGGCTGTGTATTTGCAAGATACTTTCATATCTTTACAAGCCTTATCAACTCCATTTTTTGCAACAGACCAGAAAGGGTCATTTGCTTGTCCATGAGACACAACAATAATATCTACTGCTAGAGCAGCTACTGACATCATTGCCCAGCTCATTAGAGCAGCAATAGTTAAGTATACTTTTTTCATGATTATTTCCCTCATTTGTTTGTTAAATGTGCGCAATTAAAACAAAAAATTTGTTAAAATACAAAAGGAAAAAAAACACATACAACTAGAGGTAGTTAAAAATTACTTTAATTTTACTACCTTTTTTTGCTTTAAAGATTGATATGCAGCATTAGCAATTTTTAAAGCTAAATAACCATCTTTGAAAGTTGATCTAGGTTTTATTCTATTTTTATGAAGAGAAATTAGTTCATTCAATTGCAAATTATAAGCTTCTTTGTATCGTTCAATAAAAAAATTTAAAAAAGGTTTTTGAGAATGGGATTGATTTGAATTAAATATCTCTGTGGCCGTCCTCTTTTGGTTGCCTGATAAAAGCATTCCTTTTTTTCCAAATAACTCAACCCTTTGGTCGTATCCAAAAGAACAATGTCTAGAATTTGTGATTACACATATTACACCTTTCTTTGATTTCATAGTAACAGCAGCTAATTCATGATCTTTGATTTTTTTGTAAAAATTTTCAAATGAGCTTACCGATGAACTTATTTCGGAAATTTCATCATTATTTAGATAATACCTGCATAAATCAAAATCATGAATCATCATGTCTCTGAAAATACCTCCAGAAGATCTAAGATAAGTCTTTGAAGGAGGTGCTGGATCTCTACTCGTGATTATTATTTTTTCCAATCTTCCTATTTTACCCTTTTCTAAATCTTTTTTAATTGAGTGGTGGCTAGGATCAAATCTTCGATTAAACCCCATCTGTATCTTCGAATTATTTTTCTTAACTTTTTTAAAAGTTTTAACAATTTTATTTATATTTAAGTCTAATGGTTTTTCACAAAAAATAGTTTTATTGTATTTGATGCCCTCTTCGATGAATCTGATATGAGTATTTGTAGGGCTAGAAATGAAAATAATATCTACTTTTTTGTCTGAGAATATTTTTTTATAATCTTTTTCAATTTTACAATTGTAAAGATTTTTAGCTTTTTTTCTAAGTTTATCAATTTTTTCGTATACATAGAGCAGATTAAGCGTTTTATTAAGATATATATTTTGAGCATGCATTTGCCCAATTCTACCAAAACCCAAAAGTGCTACATTGATCATAAATTCTTTTGTAAGTTAATTATTTATAATATAAAATATTATTACTTTCTTAAAACTATGTCGATAAGATTAGGAATAGCACCCATTGCATGGAGTAACGATGATATGCCTGAATTAGGTGGAAAAACTCCATTGGAACAATGTTTAAAAGAAGCAAGTATGGCAGGTTTTACTGGAATTGAATCTGGCGGAAAATTTCCAATGAATTCGAAAGAACTTATTCCTAAGCTTCAAAAAGAGAACCTTAAATTATGCTCAGGTTGGTATGGAGCTCAACTATTAAAAAGATCACCTAAAGAAGAATTTAAACTTATGCAAAAACAACTTAAATTATTTAAAGATTGTGAGGCACCTTGCATGGTTTTTGCTGAAGTAACAGACTCAGTCCAAGGAGATCCGATAACACCGTTATCAAAAAGACCTAGATTGAATAAAGATGATTGGAATAGATTTATTAATTCGATAAACGAAATTAGTAAAATGATGATAGATGAAAATATGCCATTAGCTTATCATCACCATATGGGAACTATAATAGAAACTGAGGAAGATACTTCTAGACTTATAGAAAATACAAAGGATACAGTTAAATTATTAGTAGATACTGGACATATGTTGTTTGCTCAAGGTGACTCTATTAAATTAGTTGAAAATTTTTACGATCGTATAATTCATGTTCATTGCAAAGATATTAGAAAAGATATTTTAGAACAATCACTTAAAAATGATGCTACATTCAGACAAGCATTTTTAGATGGAGCATTTACTGTACCAGGTGATGGATGTATTGATTACATTCCTTTCTTAAATGCTTTAAAGAAAAAAAATTATTCGGGATGGCTCGTAGTTGAAGCAGAACAAGATCCTGCTAAAGCAAATCCATTTGAATATGCAAAAATAGGTTTCAACTATTTAAGTAAAACTGCAAAACAATGTGGTTTTGAAATTATTAATTAACGGTATACAGATACTAATTCATTATTACCAGCAGCTACGCAAGGTGATTTTATACAAGTACCTACTACCCATTCTGAGCCTGCCTCTGACTCAAAATTATTTGAAGAAACAAAAATTATACCTTTATCTGTAGATTGACCTGCTTTACCTTCGGCCTGAATTCTGGGATCTTGAGAGGTTTGTATTAACGGTTTATTAATTGAATATGGGTTTTTTAGATCAATATTATTTAACACATAATTTACGATTTTATCTGAACTCCAAACAGAATTGCATTTCTCACCCCAAGACGTTGAACCCTCTCCGTTTGAGCTGCAATTATTTACCTCGTCATTAATGAAATCAACTACAGATTTATGATTTGATTTTATATCATTTGCTTTTTGTAAAACTTCTGATCTAGTTGAAGCTGTCCACAATAACATTACAACCACATATGTAATAGAACTTAATACTAAAACTTCTAATGGACCAAAATTTTTTAATTTCCTATTTATATCTATCATAATTTTACAATCATAGATTTATCAATCTTATTCTCAAAAAAATCAATAATATTTTTAATCGTTTCTATAGACATTCTAGATTTACATTCATTCGTAAATGTTGCTGAATGTGGACTTAATAAAACTTTTTTATTTAATAGTAGAGGATTTGTTTTATCTATAGGTTCTTTTTCAAAAACATCTAGTCCTGCTCCAAAAATTATATTCTCTCTTAATGCTTTATCTAAATCGTTTTCGTTTACAATCCCCCCTCTCGCAGTATTGATTACAATTGACTCTCTTTTCATATTTTTAAGTCTAGAATAATTAATTAAATTTTTAGTTTTTTCATTTAATGGAATGTGTAAAGAAACATAGTCACAATTCTTTAATCCATCATCGAGATTTTCAATTTTATGTCCTCCAAAATTTTCAATGGTTTCTTTATTAACAAAAGGATCAAATACTTTTACTTTCATTTCAAACCCTTTACATCTTTTGATTAAACTTTGTCCTATCCTACCAAATCCAACTATTAAAATCTCTTTATTAAAAAGTTCTAAAGTTGTAATAGATGATGCATTTTTTTTAAAATTTCCAATTCTAACTTCCTGGTCATATTGATTAATGCTTTTAGATATAGATAGCATCATGTAAATTACGTGTTCAGCTACAGCTAATGCATTCGCAGTTGCGGTTATTAATAAAGTTATTTTGTTTTTTTTAATATAATTTAAATCAACATTATCATATCCAACACCATGTCTTGATATAACCTTTAAATTTTTACATTTCGATAGAATTTTTTCATTTAATTTAGAAACCCTAAGCGTACAAGCATCAAAATTAGGAAGTACATTTATTAAATTTTCTTCAGAAGCATCTTCGATTACTTCAAATTCAAAAGCTGAATTATTTTTTAATAAATTTATCCCGTCTTGGTGAATTTTTTCTATAATTGCTACTTTATGCATTTTTTTTGGCGGTCCCAAGGGGAATCGAACCCCTCTTTGTTGGATGAAAACCAACTGTCCTAACCGATAGACGATGGGACCGTATTTTTGACTGTCTTATTAACAGAAATATCATCGATAATAAACTCCACATTTGATTGCCCTTGCCACTCGTTTAAGGATAATTTACCAGCAATATTAAATAATTTTTTATTTTTTTTGAGCAAATATGCTCCAATTTCATTTTCGACGCAGTTAAATGCTATTGATTTGACTGTAGATCCATCCAATCCAACTAGAACTGACTTTATGTGTTTATCCTTTATAATCTTATTATTTATAGATTTCATATTTTCTAAAACAAATTTTGGTTCTGGGTTTCCTGAACCAAAAGGAGCAAGTATATTAACCTTATTATAAAATTGAAGATTTAGTGCGGTTGGAGCTATTACGCTATCTAAATACAAAGGTTTTATATTCATTTTACTATTACTTAATCTTTCAAATTTTTTTAAGATAAATTTTTTAAATTTTTCAACATTTTCTTTTTTTATTGTAAATCCCCCAGCCATCTTATGTCCTCCACCTTTAATTAAAATATTTTCTTGGACAGCAGAAATAATTACTGAGCCCATATCAAAACCTACGATAGATCTAGCCGAAGCTTTTCCGATACCATTATCATCTATTGAAATAATTATAACTGGTTTATTGAATTTATCTTTAATTCTAGATGCAACTATTCCAATCACCCCTTCATGCCAATTTTTTCCAAAAATCACAATTACTGACTCATTTGTTACATTTCCCAAATTATTTAAAATTTTATCCATAAGATCTTTTTCTAAAATTTGTCTCTCTTTATTAAAATGGTCTAATTCAGTTGCAATCTTAAAAACATCTTTAGGATTATTACTAATTAATAAATTTGCACCATGAGAAGACTTTCCTACTCTACCTCCAGCATTAATTCTAGGTCCTAGTTGATAACCAATATGATAAACATTAGGTTTGCTTTGGATATCACAAATATCAAATAACGTTTTTAACCCGAGATTTTTTTTTGATTTTAAAATTTTTAATCCTTGTGAGACAATTGCTCTATTTAAACCAACTAAAGGAACTACGTCACAAACAGTTCCTAGAGCTACTAAATCTAAATATTCGAGCAAATTTGGTTCTATAATTTTTGATTTGGTGAACCAATCAGTCGATCTAAGTTCTTTACTCAAGGATATTAAAAACATAAAAGTAACTCCAGCAGCGCATAAATATTTTAAATCAGATTTATCATCTAACCTATTAGGATTTACTATGGAGTGAGCTTTAGGCAAATTTATTTCTGATTGATGGTGATCAAGAACAATCACATCGATATCGTTATTAAACGCAAAATCCAAAGCATCAAATGATAGTGTTCCACAATCAACTGTAAAAATCAATTTGGTTCCATTATTTATCAATTTTTTAAAAGATTCTGCAGAAGGTCCGTAACCCTCTTTTTTTCTATCAGGAATATATATTTCGTAAGGAACATTTATTGAGATAAAAAAATTTGCAAGAAGAGCTGTTGATGAAGCCCCATCAACATCATAATCCCCAAAAATACCGATTTTTTGCTTTTGAGAAATAGCATTTATTGTTCTTTTTGCTGATTTTTGCATATCCTTTAAAATCTCAGGATTAGGCAGGAGATTTTTTATAGACGGGTTTAAAAAAGCCTGAATGTCTTCTTTTTTAATATTTCTAATTGATAAAAGCTTTGATGTTAATTCATCTAATGAGTAATTTTCTTTATAAAATTTAATATCTTGTTCATTGTATTTTTTAAAAATCCAGTTTTTGTTACTCACTGAATTTGAAATCATTTATTATATATATTTCTAATTATTTTGTTAATCTTTTTACTTTTATGCAATGCAAAAGTTGTAACCTCAAATTCATTTCCAAGGTCCTTTACTCCCTTAGTTAAATCCCCATCAGTTACACCAGTTGCACAAAATATAACATCCCCTTTTACCATATCTTCGATATTATATTTTTTTTTAAAATCAGTAATTCCAAGTTTTTTTGCTCTAATTTTTTCTTCCTCATTTAAAACTAAACGACCTTGTATTTGACCTCCAAAACAAGATAGCGCTGATGCTGCTAAAACTCCTTCTGGCCCCCCGCCAGTGCTATAGTATATATCATTTTTTGGACTATCTCCTATAACACTTAAAACACCAGCTATATCGCCATCTGTTATAAAATTTATGGTTACCCCTAGTTTGTTTAATATATCAACAATTTCATCGTGCCTTGGTCTTTTCATTACACAAGCATTTATCTCTGAAATTTTTTTCTTTTTTGCTTCAGCTAGAATTCGAATATTTTTTTCTACGCCATTATCAATATCTAATAAGTTTTTAGGTAAATCTGAACCAATTGCTATTTTTTCCATGTAAGTATCAGGAGCTGATAATAGTTCACCTTTTTTTGCAACTGCTATTACAGAGAAAGCATTTGGTTGATTGTTTGCTGTAAATTTTGTTCCCTCTAATGGGTCAACTGCTATATCAAATTTAGGTCCATTTAATGTACCTAATCTCTCACCAATATATAACATAGGAGCCTCATCCATCTCCCCTTCTCCGATAACAATTGTTCCCTCCATATTAATTTTGTTTAACTCTCTTCTCATTGGATCAACAGCTCCTTTATCAGCAGCAATTTTGTCATTTTTACCAATAAACTTTGATGCACCAATAGCTGCTTTTTCAGTGGCTTTAATAAATAGATTTAAAAATTTTTTATCAATTGACATTTATTTTTCATCTATTCTAATTAATTTAGATCTTTTTTTTACATAAGATCTTTTATTAATAGTATGAACAATTTTGTTTAATGATTTATCTTTTGAAGGATGTGTTATGATTATAATTGAGGAGGATCTTTTGCCTTTATTAGGGTCTTGTACCAATCTTTTAATAGAAACATTATTTTTTGAAAAGATTTGAGTTATGTTTGATAATACTCCAGGTTTATCTGCAACTTCAAATCTCAAGTAAGCTGAAAACGATCTGTCTGATATTTTTTTAAAATTCAAATTTTTTCTTTCTTGACTAGAAATAGAAAAAGGAAATTTTGTATTTCCTCTCAATATCGATGAAATATCAGAAATTAAAGCAGATGTTGTTGCAGCAGGACCAGCACCCTCACCTTGTATTATACTTTGACCAACAGGTGTACCGTCAATAATTACTGCATTTAGAACTCCATCTATACTTGCTACATAGGAGCTTTTTTTGATTAATGTTGGATGAACTCTTTGGTAGATATGTTTTCCTATTAATTCAGCATAACCTAATAATTTTATTTTATAACCAAGTTTTTTTGCATAACTTATGTCCTCTTTATCTATCTCCTTGATACCCTCGACGTGTATGTTGTTGCTTAAGAAAGAGTTAAAGCATAAAGAGGACAAAATCATTAATTTCGCAGAAACATCTTGGCCGTTCAAGTCTGCTGAAGGATCTGACTCTGCATATCCAAGTTGTTTTGCTTTGTCCAAAACTTCTTGAAAAGTTTTATTTTCTTTGTCCATTGATGAAAGAATATAATTTGAAGTACCATTGAAAATACCGAATACTTTATTGATCTTATTAGCTATTAGTCCTTCCTTTAAAGATCTAATTATAGGTACACCTCCACAAACAGATGCCTCAAATTCTAAATTAACTTTATTTCTTTCAGCTATCCGAGAAAGTTTATCTCCATATTTGGCAATTAAAGCCTTATTCGCTGTTACTACGTGTTTTTTATTTTTTAATGCGTTAAAAACTAATTTTTTGGCAGGACCTTCAGCTCCACCAATTAATTCTACTATTAAATCAACATTTTTACTTTTTGTTGCGTCCAAGTAATTATTTAACCAAAGTTTCTTTTTTATCTTAAAATTTCTTTTTCGTCTTTTGTTTTTGGCTGAAATATAAACTATATTAGGTACACAATTATTTTTCTTTGATAATATAGACTTATTTTTTTCCAAAAATTTATATAAGTAGCTTCCTATATTTCCTAATCCAATTATCGCAATATTTAATTTCTTCATTTGTAATTACTCTCTAATAGTTATATCTGGAAAACTCTTTTTTTCCCCTACTTTAATCAAATATTTAGATATTTCATCTATATTACATTGATCTAAAATTTTACAAACATCGAAAGATTTATCAATTTTATAAGTTTCTTTTCTATTTGTTGTTTTGATATTATCTGCTTTATTTTTACTTGAAGCGATCTGTGATTTTATCTCATTTTTTTTAGATTGCTTGTTTGAAATAATCTTTTTTTTCTTCTTTTTTTTAATTTTATCATTAATTTCTTTTACCTCTTTCTTTGATAGAGCTCTAATTTTTTTATTTGTCATTTCTTTTTTTGTTATGGTTACTTCTCTTTGCTCTTTATTTTCTCTTAAATTTAATTCAACTAAGTCAATATTTTTTTTTTCATTTATATTTATAATTTTAACTTCAAGAGAGAGATTTTCTTCAAAATATTGTTTGGCTTCGTTTTTATTAATACAAACATGATCACCACAAATTAAAACAGTTTTTGGCTTCGAACATGATTGAAAAATAATTAATAGTAATAAAGAAAGAATTCTAATCATTTAAACCAAGTTTTTCTGGATAGTTAAATAGTAAATTCATATTTTGTATAGCTTGACCTGATGCTCCTTTAATTAAATTATCAATAGCTGAAAAAATAACAAATTTATTTTTTACTCTTGTTTTACAAACTGAAATCTCACAATTATTAGTATTTAAAACATTACCAGATCCTATTTGAGTATTAGTTTTTAAAATCTTGATAAATTTATTCTTTTTATAAAACTTTTTTAATATCAAATTTATCTTATTTAAACCTATTTTATGTTTTGGTCTAAAATAGATTGAAGAAAGAATTCCTCTAAATGTAGGAAGTAAATACGGGTTAAAAGTAAAATTTACTTTTTGTTTACTGATTTTAAATAATTCTTGATCTAATTCACATATGTGTCTGTGAGATTTAATACCATAAGCGAATGTGGAGCTATATAGATTTTTATGAGTAAATTTTTTTTCAATATTTTTACCAGCACCTGAATAACCAGATTTTGAGTCAATAGTTATATCGTCTAATTTAATTAATTTGTTTAAAATTAATGGCACTAATGGAATTTGAATTGAAGTAGGATAACAACCTGGATTTGCTACTATTCTAAAATTTTTTATTTTAAATCTACTAAACTCACTTATTGCGTAGATTGAGTCTTTAATCAAGTTTTTTGCTTTATGATTGATGCCATAATTTTTTTTATATATTTGATGATTTTGAATTCTAAAATCCGCTGATAAATCTATATATCTTAAATGTTTATATTTATAAAAAGTTTTTTTAATTATCTTTTGTGCCTCTCCATTAGGTAATGATAAAAAAACTAAGTCAATTTTCTTCCAATCTACATTCTTAATTGAATTAATTTTTGGCAGGTTTTTTTTAATTCTATTATCAAAATATGAAATTTTTTTTCCTAAGTTTTTTGTAGCGCATAAATATGAAATCTTAACTTTAGGATGTTTTGATAAAAGATATACTAAATCTAAACCAGTGTATCCAGTTGCACCAATAACAGCAATTTTTAATCTATCTAGCATAATTATATTGACTCAATGACTTATATCATTGCATTTCAGAAAATTAAATTTAAATGATTATCTTTTAGAAAACTGAAAGCTTCTTCTTGCTTTACGATGACCGTATTTTTTTCTCTCAACGACTCTAGAGTCTCTTGTGGTTAAATTGTCTTTTTTAAGGTTTTTCTTCAAATTCTCATCATGTGCAATTAATGCTTTTGAAATTCCTAATATTATAGCTCCAGCTTGACCGGATAAACCACCGCCTCTCACTGTGCATTTCACATCGTAATTATTAGAGACTTGTGAAATTTCTAGTGGTCTTGTAACTATTATTTGATGAACTGGCCTTTTAAAATATTCATTCATTTTCATTCCATTCACATGGATGTTTCCATTTCCTTTTTTTACCCAAACTTTTGCTATTGATCTTTTTCTTCTCCCAGTTGCATACTTACTATCTTTAAAATCTAATTTAATCTTTTTAGGTTTTTGTAATGATGTATTTGTTTCCATTATTTTACAATATTTTTTGGATTTAAATTTTCAAAATTAATGATTTTTGGTTTTTGCATTTCATGAGGATGGTTATCATCTAAATACAACTTCAGTTTAGTTAATTGTTTTTTTGATAGAGGACCACCTGGCAACATTCTTTTTACTGCTAATTTTAAAATATCTTGGGACTTATTTTTTTCTTTTAATTGTTGAGGTGTTATATTTTTTATTCCACCTGGGTAACCTGTGTGTTTATAATATTTTTTTTCAGAAAATTTTTTACCGGTAAACTTAATTTTATTTATATTAGTTACTATTACAAAATCTCCATTATCAACATGTGGATTAAAAGTAGGTTTATTTTTCCCTCTTAAGAGCTTTGATATATAGGCAGCAAGTCTTCCAACAGGCGCGTTTTGAGCGTTGATAACGTACCAATTATTTTTTAAATCTTTTTTTTTTGTGAATGGTGTCATATTTTATAATTGGCGATTGATACAAAGATTAAATGATAAAGTCAATTATTTAATATAAGAATAGTAAAGGTATATCGAGCTAAAAACTAGTAACACACTAGTGATTTGATGTGCTGATGCTAAAACAATATTAAGTCCACTTAATAAAGTAAAAATTCCTAGAGTAATTTGTACAGTTAAGATAGTAAAAACAATCATTAAAGAATTATACAATTTTTTCTCTTTTTTTATAAATAAATAAAGAGATAAAAATAAAAAATAAGTTGTTAGAAAATAGGCAAATATTCTGTGGTAAAACTGCACAAGAGAATGGCTATTTAAATCAAATATGTTTATAAAATTTTTTATGACAATGTCATTTGGAAAAAAAGTTTCACCCATTAATGGCCAAGTTTGGTAAATTCTACCAGCATCTAGGCCTGAAACAAATGCACCGATAGTGATTTGAACAAAAACAAGAAAAATAAAAATTAAAAATAAACCTTTTTTTTTATTAAAATCAAAAAAAGATTTAATTTTTTTTCTTTCATTATTTAAAATTAACCAAAAAATAGTGGAAATTATTAAAAAAGCAAAAAATAAATGTAATGATAATCTAAAGTGACTTACTGTAACGACATCAATAAGGCCACTTTTTACCATATACCAACCAATTACACCTTGGGTTAAGATTAAAGAAAATATGATAAAGCAAATATTTAATTTTTCCTTGCTTACAGACTTATCAAAATAGAAATAAACTAACGGGATTAAGAAAAAAAGACCAATTAATCTAGCGAGAATTCTATGAATATACTCCCAATAAAAAATAACTTTAAATTCGTTTAATGACATGTTGTAATTTAATAATTTGTATTGAGGTATTTCCTTATACAAGTCAAAGTAATTATTCCATGACGTCTCGGTTAAAGGTGGCAACAATCCAGAAAATAATTCCCATTCTGTTATTGATAAACCTGAGTCAGTTAATCTTGTGAGTCCGCCAATAATGATAATAAAAAAAACTAATAGTAGGTTTATTTTCAACCATTTATTAAAAAAGTAATTATTTTTTTTTACCTGTATGTTCATATATAATAATATATATATATCTTTTTGAAAAACTAATTTAATTATGTCGCTATGAATAAGAAAATTATCAAAATAAGAAAAGCACTTGATAAATTAGATGATAAATTTCTCAAATTAATTAAAAAAAGAACTTCACTTGTTAATAAAATAGTTAAAAATAAAAAATTTAAAAAAGATATAGTTGATAAAAAAAGAATTCAAATCATATTAAAAAACATAAATAAAAAATCTAAAACAAATAAAATTGATCCTCAAATAACTCATAAAATATGGTCTGCAATGATTAAGGCATACATAGATTATGAATATAGAAGATTTAAAAAATAGTTACTTGCTGTGAGGTGGAAGTTTTTTTTCAACAAAAAATTCGTGCTTCCTTGTATTAGGATTATATTTTTTTAATTTAAGCTTATTTTTGGCTTTTTCACCTTTCGTTGGTTTTTTTGCGTAATATATAAACTTACTGTCAGGATTATTTTCAGGAACCATTCGAACTTTAAGATGAGTTTTTTTTGCCATAACGTTTTAATTTTTTTAGTTTTTCTAAAATTTTATTACTCTTTGCTTTAATATTCTGTCTTAAATAATTAGCTTTTAAACTATTCGATTTATAATCGTCAAGCTTATTCCTATTTGAATTAAGAATATTTTTTACCCCAGAGATTGTCATTCCTTCGTTTTTAAGTAGATATTTAATCATTTTAAATAATTCTACTTGTTCTTGGGAATAATATCTTCTTTTATTAATAATTATTGGTTTTATTTGTTTAAATTCCTTTTCCCAAAATCTTAAAACATGATTCAAGGGTTTCTTATTTTTTGATTTTAATAAATTTAGCTGTATCGCTAACTGACTTATATTAATTAGCTTTCTCACTATGTGTATTTACTAATTTTTTGTATAAATTAATTGATGGTTTGAAAACTACAGACTTTCTAGCTTTTATTTCATAAATCTCTTTAGATTTCGGATTTCTACCAATTCTTTTTTTTTTTTCTATAACTTTAAATGTTCCTATATTTTTAAGATTTAAATTATTATTTTTAATTTCATCAATCAAAATATCTATAACATCTGTAATAATTTTTTTAGAAAATAAAACTGAAAATCCTTTTTTTTTACTCAAAAATTTATAGATATCTTCCTTTTTAAAATTGTTATGATTTGTCATTTAAATGATTTAAATTATTTTTAATTTGGAGCATTAAATTACCTTTAATAATCTTATAACATAGATCTATCGAATGATAGAAACCAACATGATCTGTGCCACCATGACTCTTCACTACAGGACCGTTCAAACCAAGAAAAATTGCTCCATTATATTTTCTTGGGTCAAGTTTACTTTTGAATTTTTTTAAAGAAAAATATGAGAAAATTAAAGAAATTTTTGCAAGAAGATTTTCTGTAAGAGTTTTTTTTAAATTATCTGTAATAAATTTAGCAGTACCCTCGGCTGTTTTTAGTGCTATGTTTCCTGTAAAACCGTCTGTTACAATTACATTTGAGTCACCAGACATTATTTTATTAGGCTCTATGTAGCCTTTAAAAACAAAATTATTATCACTGCTTAAATTGTTGAGTTTTTTAAATGCATTTTTTAAAGTCTCAGTTCCTTTAATCTCTTCTGAGCCAATATTAAGCAAAGAAACAATTGGTTTATCGTTTGGAAATATTGATTTATATAAAGCTGAACCTAATTCTGCAAAATCGATAAGATTATCTTCGTTGCATTCTATATTAGCTCCTAAATCTAAGACAACATTCATACCATTTTGGTTCGGCCACAGACCTGCTAAAGCAGGTTTGTTCACTTTATTTATCATTTTCAAAATCATTCTTGATATAACTAGTAAAACTCCTGTATTACCTGCAGATAAACTTATATCTGAATTACCAGTTATTTGTGATTGTATACAATTCCACATACTTGTATTTTTTGAATTTTTAATAGCAGTCAAAGGAGAGTCCTCATCAGATACAACTGAGTTTGTATGCGTAATTATAATGTTTTTTTTTGAAATTCTTAATTCTTGTAATTTAGTTTGTATAATTTTTTCATCACCAAATAAGTTTAATATGTAGTCTTTTTTTGAATTATTCTCTTTTTCAAAAAGATCAATAGCCTTTATTATTTTATCTGGAGAGTTTTCTCCGCCCATTGCATCTATTGCAATAGTAATTTTTTTATTCATTAAATATTAAATATCTAAGATCTTTTTACCGTTATAAAAGCCAGATTTTAGATCAATATGATGTGAGAGTTTATATTCACCACTTTTCTTGTCTTCAACAATGTTAACTGTTGAGATTCTATGATGAGAACGTCTCATTTTCTTTTTTGATATTGATGTTTTTCTTTTTGGTACAGCCATAATTAACCTTTAAAGTTTAAGATTTCTCTTATCATATTTTCAAGTGGTAATTCAAAGCAAAATTTATAAAACTCTTTAAAATATCTTTCAAAATCTTGGGTTTTAGGGTTATTTTCATCTTTTAAAGAGCTAAAATACTTTAAAACAAGTTTTTTATTTAATTTAAAATCATTTTTATTACTATCATCAATTTTTAACAAGATATCATATAAAAGTTTATTTAAATCTTTCATTTTTTTGTTTACTGAAACATCTCCAAAACCCAATTCTCTCAAATTATTTTCAATATTAAAAAAAACATTATCGTATTCTTTTTGCTCAAATTTCTTGCCTTTTTTTTTGAATATTATCATTAAAATTGAAAAATGAAAAAACATTAAAAAAATTCTAGTTTCAAAGCTATCATTAAGATTGATCTTTTTATAAAAGAAGATGTTTCTAGAAAGTTGAAGCAATATATTGTATAGATTGTTATTATGTTTTTTGTTAAAAATCATATAAAATTTTTTATATTATTTATTTTCATTTTTTTGTTAAATTGTCAATTACAAGAACCTGTTAAGAATCATGGAATTTTATTTCTTGAAAATAGGTCAAATCAATTAAAAGTAAACTCTAATAACAAAAACGATGTGCTAAAATTAATAGGTAACCCCCACACTAAATCTGTTTCAAATGAAGATAGTTGGATTTATATAGAGAGGGTGCTTACAAAAGGCGCTTACCATAAATTAGGACAAAATATAGTAAAGACAAACAATATTTTAATTTTAACTTTTGATAAATACGGTATTTTAATAAAAAAAGATTTTTTAGATAAAAATAATATTAATAAATTAAAATTTTCGGAAAAAATTACTGAAAATAATTTATCAAAGAAAAGTTTTGTGCAGAGCTTGCTTCAAAGTGTAAAAAGTAAAATGTATCAAAACAGAAAATAGATATTTTATTCTAATGCGCAATTACAGCTAATAATAATAAGGCAACTATATTTGTAATTTTTATCATTGGGTTTACTGCAGGACCAGCTGTATCTTTGTAAGGATCACCTACAGTATCACCAGTGACAGCTGATTTATGAGCTTCAGAGCCCTTTCCACCAAAGTTACCATCTTCTATATATTTTTTTGCGTTATCCCATGCGCCACCGCCAGCCGTCATAGAAACTGCTACAAATAAACCTGTAATTATAACACCTAATAACATTGCACCTAATGAAGATAAAGCAGCTTCAATCCCGCCAATTTGTAAAATTATAAAATAAAGAACTATAGGAGATAACACGGGTAATAATGATGGAATAATCATTTCTTTAATTGCTGCTTTAGTTAATAAATCAACTAATCTACCATAATCTGGTTTTCTCTTACCTTTCATGATTCCGGGTATTTTCTTAAACTGTCTTCTGACTTCTATCACAACTGCACCACCAGCTCTTCCAACAGCTTGCATCCCCATTGACCCAAACAGATAAGGAAGCATACCTCCAATCAGTAATCCAGCTACAACAAAAGGATTAGATAAATCGAAAGTTACATTAACACCCTCTAATGCAGATCCACTTACTTTTGAAAAATATTTTATATCTTCAGTGTATGCAGCAAAAAGAACAAGCGCCCCTAATCCTGCTGAACCTATTGCGTAACCTTTTGTTACAGCTTTTGTAGTATTTCCTACAGCATCTAATGCGTCTGTAGTTTTTCTAACATTTTTCGGAAGTTTAGACATTTCCGCTATACCTCCTGCATTATCAGTCACCGGGCCGTAAGCATCTAAAGCAACAACCATTCCAGTTAAAGCTAACATTGCAGTTACCGCAATCGCAATCCCGTATAAGCCCGCTAAACTATTAGTATATAAAATACCCGCAACTATAATTAGTGCAGGTACAGCTGTGGCCTCCATCGAAACAGCAAGTCCCTGAATAACATTAGTACCGTGACCAGTTGTTGAGGATTTAGCTACTGATTTAACTGGTCTATAGTTTGTCCCTGTATAATACTCTGTCACCCAAATTAACAAACCAGTTATAATAAAACCAACAAGACCACAAATATAAAGATCTAAACCAGTAAACACTGAACCCGCATTGTTGTTATAAGTTTCATTAATCCCCACAATGGCGTTAGTAACTGGGTACATTATTATTAAAGATGTGATAGCAGTTACTATAAAACCTTTGTAAAGTGCACCCATAATATTTTTACTTTTTCCTAATTTTACAAACCAAGTTCCAACAATAGAAGTTATTATACAAGCTCCTCCTATAGCGAGTGGGTAAACCATTAAATTATAATCTTGAGGAGAAAATATAGAAGCCAAAACCATCGTAGCAACTATTGTAACCGCATATGTTTCAAATAAATCTGCAGCCATACCAGCACAATCTCCGACGTTATCTCCAACATTATCAGCTATCACAGCTGGATTTCTAGGATCATCTTCAGGAATTCCTGCCTCTACTTTTCCAACTAAATCTGCTCCTACGTCTGCTCCTTTGGTGAAAATTCCGCCTCCTAATCTCGCAAAAATAGATATTAAAGAAGCTCCAAAACCTAAAGCTACTAAAGCATTAATTATTTCTCTGTTGTCAACATTAAGGTTTATTAAAATAATGTAATAAATAGTAATTGCTAGTAAAGCTAATCCAGCAACAAGTAAGCCTGTTATAGCGCCAGATTTAAATGCAATTGTTAATCCCGATTGTAAACTTGATCTTGCTGCCTCAGCAGTTCTCACATTCGCTTTCACGGAGATTAACATACCTACATAACCAGCTACCCCCGAAAGGAAGGCGCCTATAAAGTAACCTAATCCAACTAAATAATTAAAAAAATAAGTTACCACAGCTAAAACAATTACTCCTACTACAGCAATAGTTTTATACTGCCTATTAAGATATGCCTTAGCTCCAATTTGGATTGCTTCAGCGATTTCTTGCATACGATTATTACCGGGACTTGAAGAAATAATTTGACCAGAAAGTAAATAACTATATGCAACGGCCAATACACCTGTAAAAGAAATTAAATAAAGAAGTTCTAAATAATTAGTCATATTATTAAACGGATAGATGCCAAAAAAGTATTAAAAACGCAAGCTAAAGTTAACAAATTTATTAACTTTTTTTACTCATCCTTTCTAAGTACTTTAGATATTTTATCTAAAATGGCGTTTAAATAACCAATTTGAACTTTCTCTAAAAAAAATTCAGAAGCTAACAAGTATTCACTTATGATAACTTTTTTAGGATTTTTGTGCTTAAACATAAGCTCAAAAACAGATGCAAAAAGGATGATTTTTAACAATTTATCAGTCTTTTTTAAATTAATGTCATCAGCTAGATGTTTATTTACGGTCTCTTCGATTAACTCTGACCTTTCGAGAGTTCCATTAACAACATCTTTTATAAATTTCTTATATTGATTCTTTGGAAAACTAATTTCTGAGTTTGGATTCATTAAAGAATTGTAAATTTTTTGTATTACTTTTATTCTAGGTGAAGGATTCTTAGATTTTTTTTGGTCCATTATTTAAGATAGACATAACTGCTTTAGCAGCTTCCAATCCCTTATTAGTTTTATTTGATCTTCCTAATCCACATCTCTCTTCAGCCTGTTTTATATTATATGCAGTTATAATTCCGTTTCCAATAGGTTTGTTGTATAAAATTGATAAATTCATAATAGCATCGAAAGTAGTTTTACATATAAAATCAAAATGTGGTGTTTTCCCTTTTATTACACAGCCTAAAGCAACAAAGGCATCAAATTTTTTTATATTCTTTTTAATTGCTACTGGTATTTCAAAAATACCTGTAACATTAAAAATTTTTACTATCATTTTTTTTCGTATAAGTATTTTTTTTGAAGAACTTACTAAATTTTTTGAAATTTTATCGTAGTAGTTAGCATTTACAATTAGAATTTGTTTCATTTTATAATAATTTGTTTTTTTATTTTTAAACCAAATCCCTCTAAACCAATTAGTTTCTTTTTGGTACGTGAAAATAATATCATATTTTTTACATTAAATTCTTTAATTATTTGAGCGCCTAAACCGTAGTACCTTAAGGTAACATCTGTATCATTCTTCTTAATCTTATTCATTTCATTATTTATTATAACCAGCACAAAATTCTTATTTTTCGAAAGAATTCTAATATTTTTTTTAATTTCTTTATTTTGAAACAAACTAAATCGACTTATTTTTTTGGATAAAACTCTAATTGGAATTGATTTATTCTTATTGAATTTACCTTTATGTATAGCAAAACTTTCAAATTTATTTAATTTATTCTTAAAAATTGATAGATACATTTTATAATTCTTTTTTTCAGAAATGCTCTTGGAATAAGTCTTGAAGATAAGTTTTTCATTTTTTAATCTATGCGCAATCAAGTCTGTAATAGAAGCTATTTTAATTTTATGTTTTTTTGAAAATTTTACTAAATCATCTAATCTTGCCATTCTTCCATCCTCATTCATTACTTCACAAATGACTGAACTTGGATTTAACTTTGATAATTTCGAAATATCTATAGAAGCTTCGGTATGACCTGCTCTTTCCAAAACCCCGCCATTTCTTGAAACTAATGGGAATACATGACCTGGTGAAACAATATCTTTTTTACTCGAATTTTGATTAATAGCTACTTTGATTGTCCTCGCTCTATCAAAAGCTGAAATTCCAGTTGAAATACCTTTTTTTGCCTCTATTGAAACTGTGAAAGCAGTTTGCATTCTTGATTTATTAATTGGCGACATAAGTGGAAGTCTTAATCTATCTATTTGTTTTTTTGTTAGAGCTAAACAGATGAGCCCTCTCCCATGTTTAGCCATAAAATTAATTACTTTTGAATTACATTTTGATCCTGGAATAACAAGATCACCTTCATTTTCTCGATTCTCATCGTCTACTAAGATAAACATTTTACCTTTTTTGGCGTCTTTGATTATAGATGAAATGTTTGAAAATTTTTTTTTAGACATATTAACTTGTGTATTTGTATATATATTTACCAAATATATCTAATTCAACATTTACTAAATCATTCACTTTAAGATATTTTAAATTCGTTAACTTAAGGGTGTGAGGTATTATATTTAATTGAAAATCTTTTTTATGAACCTTAGAAACTGTAAGTGACACACCATTTATAGATATAGATGCCTTTTCTTCTAAAAATTTCATAAATTTTTTATTTTTTATTTCTAGTTTAATAGACCACGAATTGTCGATTATATTAATTTTCTTTATTCTAGCTGTTGTGTCGACATGCCCTTGGGTAAAATGACCTGAGATTTTCTGACCGTATATAAGAGATTTTTCTAGATTAATTATCTGACCAATTTTAATTTTTTTAAAATTTGATCTATCGATAGTTTCATTTGATATATAAAAATAAATAATGTCTTTTTGAATTTTTGTGAGTGTTAAACAAACACCATTACAATTAACAGATGAACCAATTTCGTTCTGTTTAAAGTTTAAATTAGACTTAATACCTATTAGGAAAGATTTCTTATTTTTTAAAATATTTTTAATTGTACCTGTTCTATATATTATTCCGTTAAACATTATTTTACCCTTACTTTAAAAAGTTCATCATTGTCCAAATTTACATTAATTTTATTCTTAATTTTCAGTTTCTTAATAAAATTGATACTTATGCTATTGTAACCATTTAAATTTAAAAATTTACTTGATTTAAATAAATACAAGTTATTAATAAATTTATATTTAAATAATTGATTAAGAAAAATCAAACCTGATTCAATTAAAACTCTCCCTTTTCCAATTTTCATTATTATTTTAAAAAGATTTTCAAAATCAATTTTATCTTCAAGTTTTTGAATCTTAATAATTTTAATTTTTTTTTTTTTAAAAAAAGAAATCTTTTTTTTATTATTACTAAAAGTGAATATATAAATTTTTCTTCGGGTTGATGACTTTAATAATCTAAGTTTTCTTTTAAGCTTTAAATACCTATCAATTATAATTAAATCAGGTTTATTATTATTTAGTCCCTCTATTCTACAGTTTAACATTGAATTATCCTTATTTATTGAATTAGAAGTCGAAACTATACAATCATATTTTGATCTTATTAAATGACCAACTTGTCTAGACCTAGGATTAGTAATCCATTTATTTTTTTTACTTATTGAAAAAAAATCTTTAGAAACCGCAATTTTTGCGTCTATTAATGGTAAATTTTTAATTTTATTTAAGAAATAACTTTTGTAAAAATTTTTGTATTTAGGATTTATTTTTTTAATTTTTTTTACATTTTTTAAAATCTTTTCTGCTTTTTTATAAGTTCTCAAGTCAGGATCGTTGAGGTTATAGTAAACATTCTTAATTTTTTTCCTCTTGATAATATTTGTACATGGTGGGGTTAGTCCAAAATGTGTGCAAGGCTCTAATGTGACATACATGGTGGAATTTTTAAAATTAATATTTTTATTTAAGGCATTGAATTCAGCGTGGGGTCTTCCATTTTGAGATGTTGTGCCTGAGCTTATAACAGAATTATTTTTCACAATTACACATCCGACAGATGGATTTTTATTGGTTTTACCTAAATTTTTTTCAGCTAAATTAAAAGCAAGATTTGAATAGAGATTATGATTTATTTTCATTTATATTGCCTACAAATTCTTCAAAGTCTTTTGCTTCCTTAAAGTTTTTATAGACAGAGGCAAAACGTACATAGGCAACTTTATCTAAGGATGAAAGGCCTTCCATAATAAATTTACCTATGGTTGGCGTTGGTATTTCGCTCTCACCAAGTCCCTCAAGATTACGTACAATTTTTGAAATAAATTTCTCAATAGTCTCAGAGTCTATTGGTCTTTTTCTGGTAGCAATTCTTATAGATTTTGAAATTTTATCTCTATCAAAAGGTTCTCTTTTGCCGTTACCTTTAATGACTGTTAATTCTTGAAATTGAACTCTTTCAAAAGTTGTAAATCTTTCTTTTCTTTCGCATCCACAAAGTCTTCTTCTTCTAATTGCTGTCCCGTCCTCGGTGGGTCTAGAGTCTACTACTGAAGTGTCTTTTTCTCTACAAAATGGACAAAGCATACTATCTAACTACTATATATAGGAAAAGATGAACAGAGTTCAATTATTTCTTTTTGAACTTCTTTTTCTATTTTAGAGTTGTCTTCTTTGTTTTTGCTAAGTCCGTCTATTACTTTAAAGATTAGATCTCCTACAAGATTAAACTCATTTGCTCCAAATCCTCTAGTAGTGCATGCAGGGGTACCCAATCTAATACCAGAAGTTATCATCGGGCTTTCGGTATCAAAAGGAATTCCGTTTTTATTACAAGTTATATTAGATCGACCGAGAGAAGCTTGTGCATCTTTTCCAGTTACACCAAAAGATCTTAGATCTATCAACATCAAGTGAGTATCAGTTCCTCCTGAAAAAATTTTAAAACCTTTTTCAGTTAATCTTTCCGAAAGAACCTTAGCATTATTTATTACGTTTTTGGTATAATCTTTGAAATCAGCAGAGAGTGCCTCTTTAAAACAAACAGCTTTTGCGGCAATGACATGCATTAAAGGTCCGCCTTGCAATCCCGGAAATATAGCACTATTAAATTTTTTAATTAAATCTTCTCTATTAGTTAAAATAATTCCACCTCTTGGGCCTCTTAAAACTTTATGTGTAGTCGAAGTTACAACATCAGCATATTTAGTAGGATTTGGATATGCACCTCCAGCAACTAAACCAGAAAAGTGAGCCATGTCTACAAGAAGATATGCGCCAACTTTATCACAAATTTCTCTAAACTTTTTAAAATCTATAATTCTTGAGTAAGCACTACCTCCAGCTATAATAAGCTTAGGTTTGTTTTCAGTAGCAATTTTTTCAACACTCTCATAATCTATAAGACCTGTCTTTTGATCTACTTCATAATGTAAAGCATTAAACCATTTACCTGATTGTGCAGGTTTAGCTCCATGAGTTAGGTGTCCACCTGAATTTAAACTCATTGCAAGTGTAGTATCCCCGGGTTTTAATAAAGCTAAATAGACAGCACCATTAGCTTGTGCCCCTGAGTGTGGTTGTACATTAGCAAAATTACAATCAAACAATTTTTTAGCTCTTTCGATTGCTAAATTCTCAGAAACATCGACATGTTCACATCCCCCATAATATCTTTTACCTGGGTAACCTTCTGCATATTTATTTGTTAAAACAGATCCTTGGGCTTCAAGCACAGCTCTTGAAACAATATTTTCAGAAGCAATTAATTCAATGTGGTTTTGTTGTCTTGAAAATTCTTCTTGTATGGATTTAAACAACTCCTTATCAGCTTCTTTTAAATCTAATTTAAAAAAACTGTTCAAATATTTATTTAACTTTAATG
This sequence comes from uncultured Pelagibacteraceae bacterium, assembly GCA_902587515.1. Classification (GTDB taxonomy): domain Bacteria; phylum Pseudomonadota; class Alphaproteobacteria; order Pelagibacterales; family Pelagibacteraceae; genus Pelagilacustribacter. Next base: position 43,930 of record CACILM010000002.1, read on the forward strand.
CTATTGACATAATTAAATTTTTCTAACCCTTCTCAAATGTCTACCACCTTCAAATTTAGTTTTTAAAAAAGTTTCAACTAATTTTAAAGATAATTTTTTTTTAGTAAATCTAGCTCCTAAAGCAATTATATTAGCATTATTATGTTGTCTAGACAATCTTGTAGACTTTAAATTATAGCAAACAGCCGCTCTAATTGTTTTGATTTTATTGGCACTTATTGCCATACCTGTGCCTGAGCCGCACACAAGGATGCCAACATTGCTCTTTTTTAATTTGATTCTATTTCCAAGCTTCTTTGCGTAATCTGGATAATCTACAGAACGATCATTATATGGTCCGAGATCAAACACTGAAAAATTATTTTTGATTAAATAATCTTTAATTTCTTCTTTCAATTTGAAGCCCGCATGGTCTGAGGCAATACATGCAGTTTTAAATATTTTATCTAGTTTTATATTGCTCATATCACTTAATTAAATTACACTATTTATAATAATATTAATATATTTGTCGCATAAAATTATAAATTATCAGAGATTTAAATGAATATTGTCGGTTCATACCCAAAAACAAGGTTAAGAAGATTAAGAAAATCAAAATGGTTACGAAATCTTATTTCTGAAACCGGTATATCTAACAATGATCTTATCCTACCAATATTTATCAGAGAAGGAAAAAATAAAATTGAGTCAATTAAATCAATGCCTGGAATTAAAAGATACACTCTAGATAAACTAACATCAATTCTAAACAAGGTTAGAGAGTATAAAATACCAATGGTAGCATTATTTCCTTATACTCCTAATTTTAAAAAAGATAAACACGGAACAGAAGCTCTTAATTCAAATAATTTAGTTTGCAAAGCTATAAAGTTAGTTAAAAAAAAATTTCCAGAAATTGGAGTTATGTGTGACGTTGCTTTAGATCCTTATACTTCACATGGTCATGATGGAATAATTATAAATAATCAAATTGATAATGATCAAACTGTAAAAATTTTAGTAAAACAAGCATTACTACAAGCAAGAATGGGATGCGATATCATCGCTCCATCAGATATGATGGATGGCCGAATTGGAAAAATAAGACAAGAGTTAGACCGAAATAATTTTAAAGATGTAAGTATTTTATCTTACGCAGTGAAATACGCTTCAAATTTTTATGGTCCATTTAGAGATGCTGTAGGAAGTAAATCTAAACTTAAAAATGATAAAAAAACATATCAAATGGACTTCAGGAATAGTTCTGAAGCATTTAGAGAGGTTGCACTGGATATAAAAGAAGGTGCTGATATGGTTATGGTAAAGCCTGGTATGATATATTTAGATATTATAAAACAAATCAAAAATAATTTTAAAGTTCCTGTTTTAGCTTATCAAGTTTCAGGAGAATATTTTTTAATTAAAAATGCTATACAAAAAAAAATTTTAAATGATGATTCTATCATTGAAAGCTTGATAGCATTTAAAAGAGCAGGAGCTTGCGCTATTGTAACGTATTTTGCTATTGATATTGCAAAAAAATTAAAAAATAATTAAGTGTAATAACTCTCCAGTAAAATTCTTGACTTTGGAAATGATAAATTGTTTGGAAGAAAAAATCTGTTTTGAATAATACTTCTTGTAAAATTGAGAGAAGTTTTTATTAAATGTTTTGAAAGGTTAACTGGGATTTTATTTCGTATTAAATATAAGGGCACATCATAGGTAAATGTATCAATTTTTATTTTTTGAAAGTCACTTTCTGATTTATTTTTTTTAAACTGCTCTAAGTTTGGATCATATCCTAAATCTTTTATTAAACTTAATTCTAGGAATATATAAATAATTACCCAATTATCTAAGTTTATTGAGTTAACAAATTCTTCAAATGATTTATAAATATTCTGATTGGGTTGAGAATCTGGTAACAACATATTTAAAATTGATGATATTGATAACAATGCTGAAGAACGTTCCTTATCATTGAAATATAGTGGCGATACGGGTTTTACTAGTTCAGTTTTAAAATAACCTAATCTATTTTCATTTTTAGCATTGTGATTTATGTAAAGCTTATTGGATATTTGTAAATAATTTTTTATTTTTCTAGAATTTCCTCCATATACTACTCCAGATACTTTTCCTCTAGTTTTTGAAAATACATTAATTATATTTGCGTTTTCTCTAAATTTCCTCTTAGACAATAGATAACATTCATCTTCCCAGTTCATATATTCAACATTTTTATTAATTTTTCTGCAGCATTTTGTTGTGCTTTTTTTTTGGATGCTCCTTCACCAATTATCTTTTTAGATTCTGGAATTTCTACTTCAGTCTTAAATATGGGTTTGTGTTGTGGACCTGTTTTTTTAAAAAAAGTATATTTCGGTAATTTTTTAAATTTTTTTAAACTGTACTCTTGTAGTTTAGTTTTTGAATCAATGAGAGTAATGACGGAGTTAACAATAAAACTTTCCCACAGATTTAGTATAAATTTTTCCGATGATTTAATTCCACCATCTAAGTATATCGCTCCAACTATTGCTTCGAGACTATCACTTACAATCTTGTCTGCAGATCTTTCTATATTTTTTTGTGAGGTGCCTAAATAAAGATATTTTTTAAGATTTAACTTTCTTGCGATCTTAATACACGTTTTTTTGTTTACCAAATTTGCAAATTTTTTGTCAATAATTCCCTCTTTTTCATTAGGATATTTTTCTAAAAGTTTTTTTGAAATAACTAAGCCTAGGACTCTATCCCCTAGAAATTCTAATTTTTCATTGTTGTTATCTGAATTATAGCTTTTGTGAGTTAATGCCTTATGGAGTAAATCTTTATTCTTGAAACTATATTTTATTATACCTTCTAGCTCTTTTATGGATTTGCTCATTTTAAACTTTTAAATAACCTTTCCAATCTAAAAGAATTATGTAGATTCCAAAATTTTAATAAACTTCCTTTCTGTGTATCATTTGAAAAAAAGATTATTTTTGCTTTTCCTACCAAATTCAATTTATTTACATAGCCAACTTCCTCAAGGAATCTGCTATCTTTTGAACAATCACGGTTGTCCCCCATTAAGAAATAATGATTTGATGGAACGATATATTTTTTTGTATTTTGTATAGATCCAGCTTTATTATAAGTTGCTAAATGTTTTACGCCGTTTGGCAGAGTTTCAGTGTAAGCAATAGAGTCTAATGTGAAATTTCCACATCTTATCGGATCTATAATCTCACTTTTTTCTCTAAATATTTTATTCCCATTAATAAAAAGATCTCCATTAATAAATTGAATTTCGTCTCCAGGAAGTCCTATTAATCTTTTAATATAGTCAGTTCTATTATCTGCTGGAGTTTTAAATACTACTAAATCACCTTGTTTCGGGTTTTTTGACATAAAACGCTTATTAGAAAAATTTGGGCTAAACGGAAAAGAGTGTTTACTATATCCGTATACATATTTAATTACAAATATTCTATCGCCCACCAATAAAGTGGGCTCCATCGATGAAGAAGGTATATAAAAAGGTTGAACAATCAAGGACCTTATCAATATAGCTATAAATAATGCACCTAATAATGTTTTTATATTTTCTACAATAATCTTAATTAAATTTTTTTTTTTCATATTGAAATTGTTACAAAAGCTACTGCGTACTCATCCTCGTCAGTAAGGGATAATGAAATTTTATAATTTTTTTTCTTTAATTTTTTTTCAACAATTTTTTTAGTGTTTTCGATTAATTTAATAAAGGGTTTGCCATTTTTTTCATTTAGGATAATTATCTGATTAAAGTAAATTCCTTTAGAAATGCCGGTGCCTAATGCTTTTGAAAAAGCTTCTTTTGCAGCAAATCTTTTTGCAAAACAATTAGTTTTTTTTTTTATTTTTTTACATTTTAAAATTTCTTCTTTATTAAACAATTTTTCTAAAACATTCTTTTTTTTCAACAATTTTTGAATTCTATTAATTTTTACTATATCAGTGCCAACACCAAATATTTTCATTACTTGACGATCTTTCTAAAATTTTTAATAGTTTTATCGAGACCTACAAAAATCGACTCTCCAATTAAAAAATGACCAATATTAAATTCTTTTATACCTGAGATTTTTGCTAATATTTTTGCAGATTTGTAAGTAAGACCATGTCCAGCATGAACTTCCAATCCTAACTTATTTCCTAATATTACAGCTGTTTTTATTTTTTTTAACTCATATTTATAATTTTTATTTTTGTTAACTAAATTACAAAATTTTCCAGTATGTATTTCAACACAATCGGCATTTAAATTCTTTGATTCTTTAATGTCATTTAGATTTGGTTCTATAAAAAGACTAATTCTTGATTTATTTTTCTTTAATTTATTTATTATTTTTTTTAGAAAATTTTTTTTAAAGTTTAAATTAAGCCCACCCTCAGTTGTAATTTCTTGTCTTTTTTCAGGAACTATACATATAAATGGTGGTTTTCTTTTTAAAGCTATTTTTAACATTTCATTAGTAGCTGCAATTTCAAGATTAAATGGGATTTTAAGTTTAGATTTTATTTCTTTTAAATCGGAGTCATTAATATGCCTTCTGTCCTCTCTTAGATGAATGGTCACAGAATCAGCTCCACTTTTTTGCACAAATAGGGCTGCTCTTAATGGGCTTGGATAGTTTTCTCCTCTTGCATTTCTTACTGTTGCTACGTGGTCTATATTGACACCAAGTCTTATTTTACTCATTAAAGATTTCTACTTCCAGGTTTTACAGCTTTAAGAGTTAATAAATTTTTTGGTAAATTTTTTTCTGTATAAGTAGGAATATCTATTTTTACTTGTGAAACTATTTTTTCTTTAATTGCTGATTTTCCATTAGATCTATCTATTAAACAAGCGTATCCAACGATAATTGCATCATTATCTTCGACAATTTTAGAACATTCCAGGCTTGATTTTCCAGTAGTAATTACATCCTCGATTATTAAAACTTTTTGATTTTTGTTAATTTTAAAATCTCTTCGCAGTTTAAATTCACCATTTACTCTTTCAGAAAAAATAGTTTGCTTATTTAATATTCTCCCAATTTCAAAGCCTACAATTATACCTCCCATAGCGGGTGATAAGATAAGATCAAATTCTTTAAAATCTTTCTTTATTTTTTCGGAGAGAGAGGAGCATATTTTAAATGCTTCGCTTGGTTTGCTCATTAATTGAGCGCATTGAACATATTGAGGGCTGTGTAATCCAGATGACAATATAAAATGTCCTTCTAAGAGAGCGTTAGTTTCTTTTAAAATTTTCAAAGATTCTTCTAATGAAAGCATTTTTTTTCTGTTTATGTCGAATAATTTTAAATCTTAAATTACTTTGCTTTATTTGACTTATCAAGTTTGTAAAGTTTTTCAAATCTTTAATTTGTAAATCAAAAGAAAAAGTAAGATGTTCCTTTGATCTTTTAATAATTTCTAAATTCACTATATTTCCTTTATTAAGTCCAATAAGTGAGGTTATATGTCCTAATACTCCAGGTTTATGGGGTAAATCAACTTCAATTGTGCTTGAATAATTTTTTTCAATAACATTTAAGTTTTCTGTGGATCTATCTTGCCAAAATCTTCGGATGGCAGAACGAGCTTTTCCAGTTTTAGAGGATGAGAGCCAATGTAAAGATGGAGTTGCGTTTTTAGAAGTTTCGATATTCACTAAATCTCCATTTTTCAAAATTGTTTGTAATGTAGAGTGACTTCCATTTATAGTGCAACCTACAGCACTATTTCCAATTTTCGTGTGAACAGCATAGGCAAAATCAATCGGGGTTGCTTGTTTAGGTAATTTTATAACAGCTCCTTTGGGAGTGAAACAAAATACATTTTCTTGAAACATTTGTAATTTTGTAAATTCATAATAATGTTCAGGGCTAGTACCTGCCTCAATAATTTCAACCAGATCTCTTAACCAGTCATATTCTTTCCATGATAATTCTGAAAATTTTTCTGAAGATTTATATTTCCAATGAGAAGCTATACCCCTTTGGGCAAACTCATGCATTTCATGTGTTCTAATTTGTATCTCTATTCTATTTTTTTTGGGGCCAATCACAGCTGTGTGAATTGATTTGTATTTATTGATCTTAGGTGTTGATATATAATCTTTAAACTTACCTGGTATAGTTGGAAATCTACTATGAAATATACCCAAAGTTTTGTAGCAATCTTCCACTGTGTTTAATATTACCCGAAAGCCTATAATATCAGTAAGTTGTTCAAGAGATATTTTTTTATTTTGAATTTTGCGCCAAATTGAAAAGGGTGTTTTTTCTCGTCCTGTTATAGTGGCAGTTATTCCATTTTGATTTAGTAATTCAATTAATTCTTTAGAAATTGTTTTGAATGTATCATCAGTATTATTTTTGATAAAATTTAATCTTTCTAAAATTAAATCTCTTGCTGGTTTATTAAGAACTGAAAAAGACAAATCCTCTAACTCGTCTCTAATTCTATTCATCCCCATCCTATCCGCTAATGGGGCGTAAATTTCCATAGTTTCTTTTGCTTTTCTAATTATTTTGTCTTTATCTTTTACAAATTGAATTGTCCTCATATTGTGTAATCTGTCAGCAAGTTTGACTAATAAAACTCTTATATCCTTAGAAGTTGCTAAAATTAATTTTCTAAAGTTTTCAGCTTTAGAATCTGTTGATGCTTTATCTTCTAATGCAGAGATTTTAGTTACACCATCGACTAAATTAGCAACTTCTTCACCAAATTCTTTTTTAACGGTTGCATAGGTTACGTTAGTATCCTCTATCGTGTCATGAAGAAGTCCAGTTGTAATTGTTGCACTATCTAATTTTAATTCAGTTAAAATTTTTGCTACTGCAACTGGATGAATAATATATGGAACCCCCTCTTCTCTTTTTTGGTTTTGATGAGCCTCTAAAGCAAAGTCATATGCCTTGCTTAATGACTCTGAATTTAAAAATTTATTGTAAGATTTAATCTGATTAATTAATTCATTATTGTTAATCATGCTTTATTTTAACATTTTTATTTAATCTTGTAATCTCAATCCGGGATTTTTGGCTTAAATTATTTATTAAAAATTGGGCGTTTTTCTTTAAAATTGGATGTGACCAATTAGGATCAATTTCTAAAATCGGATATAAAACAAAATTTCTTAAATGTGCTCTCGGATGCGGTAAAACAAGATCTTTTGAGTCTTTTATTAAACCATTAAAATCAACTATATCTATATCAATTACTCTAGGATCGTTTTTCTTTGTTTTAATCCTGCCAATTTTTTTTTGGATTAAATTTATATCTTTAAATAATTTTAAAAGGTTTAAGTTTTTATTTACTAAAATTCCTACATTAAAAAACTTTGGTAATTTCTGATTCGGGTAAGAAGGTGTTTCATAAAAATTAGAAATTTTTTCAATTTTAATTTTCGCTTCTATTAGTAAATGAATTGCAATTGAAATATTATCAAATCTAGAACCATAAATAGAATTTAGATTTGATCCAATATTAAGGTGTATCATTTATTATTTCTACTTAATAATCTCGCTCTTTCTCTATTCCAATCTCTCTTTTTCTTTACTTGTCTTTTATCATAAAGTTTTTTTCCTTTTGCAACGGCGATTTCAATTTTAACTTTTCCTTTAAAAAAATACATCTTAGTAGGAATAATAGTCAAACCTTCCTGATTTATTCTTCCAATCAACTTATTAATTTCTCGCCTTTTTAAAAGAAGTTTTCTTTCACCTTTAGGATTATGGTTGTTATAGGATGATTGTCTGTAAAGCGGAATATGAGAATTAATTAAAAATAATTCCCCGTTATTATCTATAGCGTATGAGTCTGCAATGCTTCCTTTGCCATCTCTTAGTGATTTGACCTCTGATCCTTTTAAAGAAATACCTGCTTCTAAAGTTTCTAAAAAAAAATAATTAAAACTAGCTTTTCTATTTAAACAAATTATTTTTCTTCCGGGCGCTATATTTTGTTTCATTAAAGTAATTTAGCTACTTTAAGTGCTTCTGAAACTTTCTTTTTTGTTTCTTCTCTAATTTCAACCAACGGTAATCTTACAGATGGATTGCACATACCTAATAATGATGCCGCATATTTCACTGGTGATGGATTGCTTTCAATAAATAACGCTGAATGCAAAGGCTGTAAGAGCTTATCTAACGACACTGCTTTCTCATTATCTTGCTTACAAGCTTTTTGAAAATCAGAAGAAATTTTTGCAGCTATATTTGCTGTGACTCCGATAGCTCCCACTCCACCTCTTTTATTAAATTCAAGAGCATTATCGTCATTTCCAGTTAGCTGAATAAAATCTTTTCCCATTGCTTTTAATTGCTGATCTACTCTATTTAAGTCACCCGTAGCATCTTTTACACCAGTTATATTTTTTAGTTCATATAGTTTACTCATAGTTTCAACCGACATATCTATTACTGATCTGGACGGTATGTTGTAAATTATAATTGGAATACTGACACTATCGTTTATCTTTTTATAATGTTGATACAAACCTTCTTGAGTTGGTTTGTTATAATATGGAGTAACAACCAATAGTGCGTCTGAACCAGCTTTCTCTGCAAATTGAGAAAGTTCAACAGCTTCATCCGTTGAATTAGATCCTGTGCCTGCTATCACTGGTATTTTGCCATTACATTCTTTAACTGCTATCTCTATAATTTTTTTGTGTTCACTATGAGATAAAGTTGGAGATTCTCCTGTGGTGCCTCCAGGAACTATTCCATTGGTGCCGTTTTTTAAGTGATAATCGATTAATTTTCTATACGTATTTTCATCAAGATTATCATCTTTAAATGGGGTTATTAATGCAACAATTGATCCTTTAAGCATAAAACAATATAAGGTAGATATCCTTAAACTTATGCTTAATAGATTAATTAGTCTAGTATTTTTATTATCATTTTTTAAAATTAGCGTCGCTTATTCTGAAACAAATTTCTTATTACCTCAAAAAAAACCATCGATTTTTAAAAAATCTGAAAAACAGATCCAAGAAAGTATTAGTAAAAATCTACCTGTACCAAAGCCATTATTAGATAAAAAGGATGAGATTAAGCCAACTTTAGTTGAACGGAAAAAAGAGCCTTCTGAACAAAAAGAAATTAAAACAAAGCCTAAGGAAGAAATTAAAACACAGGTATCATCTACATTTGTTTATCCAAGAAAAAAGCCTATTACTTATAAAGTTTCATCGAAAGAAGTAGAAAATTCAAAAGTTCTTAATAAAAAAGATTTTGAAAGAGCTAAAGAAACAATTAATTTTATTAAACAAAAAAAATGGAATAGCGCTCTTAAAAGTTCCCAAAAAGTTAAAGATAGCGAATTCAGAAAGTTAATTACATGGATGCATCTTAAAACAACAAGAAATGGAGCTTCATTTAACGAGTATAAAAAATTTATAGAACAGAATGATTATTATCCAAGAATTAATAGAATAAGATATTTGGCCGAGGAAAAAATCTATTTAAGAAATAATTCGCCCACATCAATAATCAATTGGTTTGAAAAATACCCTCCATTAGGTGGTTTAGGTAAAATTAAATTAGCTGAAGCATATCTAGAACAAGGAAAACTAGAAAAAGTCAAAGAGTTAGTTAAAGAAGGTTGGACCACTGCTGAGATAAGAAAAAATGATTTGGGTTATTACAGAGCTAAATTTAAAAAATTTATCTCATCAGACGATCATGTAAAGAGAGCTGATTATTTAGCATGGGAAAGGAAATATTGGGATTTAAAAAGAATGCTTAAGTATTTACCTACAGATCAAAGAGCTCTTTATAATGCAAGACAAATTTTAATGAGTAACTCTTACGGTGTAGACAATGCAATAGCAAAAGTGCCTCAATATTTAAAAAAAGATCCTGGTTTAGAATTTGATAGATTGAGATGGAGAAACCGAAGAGGACGATTAGATGGATCTTTGGAAATTTTATATCAAAACGCGAATAAAACTGAGACACAAATGGTTAGACCGGATAAATGGTGGGAACAAAGAGAGAGTGTTACAAGAAGTCTAATTTATAAAAAAAGATATAAGACAGCATATAAAGTAGCTAGTGAACACTCCCTATCATCTGGTCCGTCCTTTGCAGAGGCTGAGTGGCTATCTGGCTGGATAGCTTTAACTTTTTTAAAATCTCCTGAGTATGCAATTAATCATTTTCAAAATTTTTACAATAATGTCGGCTATCCGATAAGCCTAGCTAGAGGAGCATATTGGTTAGGAGAGTCATATGAAAAATTAAATGAAAAGGAAACTGCTAATAAATATTTTTCAGAAGCAGCAAAATTTCCAATGACTTATTATGGGCAACTTGCTTTCAATAAGGTTAATCCTGGTGGGAATTTTGAATTAAGAGACGAAAGTAATTTTGATAAGGATTATGAAAAAGAGTTTAAAAAAAATAAACTTATTAAACATGTTATTCTATTGCATGAACTTGATGCAAGCCAATATGCTAAAGATATTCTTAAACATTTGGCTGAACTTAATATTGAGAAAGGTAGTGAAGTTTTAGCAGCAGAGTTATCTACATCTGTTGAAAGATACGATTTTGCAATTCAAATATCGAAAAAAGCATCCTATGAAAAAAGATTTTTATATAAATATAATTATCCAGTTATCGCCACTCCGAAAATTGTAAATAATAAACAGATGCCTAAACAAGAAATTGTTCTTGCAATAATCAGACAAGAAAGTGAATTTGATAGGAAAGCAAATAGTTGGGCTGGAGCTAGAGGTATGATGCAGTTAATGAAATACACTGCTAAGATCGTAGCTAAACAAGCAAAACTACCTTACAGTATTAGTCGACTAACAGCAGATCCAGAATACAATATTAAGCTTGGTTCATATTATTTTAATGGATTGCTTAACGATTATAATGGCGTTTTCCCGTTTGCAATTGCCGCGTACAATGCGGGTCCAAATAGAGTAAAAACTTGGAGGAGAGTGAATGGAGACCCTTCTAAAGGTCAAATTTCTTATATTAATTGGATTGAACAAATTAGATTTGAAGAAACTAGAAATTACGTTCAACGAGTTTTAGAAAACATTAATGTTTACAAATATATTTTAAGAAAAGAACCAGTGCAAATAGATAGTTATTTTAACTAATTGGCGGTGAGAGAGGGATTCGAACCCTCGGTAGCATAGTTAAATACTACGGAAGTTTAGCAAACTCCTGGTTTAAACCAACTCACCCATCTCACCACAAGCTTTACGTATCTTTATAAAGAAAATTAACTTATATTGCACCAAATTTGTAATGCAACAAAAACAATTATCAGGAATTTTTTATGCTGCTTTTGCATCTCTTTGGTGGGGTGTTGTAGGTACTATTTTTTTCAAATTTGTATCTTTTGCATCATTTATTGAATTAACTGTTCACAGAACAATTTGGACAGCAGTTCTTTTAATTCTGACAACAAGTTTTTATAAAAAGTGGCCAGAATTTAATCAAATTTTTAAAAAGAGAAAAAATCAATTATTGCTTTTTTTATCAGGTTTATTGGTAAGTATAAATTGGGGAACTTGGCTTTATGCCGTCAGTGTAAATAAATTATTAGACTCAAGTTTAGGATATTATATCTACCCAATAATAAGTGTATTTTTGGGAAGAGTATTTTTAAAAGAAAAGCTAAATAAAAATCAATTTATTGCGGTAATATTAGTAGTAATTTCTTTATTTTACTTTTTAATAAAACTTGGTGAATTACCTTGGATTGGTCTTACTGTTGCAATAACTTTTAGTATTTATGGATTAATAAGAAAAAAAATTAAAGTTTCATCAGATATAGGTCTGTTGATAGAAACATTGCTAATATCTCCTATAGCAATTGTATTATTTATTTATTTAATAAATTTAAACTTAAATGTTTTTTCTTATAAAGAACCTCTTTTATCTTTTTATTTATTTTGGTCTGGATTTATGACTTTGGTGCCTCTCTTCTTATATACTTTGGGTTTTAAGATAATTGGAATCGGTCCAGCAAGTATGATTTTGTTTTTAACTCCAACATCACAATTTCTTTTGGGAATAACTTATTTTGACGAGATTCTAACCTTAGAAAAGTTTTTTGGTTTCTTAATAATTTGGATAGCTGTGTCTATCTATCTTAATGAATTACGTAAAGAGTGAGTTGTGATTATTATAAGTGGTACAATTATAGCTACAAAAAATGAGATAAATAGTAAGTTTGATAAGACAATTGGACTAAAATTTTCTATAGACATAATATTACCTACTAAAAGACTTGATTGAAAATTTTGACTTGGGAAAAATAATAAACCTGAGCTTAAACCAAGAATAATTGATGCTAAAGACAATCTTGTATTAATTTTTTTCTTAAAAAATCCATAGAATATTGTTACAACTGCTGCACAACATAGAAGATCTGCAAATAAGAACAAATATAAAATGCTGTAGCCTTTAGAAGCAAAAATAAAAACAATAACACATAATAATAAAATTAATTTATTGGATTTATCTTTTATTTCTCTACCACTTAAAAATTTATTTAGTTCTTTTCCATCAATAATTATTAAGCTTGAAATAGCGTTTATTAATGTATCAATTGTACTTAATGTTAAAGCTAGGGCTAAAATTAAAATAGATACAATTATTAAAACATTATCATAAGATAACATTATTTTAAAAAAAGCTAAATCAGGTTTTATTTTAGGATCAAGTGAAAAAGATATCAGACCTGTGTAGCCCATCCAAAAAACAATCAAAAAAGATATAATTGATGAGTAGATTAAACTTTTTTTTAAAATAAAGTTATTTTTTGCAGCAAAGACACGTTGCCAATTTCCCTGGTGAAATAAGTTTGTTGCTGCTACAGCAATAAAAAATGTCAATCCAGCAGTGTAATTTGGAATATAATTTTTGCTGACAAGTTTTGCAGAATTTTTTTTAATCAGTTCATAACTATTTATTTCTAAATTTCCTAAAATTAAAAATATAGAAAATAATATTATGCTTAAAATTATTATAAATTGATATTTATCTGTAATAATCGAAAGTTTAAATCCACCTCTTAATATATATAAAAGACATATGATTAACGTTAGTCCAGATGTTATCCATAAAGGTGTTTTTGAGATTAAATTTATTAAAAAAGCTATTGCTGTGACTTCTGCTATCAAAAAAATTGTCAAATAAAATAGAATTAAGATTAACATTATCTTTAGAATTCCCGTCCCAAATCTTCTTTTAATAAACTCAGTTAAAGACATCCCGTTAGGAAACTCTCTCCTTATTTTCGGTCCAAAATTTAGTAAAAATAGCATAGGTGCAGCTGTGCCTAACGCATATCCAATTACTGCCCCTATTCCCCCCCAAGTTGCTGCTGAAGCTGGTCCGAATAATATCCAAGCTCCCAAGGCAGATGCTGATAAACTCGTTGTTAATGAAAAAATACTCTCTTTTCTATCACCAATTATGAGGCTTTTATTATCTGAAATTTTTTTTAAATTTATATAACCTAAGGCGATAAAAAAAGCGCCCACCACTAGAGTAATAATTAGCGTTGTTTGTGTTGATAGGTATATATCTTTCATTTATCCCTTACTGAATTACCGGTCAGGTTCTTTGGGTATGATCTCAGTCTTTATGACACCCCTTATATAAATTATATATTTATTTTAGGCAGGAAGTCAAATGAAGCTGTATCTATTCTAGATGAGTGTTCTCTTCTCATTTTCCAATCATTACTTATACCAGCTTGAGCTATGCTGATTGCATTTCGTCCATATTTTGCATTGGTAAAATCGATTGCTCTCATTAATGGTTGAGATTTATTCTCTAAAATTGGTGCTAATAAATTTAGCTCTTTTTCAGAAGCGTCTCTAAGCTTCGATAAAATAACTCCAGCTTTTTGATAGAAATAACCATATTTATAAATCTTTCCCATTCCGCTAATTGCAGTTTTTACAAGTTCAATACTGTTATTGGTTGCCACTGGCAATTCAATAGTAATAGAATTTGAATAGTATTTTCTATTTTTATCAAATGGACTTGTTCTTATAAATATAGTGACGGCTCTCGTAGTTTGTTTATCTGTTCTTATTTTTTCTGCTGCATTTAAACAATGAGTAGTTATAGACTCTTTTAATTTATCTAAACTCTCAACTTTTTTTCCAAACGATCTTGATACACAACAGCTTTTTCTTCTTGTTTCCTCAGTTTCTAAATCTATACAAGGAATTCCTCTTAATTCCATTACTGTTTTCGCGCCTAAAACATTAGTACTTTTCTTAACCCATGTGTTTGAAATATTTTTTAGTTTATAAGCATTATCTATTCCATTTTTAATATATAGTTTTGATAACTGTCTTCCAACTCCCCATACATCTGCAATATCAAAATCTTTTAGTATATTGTCAATATTTTCTTTTAGAAATACCACTCCTGCTTTATTCTTTTTGGCAATATGATTTGCAACTTTACTTAAAGTTTTTGTATTTGAAATTCCTACACTTGTTGGTATTCCCGTCCATTTTAAAACTCTTTCTCTTATTTGTTTTCCATATTCTTCGACTTGTTCATCTTTAATATGCGATAAATCTAAAAATGCTTCGTCTATAGAATAGATTTCAATTTTATCAGTAAAACCTCTTAAAACTTTCATCACTCGTCTAGAAAGATCTCCATATAATGCATAGTTCGAAGAAAATATCTGAACGTTGTTTTTTTTAACTAAATCTTTAACTTTAAAATATGGTTCTCCCATTCTTATTCCAAGTTTTTTTGCTTCAGTAGATCTTGATATTACACATCCATCATTATTAGATAGTACTACAACTGGTACATTTTGTATTTTAGGATTGAATAATCTTTCGCAAGAAACATAAAATGAATTACAGTCAATTAATGCAACTTTTTTTCTACTGCTGTTTGTGTATGACATATGTTACTACTCCCCAAATTATTATTTCTGGATTATCTGTTAAATTAATTCGATCCGATGTGTTTTTTGAACCTGATGTTAAGTAGTTGTTGCCCTTACTTTTAACCAGAGTTTTGACCACAAGTTCTTCGTTGATATTTGCTATAACAGTGGAGAAATTTTTTGGATTTAAGCTTTTATCCACTATTAATAGATCGCCGTCATATATGCCCACGTTAGTCATAGATTTACCTTGCACTCTAATGATGAACGTAGCTGGTGCATTTGTTATGAGATGAGAGTTTAGATCTATATCGTCCTCAATATAGTCCGTTGCAGGAGAAGGAAAACCAGCTCCCACTTTATGTAAATAATAAGGTATTGTTAACTTCATAAATGTTCTTGTTTTGTTCTTTATAGCTGATAAACTGCCTTTCAGTCAACCCCTTTTCAAAAGATTGTTAAAGTGGGTCAAATTGCAAATCGAAAAAAAGAGAGAGATTAGCTATTAACACAAAGTGATTAAAAAAATATTTTCAATATTATTAGTACTACTTGTAACAACAAGTGCTCAAGCAGCATCTAAGCTAGACTCAATCAAAAAAAGTGGTGAACTAAGAGTTGGTACGACAGGAGACTGGGATCCAATGTCAATGAAAGATCCAAAAACAAACAAGTACAAAGGATTTGATATTGATGTGATGAATGAACTAGCTAAAGATTTGGGCGTAAAAGTGAAATTTGTGCCTGCAGAGTGGAAAACTATTGTTGCAGGAATAACAGCTGATAGATACGATATATCGACAAGTGTAACCAAAACACCAAAAAGAGCAGAAGTAGCTGGGTTTACCGCTACGTATTATAAGTATGCAACAGTCCCACTTGTTTTAAAAAAGAATTTAAAAAAATTTTCAACTTGGGATTCTCTAAACAATAGTAGCGTTACAATAGCTACAACGTTAGGTACATCTCAGGAAGAAAAAGCAAAAGAATTTTTTCCAAAATCAAAACTTCAATCAGTAGAAGCTCCTGCGAGAGATTTCCAAGAAGTTTTAGCAGGAAGAGCTGATGGAAATATTACAAGTTCAACAGAAGCAAACAAATTAGTTATTAAATATCCTCAATTAGCTATAGTTCCTGATGGAGGAAAAAATCCAGCATTTTTAGCCATGATGGTTCCAAAGAGTGACAAGGTATGGAATGATTATGTCAGCAATTGGATTAAGAAAAAACAATCATCCGGATTTTTTAAAACTTTACTGGCAAAGTACGATCTAAAAAGCTTATAATTTAAGTTTCAATACCTCCCATTTACAAATATAGTCAATTAGTGAAATTTTTAAAAATAATTTCTATTCTATTTTTGCTTCAAGGATGTAGTTCTAACTATGAATGGGGTTGGTATATTCTAAGTCCAGATAATATAGATGGTTTAACTAATCTTAAATTTTTAATTAGTGGAATTACAACTACGATTTATATTTCAGTAGTTTCAATAATTCTAGCTATGATTATCGGTTTGATTGTTGCTCTACCTTCATTATCAAATAATAAATTCTTAACTTATTTTAACATAACATACGTAGAAATTGTTAGAGCCATCCCTTTATTAGTTTTAATTCTTTGGATTTATTATGGCCTTCCAATCATGATTGGAGTAAGTTTCTCGCCATTCGTATCTGGAATAATAGCTTTGACCATTAGTGAGAGTGCGTTTCAAGCAGAAATTTTTAGAGCGGGAATTAATTCGATTTCAAAAGGTCAACATGAAGTATCAGAGTCATTAGGAATGGATTTCTGGAGAAAAATGAGATTAGTAATTCTTCCACAAGCGATTAAAGTTGTATTACCAGCCATGGGAAATCAATTTGTTTATGTTTTAAAAATGTCCTCTCTAGTATCAATTATAGGTATAGGAGATTTAACAAGAAAAGCTAATGAGCTAGTCACCACCACTTATAGACCCTTAGAAATTTATACTTTTTTAATTCTAGAATACCTGGCACTAATCCTAGTAGTATCCTATTTTGTAAGAAAATTAGAGAATAAGCTAGAATACAAATAATTTTTTTAAAGAAATCCTAAAAACTCTCTTTAAAAAGAATGGTACGAAAGTTAATACAACTAATCCCATCATCCAATTTGTTACTAAAATAGTATAAAAAATATCTTGATATTCACCATTTCTAATATTTATGACATACCATAATGACATAAATGGTATTAACGTTAGTCTTAAAATTGTCATGTATAAACTATAAATAGGTCTTTTGAGTGCCTGAAATAAAGCAGAGGTAATAAAGAAGACGGGATACACGGGCCCAATTAAAGCTGCTACCTGTAAATAAAGTGCTCCTCTTCGGATTACCTCTAAATCATTAGTAAAAAAAGAAATTATAATTTCTGAAGTTAGGTAAACAAATATACCTGCTAATACCATAAATCCTGAGCCAAACATAAGAGCTTTTCCGTATACCTCTTTTACTCTAAAATACATTTTTGCTCCAAAATTTTGGCCTGCTATTGATAAAACAGCAGTATTTAAACCTATGACTGGTAACAATAAAACTTGTTCTATTCTTACAGCAGTACCATAACCCGCTGTAGCTAATTCACCAAACTGACCAACAAAATAGAAAATATTGAATACTCCAAACATTATCATCAACATAGTAAACATTATTGGCACTGATTGTTTGAAGAGCAAGCTTAAGTACTCTATTTTTGGTTTAAAGCATTCTAGATAAAGGAATTTTTTTAATTTACAGCAATAGACTTTATTAGCTAAATATATTAACCCAATACACTGAGAAACTAGCGTAGCGATAGCTAAACCAGCGATTCCAAATGCTGGTATAAATCCATAACCAAAAATAAATAATGGATTTAAAATAATATTTAAGAAAAAGGTAAAAATTAAAACATTTCTATAACTTTTTGTATCACCTTGGGCATTTAAAGTTCCGTTTAAAGATAGTTGAACTAATACAATGATAGCTCCAAAAAAAATTATATCTAAATATTCACGTGTTAAGATTATACTTTCTTCAGTAGAACCCATAATTCTCAAGAGTTCATCAGAAAAATTTAAGCCAAATAAAGTTACGAAAATTGAAATTACGATTGCTAATACTATTGATTGAGCAACATACATTGAGGCTTTCCTATCCTCTTTGGCTCCAATTGAATTACTGATTAAAGCTGTAGTTCCGGCTCCAATACCAACTGCAACAGCTATTGCTATGAAGTATATTGGCCATGATTTTGCAATCGCTGCTAACGCTTCTGGTGAAATTCTACCTGCAAAATAAGTATCGACTAGATTATAAAAAGTTTGAAAAAGGGATCCTGTGCTTGCAGGTATGGTCACTTTTCTTAAAAGTTGCCAAATTGAACCTTTAGTCAAATCCATAATTAATATTCCTTTTGAAATTTATGCTTTCTTCCAGCTTTTTTAGCAAGATTAATTTGATTTTGCCTCATGCGAAATCTTGTTTTTTGTGAATTTGAGAGTGTGTCATAACACCTTGGGCACGAGACCCCCTCCTCAAATTTGTAAGATTTTTTATCTTTTGTTGAAAAAGTCATTCGACATCCACTGCATACAGAGTAAGTTCCATGTTTTAATTTATGTTTAAGAGATACTCTATTATCAAAAACAAAACATTCTCCTTTCCATAGACTGTCTTTCCTCTCAGTTTTTTTCAAATAATTAAGTATTCCACCTTTTAATTGAAAAACATTTTTAAAACCTTTTCTTTTTAAAAATATGGAGGCCTTTTCACATCTAATTCCTCCAGTGCAGAACATTGCTACAGGTTTGGTTTTATCGACTTTTTTTAGATATTTTGGAAAATCTCTAAAATTTTGAATATTTGGATTTATAGAATTTTTAAAGGTACCCACATCATATTCAAATGGTTTTCTAGCATCTATAACTAAAGTTTCTTTATTTGAAATAAGTTTATTCCATGACTTTCCAGAAACATATCTATTAAGTTTTTTATTCTTTGGGTTTATTTTTAAACCCAATGGAACAACTTCTTTTTTGATTTTTATTTTACCTTTGTGGAATGGTTGAAAAAGACTCTTAGAAATATTCTTACTATCAAAATCTTTCAACCGAAACTGTCTTTTTATAATCTTAATTATTTTTCTTATATCATCTTTTTTGCCTGCAATTGTTCCATTTATACCCTCTGCTGATAAAATTATTGTGCCCCTCACATTTTTTTTTAAAATTTCTTTTTGAAATAAGGATTTATATTTTTTTAAAAATTTAATCTTTTTAAATTTATAAAAACCAAAAACTGTATACATTATTTTTTAATACAAATTGTAAGTCCATCACCTATTGGAATAATATTTTTTGCAACTCTGCTATCTTTCTTAATATGTGTATTAAATTCCCTTATAATATTTGTAAATTTATCGTTTTTCGTATCATCTATTACTTCTCCGTGCCATAAAACATTATCTATAACAATAAGTCCATTTTTATTAATAAGATCCATAGACGCTTCATAGTATTTAAGGTAATTTTCCTTATCAGCATCAATAAAAATTAAATCAAATCTTTGACTTGAATCTTTCAATTCATTAAGGCTTTCAGTAGCAGGTTTTACAATTTGCTTTATTTTTTTTTCATTTGCTTTTTTATAAAATGATTGTGCTTTAATACTGAATTCAGGACTTTTATCTAAGCTAATTAGAAGACCATCAGATGGAAGGGCTAAGGCCATTGATAAAGCGCTAAAACCTGTGAAACTTCCTATTTCTAAAATCTTTTTAATATTAGAGATTTTAATTAATGTTTGTAGAAATTGTGCTTGAGAAACTGAAATTTGCAATCTCTGTTGATCACCAAGACTTATATTATATTGAATTATTTCTTTCTGTACATCAGTCAAAGATTCTGAATGATCAATAATGTATTTTTCAAGATTTTCAGTTAAATCTAATTTTTTAGGCATAATTAGCCTTTTAAAAGCTTTTTTAGAATTTCATTTGTCAATTGGGGGTTTGCTTTCCCGCCAGATAATTTCATAACCTGTCCAACAAAAAAACCAAACAATTTTTCTTTTCCAGCTTTATATTGATCAACTTTATCTTTATTTTTTGATAGTATTTCATTAATCATTTTTTCTAATTCTTTAGGATCGCTTTGTTGTTTCATCCCTTTTGACTCTATGATTTTTTTTGGGTTATCACCGCTTTCAACCATAATTTCGAAAACTTCTTTTGCTATTCTTCCTGAAATCTCTCCAGATTTAATTGATTGTACTAACTCAGCAAAATTTTTAGCAGAAATTGGTGAGTTAGAAATATTAAGTCCTTTGTCGTTGAGCATTGCAAATAAATCACCCATCATCCATGTAGCTGCTAGTTTTTTGTCAGATAATTTTGCAACTTCCTCATAATAATCAGAGATTTCTTTTTCGGAAACCAATACGTTTGCTTCATATGAGTTAAGCCCATATTCTTGAATAAATCTCTCCTTCTTATTATCTGGCAACTCAGGCAAAGATTTTTTTAAATCATCAATTAATTTTTGTTCAAGTTTTAATGGTAAAAGATCTGGATCAGGAAAGTATCTATAATCGTGAGCATCTTCTTTTGATCTCATTGATCTTGTTTCATTTTTTTTTGTATCAAATAATCTTGTTTCTTGATCTATCTCTTTTCCATCTTCTAGTAATTCAACCTGTCGATTAGCCTCATATTCAATCGCCATTTGCATAAATTTAATTGAATTTACATTTTTAATTTCACATCTTGTGCCGAAATTTTTATCGCCTACTTTTCTTACTGATACATTTACATCTGCTCTTAATGAACCTTCTTGCATATTGCCATCACATGTGCCCAAGTATCTCATAATGGTTCTTAATTTTTTTATGTAAGCATTTACTTCATCGGGTGAACGAAGATGGGGTTTGCTAACTATTTCCATTAAAGCTATTCCAGAACGATTTAAATCAACATAGGTGCTTGAAGGATCCATATCATGGATACTTTTACCTGCGTCCTGTTCTAAATGAAGCCTTTCAATGCCAATTTCTTTTGAACCATAAGGCATATCCAGCAAAACTTTTCCTTCACCAACAATAGGATTTTTATATTGGGAAATCTGGTAGCCCTGTGGAAGATCTGCATAAAAATAATTTTTTCTATCGAATACTGAATAATTATTTATTTTTGCATTTAAACCTAAGCCTGTTCTTACAGCTTGTTTCACGCACTCCTCATTGATAACTGGTAGCATTCCGGGAAAAGCAGAGTCAATTAAACTTACTTGTTTGTTAGGATCAGCTCCGAATTTAGTTGAGGAGCCTGAAAAAAGTTTAGAATTAGAAAGGACTTGAGCATGAACTTCTAAACCTATAACTACTTCATACTTCCCTTTCTCACCATTTATAAAATAATCAAATTTTTCTTTGCTCATGACCACCACTTTTTAATTTCATTTTTATAACCACAATTCTTTTCGAATGCGTAACCAATATTGAGAATTTTTTGTTCATCTAAGGCTTTACCTATCAATTGTAAACCAAGTGGGTAGCCCTGTTTATCTAATCCAGCAGGAAGAGATAAGGCTGGTAATCCAGCTAAATTTACTGGTACCGTAAAAATGTCATTTAAATACATTGATACAGGATCATTAGTTTTTTCTCCTATCTTAAATGCTGAGCTTGGTGTTGAAGGTGTTAAAATAGCATCAACTTTAGTAAAACTATCATCAAAATCTTTTTTTATTAATTGTCTTACTTTTTGGGCTTTTAAATAATAGGCATCGTAATAACCAGACGATAAAACATAAGTGCCTATTAATATTCTTCTCTTTACTTCATCACCAAATCCTTCTGATCTAGTGTTTTCATACATTTCAATTAAATCTTTTCCTTTTTGTGATCTGTAGCCATATCTTACGCCATCATATCTTGCTAAATTTGATGAAGCTTCCGCAGGTGCAACAATATAGTAAGTAGGCAAAGCATACTTTGTGTGGGGTAATGAAATATCAATTAACTGTGCGCCTAAATCTTTTAATATTTTTTTTCCCTTTTCCCAAAGTTCATCAATTTCCTTTGGCATATTATCTACTCGATACTCTTTAGGGATACCAATTTTCAATCCTTTGATATTATCTTTTAAATTTTTTGAGTATGTTTCTTTTTTTTTATTAATTGAGGTTGAGTCTTTTTCATCAAAACCAGACATTGCCTCAAGCATAATTGAGCAATCATTTACTGTTTTAGTCATTGGTCCTGCTTGGTCTAATGAAGAAGCAAAAGCAACTATACCCCACCTCGAACAAAGACCGTAAGTTGGCTTGAGACCTACAGTGCCAGTAAATGATGCAGGCTGCCTAATAGACCCACCTGTATCTGTTCCAATTGTTGCAGGAGTAAGATCAGCCGCCAAAGCAGAAGAAGATCCCCCTGAAGAACCACCTGGAACTAGATGATCTCCGATAGGATTAATAACGTTTCCAAAAAAACTTGTTTCATTCGAAGAACCCATAGCAAATTCATCACAATTTAATTTTCCAAGTAAAAAAGCTCCATTGTTCCATAAATTTTTTGTTACAGTAGACTCATATGAAGGAACAAAATTATTTAAAATATTACTTCCAGCAGTAGTTTTAACATTTTCAGTACAAAATAAATCTTTTACAGCTAAAGGTACCCCGCTAAGAAGTTGTTCATTATTTGGTTTGTTATCAAATTTTTTTGCATTTTCTAATGCTTGATCAAATGTTGTAGTTACAAAAGCATTTAATTTTTTTGCATTTTCAATGTTCTTTATATATGCTTGTGTAAGTTCTAATGAGGATATCTTCTTAGACTTTATACTTTCCAAAATTTCACTTAAACTTTGATTAGTTATATTGCTCATTACTCAACCACCTTTGGAACTACAAAAAACTCCTCATTTTTTTTTGGAGAATTTTTAAGAATTTTTTCTCTTATCTTGCCATCACTGATTTCGTCTTTCCTTGATCTCAAAGACTGGTTTAAAATCGATGTTAATGGTTCAACTTTATCAGTATTCAGTTCATTTAATTGTTCAATAAACTTGAAAATTGAGTTTAAATCTTTGGTTAAGCTATCTACTTTAGCTTCATCAACTGAAATTCGAGCTAATTTTGCTACATGTTTAATTTTCTCTTTATCTAAGGACATTTGTGCAATAAGTTAATTTAAATGTGTTTTATCACAAATTAGGTAAATTTCATGCTCGATATTGACGTATTTATTGAAAAAACCAAGAAAAAATCAAGATTAATAGGTATTGATCCTGGCGGCAAAAGAATAGGAATAGCTCTATCAGATGAAAATAAAATTGTAGCTACGCCATACACCACGATTATTAAAGAAAATTATAGAGACCTAGTTGATCAAATTAAGAAAATTGTCGAAGAATATGACATAGACGGAATAGTCATAGGTAATCCAATTAATATGGATGGAACGGAAGGGCCTTCTTCACAATCAGCCAAAGATCTGGCTAAAAATCTTTCAAAAGATATTACAGAAAATATCACTTTATGGGATGAGAGACTATCTAGCCAGGGAGCCTTTAATCTATCTAATGATTTAGCAATTAATTCATCAAAAAAAGTGAAGAAATTAGACGAGAATTCTGCTCAGTTTATACTTCAAGGGATTCTAGATTATTATCATAAAAAAAATACTTGATATAATATAGTAAAAGGCCTATAGAGTTGATTTTAATGGCAACTGAAAAAAAAGTTACAGCTATTAAAAACACTCCCAAACATCTATTAGGTATTCAAAATTTATCAGTTCTCGAGGCAAAAGAGATTTTAAACGAAGCAAAATCCTTCATAAAATTAAACAGAGGAAGTTCTAAAAAACTAGATGTCCTTAGGGGAAAAACTCAAATAAACTTATTTTTTGAACCTTCTACAAGGACACAGAGTTCATTTGATTTAGCTGGAAAAAGACTAGGAGCGGACGTAATGACGATGAATATGGGTAACTCTGCATTAAAAAAAGGGGAAACATTAATTGACACTGCCATGACATTAAATGCCATGCATCCTGACATTATTGTTATAAGACATCAAGACTCGGGTGCACCAAATCTTCTTTCACAAAAAGTAAATTGTACGGTCATCAATGCAGGTGATGGAAGGAGAGAACACCCTACACAAGCATTACTTGATGCTTTAACAATTATTAATAGAAAAGGTAACATTGAGGGATTAAAAATTGCAATATGCGGAGACATTCTTCATTCAAGAGTTGCTAGGTCTAACATTTATTTAATGAATATGTTGGGTGCAGAAGTAAATGTCATTGCACCGAAAACTTTAATGCCCGAAGGGATAGATAACTTAGGTGTTAAATCATTTACCGATATGAAAAAAGGATTAGATGGGTGTGATATTGTTATGATGTTAAGATTGCAAAATGAAAGAATGCAGGGATCTTTTCTTCCATCAAAAAGAGAATATTACGAATTTTTTGGACTGACGCCAGAAAAACTAAAGTTTGCAAAAAAAGATGCTTTACTAATGCACCCTGGTCCAATGAACAGAGGTGTTGAGATTGATACTAAATTAGCAGATGACATAAATGTTAGTCTCGTGAAAGAACAAGTCGAATTAGGTGTAGCTGTTAGGATGGCATGTTTAAAATTGTACTGTAAATAAATGAAAGAAAAAATTTTAAAAAATGTGAGAATTATCGACCCATCTCAAAAGATGGATGAAATAGGAAATATAGTTATCGATGAAAAAGGAAAAATAAAATCCATTGGAAAAGAATTAGGTACATCTAAATCAGCAGAAAAAATTGATTTGAAAGGCCTAGTAGCTATTCCTGGATTAGTTGATATGAAAGCTTTTGTTGGAGAGCCTGGCTTTGAATATAAAGAAAATTTTAGAACATTAAGCCAAGCAGCTTTGGCAGGTGGAGTAACTTCAATTGTAACTATGCCAAATACTAAGCCAGTTATAGACAACGTATCTATGGTGGACTTTATAATTAGAAGGGGTAGAGATAAAGCTAAGGTAAATCTTTTTCCATGTGCTTCGATTACTAGACAGATGGAAGGTAATCAGATGACTGAATTTGGTTTGTTAAAAGCAAGAGGAATTGTTGGGTTTAGTGATGTTAATAAAACTATCCAAAATTCTGAATTGATGTCTAGAATAATGAACTATGCTTCAGACATTGATGTTCTGATTATGCAACATGCCGAGGATTATGAATTAGCTAAAAATTCATGCATTAATCAGGGCGAAGTGGCAACAAGATTAGGTTTACAAGGTGTCTCAGATATTGCTGAAAAGATTATTATTGAAAGGGATTTATCTTTGTTAAGTGAATTTCCTTGCAGATATCATATTAATCAAATTTCCTCAAAAAATTCTCTTAATGTTATTAAAAAAAATAAATCTAATGGAATAAAATTCAGCACAGGGGTTTCTATTAACAATTTATCGTTAAATCAAAATGACATCGGAGAATTTAGAACTTTTTTGAAATTATCTCCCCCTCTTAGAAGCGAGGAGGATAGACTTTCATTAATAGAAGGAATTAAAAATGATCTCATTAATGTAATTGTATCAGATCACATTCCTGAAGATGAGGAAAGTAAAAGACTTCCGTTTGCACAAGCAGCGACAGGTTCTATCGGTATAGAGACATTGCTATCTTTATCTTTAGAGCTTTACCATAATGAATCATTGCCTTTGGAAAAAATAATTAAGTGCTTAACGATTAATCCAGCTAAGATACTAAAAATAGATAAAGGATCCCTTAAAGAAGGATCGGACGCAGATATTTGTATATTTGATCTAGAAAAACCATGGGTAGTGAAAGCTGAAGAACTTAAATCAAAATCAAAAAATACTGCGATTGAAAATAGAAAATTACAAGGTAAAGTGAAAATGACTTTGCTTCAAGGCGAAGTAGTATATTCGAACTAATGGACATAGATTTAATTATTGTAGCGATTTACTCATACCTTTTGGGATCAATACCATTTGGATTACTCTTAACTAGGATATTTCTAAAAAAA
Organism: uncultured Pelagibacteraceae bacterium; assembly: GCA_902587515.1. Lineage (GTDB taxonomy): Bacteria > Pseudomonadota > Alphaproteobacteria > Pelagibacterales > Pelagibacteraceae > Pelagilacustribacter. Next base: position 69,901 of record CACILM010000002.1, read on the forward strand.
GATATTAGAACTGTTGGCTCTGGCAATATCGGAACTACAAATGTGCTTAGAACCGGAAATAAATTTCTCGCAATAACTACGTTAGCTCTTGATTTATTTAAAGGATATATTTCAGTTTATATAACAATATTTTATTTTGAAGACTTAACCTCTCTATCTGCATTAATTTGTTTCATCGGACATATTTTTCCTGTTTGGTTAAAATTTAAAGGAGGAAAAGGTGTGGCAACTTACCTTGGAGTAATTTTAGCTTTATCTAATAAATTTTTTTTAATTTTTATCATAGCGTGGATTTCTTTATCGTTATTATTTAGATTTGCATCATTATCTTCAATGATTTCTTCGTTAATAGTTTTTCTCTATGCATATTTTTACGAAATAAATAACAATATCCTAATACTTTTTATTTTTTTTGTGATGATTCTTTTTACTCATAAAGAAAATATTTTAAGACTTAAAAGTTCTACAGAAAATAAAATTAAGTTATAAGTGCTGTCTTTTCTGGTTTTTCAATAATAAATTTGACAAACTCGTTTAATTTTGAAAATAAATAATTAATGAACTTAGTAATTGTTGAAAGTCCAGCTAAAGCAAAAACAATAAATAAATATTTAGGAAAAGATTATTTAGTTTTAGCAAGTTATGGTCATATAAGAGATTTGCCTTCAAAAAATGGATCTGTCGATCCAGAAAATAAATTTCAAATGGAATGGGAAATTGATTCTTTTTCCAAAAAATATTTAAAAGAAATTACAAATGCTGCTGAAGACTCAGATAAAATTATTTTAGCAACGGATCCAGATCGTGAAGGTGAGGCTATAGCTTGGCACGTTAAAGAAGTTCTGGAAAAAAAGAAACTTCTCAAAGATAAAAATTTAGAAAGAGTTGTCTTTAATGAAATTACTAAAAAAGCAATACTCGATGCTATAAAAAATCCTAGACAAATCCATTTGCCTTTAGTCGAAGCTTACTTAGCTAGACGAGCGTTAGATTATCTTGTCGGATTTAATATCTCACCAATTCTTTGGACTAAATTACCTGGATCAAAATCAGCAGGAAGAGTTCAATCTGTGGCCTTAAAACTTATTACAGAAAGAGAAAAGGAAATAGAATTATTTAAGCCAGATGAATATTGGACTCTTACATCAGACTTTACAAATAAAAATAATAAAAATATTTTTTCAAAATTAAGTTTATTTAATGGAGAAAAAATAGAAAAATTTTCTTTCAAAAATAAAGAAGAAATACAAAAAGCAGTAGATGTAATCAATAAAACAAAATTTAAAATTACAGATGTAAACACAAAAGTATTCAGACGTAATCCCCTAGCCCCTTTCACCACATCTACCTTACAGCAAACTGCTTCAGGACGATTTGGTTTTGGAGCTTCCAGAACAATGCAAATTGCACAACGACTGTATCAAGGAGTAGATATCGAGGGTGAAACTACCGGATTAATTACTTATATGAGAACTGATGGAACTAATATTTCAAAAGAAGCAATTGAAGATTTTAGGAAATTCATTACTGATGATTATGGTGATAGATATTTGCCAGAGGCACCGAATAGTTATACTGGAAAAAAAGCAAAGAACGCTCAAGAAGCTCATGAAGCAATTAGACCAACTAATATAAGTAGAAAACCCTCTGACATCAAAAAATATGTAAATGCAGATCAATTTAAACTCTATGAATTAATTTGGAGTAGAGCCTTATCATCTCAAATGACACCAGCAGAATTTGATAGAAATACGATAATTATTTCGTCAATTGATAATAAAATTAACTTTAGAGCTAGCGGCTCAGTAGTAAAATTTGATGGATTTCTTAAAGTTTATCAAGTTCAAGAAACTGACGAAGATGCAAAGAATATTTTGCCCGAAGTCAAAGTTGGTGAAGAAATTAGCATACTTAAGTTACATGATGAGCAGCACTTTACAGATCCACCGCCACGTTACTCTGAAGCTAGTTTAGTAAAAAAGATGGAGGAGTTAGGCATCGGTAGACCCTCCACTTACGCTAGTATTATTTCGGTATTATCTACTAGAAATTATGTAGAGTTAATTAATAAAAGGTTTAATCCAACTGATAGAGGCAAGCTAATTTCAGCTTTTTTAGAGAAATTATTCTCTAAATACGTAGATTATAATTTTACTGCGGACCTAGAAAATCAGCTAGATGAAATCACTAGTGGTAAAATTGAATGGGTTCAAGTTTTGAATAATTTTTGGAAAGATTTTTATGAAAATGTGGGAAAAGTTAAAGAAAAGAGAACTAGAGAAGTATTAGACTTATTAAATGAGAGTTTAGGGGCTTTAATTTTTGAAAGAGATGATAAAGACGCAATCGATCGAAAATGCAAGTTATGTTCCAATGGAGAATTAAGTCTAAAAAATAGTTTTAGAGGTGGTGCTTTTATAGGATGTTCAAATTATCCGGAATGTAAATTTACTAGACCTTTATCTAAAGCTAAAGCTGCAGCCCAATATAACTTAGCAGAGCCTAAATTACTAGGTCAAAATGAAAAGGGTAAAGATATTTATTTAAAGAATGGTAGATTCGGCCCCTACTTACAATATGAAAAAGAAAAAGATGAATTAGAAACAAAAAAGAAAAAAGGTAGAAAGAAAAAAAATGAGAATGAACATCTTCAAAATGTATCAATTCCAAAAGGTATAGATGTTGACAGTATTGATTTAGATAAAGCAAAGTATTTATGCTCTCTTCCTAAAGTATTAGGACAACACCCTGATAATGGTCAGGACATAACATTAAATTCTGGAAGATTTGGTCCTTACCTTAAATGTGAAAATAAATCTGCACGACTTGAAAATATTGAAGATCTTTTTTCTATCGGAATCAATCGGGCAATAACATTAATTGCTGAAGCTAAGCCGGGAAGAATTTCTTCTTCACTAATAAAAGATCTTGGTGAACATCCAGAGGATAAAAAACCAGTAAGAATCATGAAAGGTCAATATGGACCATACATAAAATATAAATCTCTTAATGCAACTATTCCAGAAGAAAAAGATCCAAATGATCTTACTATGGAAGAGGCACTTATATTAATTGAAAAAAGAAAAGAATACGATAAAACTAAAAAGAAAGGACGAAAAAAATGAAATACATAATCTTAATAATCTTTTTTAACATTTTTGTCATAACAAATTTGTTTTCTGATGAAAAAAAGTGCAAAGATTTAATTGATAAACCAATTGAATGGTCTAAATGTGTAAAAGATAAAAGTATTGATCTAAGTAAGAAAGGATCAAAAAAACTTAATACAGACTCAAAACTTACTGACTGGGTGAAGAAAAAATTTGGTAAATAAAAATGAGTATTATCGATGATAATCTTAAAAAATTAAATATTACTTTACCTGATCCAAAAGGACCTGTTGGGGCATACGTTGCCACTAAAATTGTTGGAAAATTACTATTTATATCTGGGCAAGTATCAATAGATAAAAATGCAAAACTTATTACTGGTAAAATAGGTAAAGACTTAAATTTAGAACAGGGTTATGTGGCCGCTGAAAGATGTGGATTGAGTATAATCGCCCACGTTAAAAAAGCTTGTGAGGGAGATCTTAATAAAATTAAAACTTGTGTTAAACTAACTGGTTACGTCAACTCAACAGATGATTTTAAAGATCAGCCTAAAATCATAAATGGTGCTTCAGATATAATAGCTAAAATTTTTGAAAAAAAAGGTGAACATACAAGAGCTGCGGTTAGTGTAAATAGTTTACCTTTAGGAGTTGCTGTTGAAGTTGACGCTATATTTGAACTTAATTAGCGTCAGGTCTACCAACAGAGTAATATTTAATCTTATTTTTTTTCATTTCTTCAGTAGAATAAAGGTTTCTTAAATCGAACACTTTAAATTTACTATTTTTAACAACCTTTTTGAAATCTATTGATTTAAATTCATCCCATTCGGTGAGTAGAACTATTAAATCTGCACCATTACAACTAGATTTTATATTGTTTCTGTAATTACAGTTTTTAATCTTTTTAAACTCATTCTTTTCTCCAGAAGGGTCGTAATATCTAACTTTCGCACCTTTTTTACAAAGGTAAGGAATCATTTTAAGACTAGAAGAATCTCTCATATCGTCAGTGTTTGGTTTAAATGTAACGCCTAAAAAAGAAATTTTTTTATTTCTTATATTTGAACCTAAAATTTTATGAATTCTTTGAGTTAGTAAATTTAATCTTTCTTGATTTGACTTAATAACTGATTTAACAACAGACAAGTTTATTTTAAATTTATCTGCTGCTGATACAAGTCCTTTAGTATCTTTAGGAAAACATGAGCCTCCGTAAGCTGGGCCAGCTCGTAAAAATCTACCGCCTATTCTGCTATCAGAACCCATACCTAAAGAGATATCCTCTATATTTACTCCAGTTTTTTCACACAAATTAGCAAGTTCATTTATAAAAGTAATTTTGGTTGCAAGAAAAGCGTTTGATGCATACTTTATTAACTCAGCTCCTCTTCTTGAAGTAGTAAAAAATTTTGAACCCTTATTAATTAATGGTGCATAAAGTTTTCTCATAGTGTTAAAGGCTTTTTTTTCGTTGGAACCTATTACGATTCTATCAGGATATCTAAAATCACGAATTGCTTCTCCTTCTCGTAAGAATTCAGGGTTAGAGATTACTGTAAAAAGTTTTTTTTTTTTTTTTAAAATTTTTTCAATTTCATCGCCTGTTCCTACTGGAACAGTAGACTTGGTTACAATAATTTTTTTTCTTTTTGAATATTTAAATATTTCTTTTGTACATTTGTTAACAAAAGATAAATCAACTTTGATTGATCCTTTTCTAGTAGGTGTTCCCACACATATAAAAATTATGTCTGACTTACTAATAGCTTTATTCATATCTGTAGTAAACGAAAGACGTTTGGCTAAAAAATTTTTTTTTATTAATTCATCTAACCCTGGTTCATAGATTGGGGAGATACCAAAATTAAGTTTATCTATTTTAGTTTTATCTTTATCAACGCATACAACTTGATTACCTATGTCTGCAAAGCAAACGCCACTTACTAATCCAACGTAACCAGTACCTATCATACATAGTTTCATTTATTTTCCCTTAAATATTTGAATACCTGAATTAATATATCCACTTAAAGTACCACAATCTAAATATTTCCCTGTAAAAATATTTCCATAAAATTTATTTTCTTTTTTAATTAACCTTTTAATTGCGTCAGTAATATGTATCTCTCCACCTTGACCAGGTTTTAATTTTTTAATTTCATTAAAAATTTTTGTCGTTAATATATATCTTCCAATAATTGCGAAGTTTGAAGGGGCTTTTTTGATGCTAGGTTTCTCTACTACATCTTTAATTTGAAAGTAATTTTTTTTTTTATTTTTGATTGATAAAATTCCCCATCTTGAAACTGTTTTTCTTTCCACTCTTTTTGCAGCAATTATTGATCCATTAGTTTTTTTATGTAATCGTATCATTTCTTTAGAACAATTTTTTCTTATTATTAAGTCATCAGGTAATAACATTAAAAAATATTTATTTTTTATAAATTTTTTACATTTCAAAACTGCGTCCCCTGTTCCTCGAGGTTTATTTTGATAAACAAATCTAATCATTTTTTGATATCTTTTTATTTTTTTATACTCTTCAAGAAGTCTTTTATCTTTTTTCTTTTTTAATATTTTTCTATAGAAATTATCATTGAAAAAATATTTTTTTATTGATAGTTTTTTTTTTGATATTATAAAGATAAATTCCTTTACACCTGCATCAATACATTCGTCTAATATATATTGTAAATTTGGTTTACCATTAATCGGCATTAATTCTTTAGGCATTACACTTGTCAATGGAAGCATTCTAGTACCTAATCCTGCTAATGGAATAATGGCTTGTTTTATCATATGATTCTTATAATAGTTATTATCATTGCTTTATAGAAATGAAAATATTTAAAGACAAACAAACACTTCAGAAAGAGATTTTAAAAACTAAAGGCATAGCATTTGTGCCTACGATGGGCGGATTACATAAAGGGCATATTTCATTGATCAAAAAATCTAAGAAATTTCAGTTAAAAACTTTAGTCTCAATTTTTGTTAATCCTAAACAATTCAATAAAAAAAGCGATTTTAGGTCTTATCCAAGGAATACAAAAACAGACTTAAAAAAACTAAAAAAATTAAAAATTAATTACTTATATATTCCTTCGGTTAAAGACATATACGGATTTAAACCAAAGAAAAAGATTTTCTTAGATAAATTTTCAGAAAAATTATGTGGTAGATTCAGAAAAGGTCATTTTGAAGGTGTTTTAAATGTAGTAAATAGATTTTTAGAAATAATTAGACCTAAATATATTTTTTTGGGGAAAAAAGATTATCAACAATTGTATCTAATAAAAAAACATATCGAAAAAAGAAAAATTAAATCTAAGATTATTGAATGTGAAACTATAAGAGAAAATAATGGCGTAGCTCTCTCAACAAGAAATTCAAATCTTGATAAAAATCAAATAAAGATTGCATCTAATATTTATTATTATTTACGTAACTTAAAGAAAAAAATTAAAAAAAATTATAATTTTTTTAACCTTAATAAAATAAAAAAAGACTTGAAAGATTTAGGTGTTAGTAAAATAGATTATTTAGAAAATTATAATACTAAAAATTTTAAAAAAATTAAAAGACAAAGCAAAAAATTCAATCTATTTATTGCCTACTATATTAAAAATGTTAGATTAATTGATAATATCTAATTTAAAAAATAAAAAGATCCTAAACCTAGGAAAGAAAGAAATCCAATAACGTCTGTAATGGTTGTGACAAAAACACTAGAAGCTAAAGCGGGATCTATATTTAGTTTTTTTAATGATACTGGGACCAAAATACCAAACAATCCTGCAACAATCATATTTAAGACCATTGAAATACCAATCAATAGAGAAAGATTTAATTCTTTAAACCATAATTGAACTATTATAGCGGTTATTATTGCAAAAATTATCCCATTTAAAATACCTATTAAAAATTCTTTACCAACTACTCTATTGAAATTACTTTTTGATAATTCTTTGGTAGCTATTGCTCGAATAGTAACTGCTAAGGTTTGCATCCCAGCATTTCCCCCCATTGAAGCAACTATTGGCATAAGAAAAGCTAAAGCTACCATTTGTTCAATTGAGGCTCCAAAGAAACTTATAACCCAAGTAGCTAATAAAGCTGTAAATAGATTCAATAATAACCAATTAAATCTTCTTTTTGTTTTTAACATAACGCTATCGGTAATTTCTTCATCACCAACACCTGCTAAACGTAAAGCGTCTTCTTCTGCTTCTTCTTGAACAACTGTTACCACATCATCTGCTGTGATCATGCCAACTAATTTGTTTTCTTTGTTAACTACCCCTGCAGAGACCAAGTTATAATTTTCAAAAGTAAGACCAACTTCTTCTTTATCCATATTAACTGAAATTAAGACTGGCATTTCTCTCATTATAGAGTTCATTTTTAAGTCTCTAGATGTTCTTAGCACTCTTGAAGAAGGAACAGTCCCAATTGGTTTAAAGTCATTATCTACAATAAATATCTCTAAGAATTCTTCAGGTAAATCTTTGTTTTCTCTTAAATAATCAATAGTTTGTCCTACAGTCCAGTTGCTGGGTACTGCCGTAAATTCTCTTTGCATTATTCTTGCTGCTGAGTCTTCAGGGTAACTTAGTCCCTCTTGAAGTAAAAATTTATCTTTTGGTGGAAGTTTTTCTAAAACTTTTTCTTTTACTTCCTTTGATAAATTTTCAAGAATTTTAATAGCATTATCCGACTCTAATCTTTTTATTATTTTAATAAGAGATTCTATAGAAAGTAATTGTAAAACTTCGCTTTGGACTGACTCGTTTAATTCAATAAAAATTTCTGGATCAATATTAAACGACTCAATTTCGATTAATTTATTTCTTATATCAGGATTTAAATTTTCAATTAAATTAGCAACATCAGCTTCATGCAAATCTTTTAGAGTTTGATTTATAAATTCAACGTTTCTACTCTCAATATTTTGAGTGAAAGTGCTGATAAATTCTTTATTAAAATCCAAATTGACTTTTTTTGCCTCTCCTGATTTTGCTAAAGTCATAAATGCCTCTTTAAGTTTTTTTGAGACTATTAGTCTATATAATGATAAAATTCAAATTAAATGAGTATAGAAATTAAAATCAGCAAAAAACGTATACCCTATAAGATAGCGATGCATTATCTCAATAAAAGAGTAGAGGAAGTAAAAAAAGGGACAAATAGGGAATTATTATGGATCCTAGAACACCCCACTACTTATACTGCCGGGGTAAGTTTTAACAAAAAAGAGATAATAGATAAAAAAATTAAAATAATCAAATCAAATAGAGGTGGCAAAATTACATTGCATAACCCTGGGCAAAAAATTGTTTACTTTGTGATAGATTTAAACAAAAGAAAAAAGGACATTAGAAAATTAATAAACTCAATAGAAAAAAGTATAATACAATTTTTAAAAAGCTATAAGATTCAATCCAAAAAAGATAAAAAAAATATTGGCATATGGGTTAAAGACAAGAAAATTGCAGCAATAGGTATTAGAGTATCTAGATGGGTAGCTTATCATGGTTGCTCAATAAATATTGCAAACAATTTAGATCAATATTTGAAAATTATTCCCTGTGGTTTAGATAATAAAAAGGTTACTTCTATGTTAAAATTAATTTCTGTCAAACCTAAAAAATTTGAAAATAATTTAGCAAACATTTTTATAAAAAATATTAACGATATTTAAATATTTTTTTTAAGAAAATCTTCAAATAGTTTATTGTATTTTGCTTTAAAATTATATTGAATATTATTAATCATAAATTTTATTTTATATGCGTGCAACATAAGATTTTTTATTTTAATTCTTTTTCTAGTATTTATAAAATATTTATCGTCTCCTATTATTGGACATCCAATTTTGAGCAATTGTTTTCTTAATTGATGTTTTCTTCCAGTAATTGGATTTAATTCAAGGTATGAAAAACCCTCGTTCGACTTAATAACTTTTAGGTTTGAAACAGCTTTTTGAGAAATTTTTTTATTATTTTCGTAATAAATTAAATCATCTTTCATCACTTTTATAGATTTATCGATTTTTCCATACACTATCGCTAGATAAGTTTTATGAATTTTCCTTATTCTAAAGAGTGAAGTAAATAATTGAGCATATTTTCTATTTTTGGCAATTATCAAAACCCCAGATGTCTCTTTATCTAATCTATGAACAATGAAAGGTTTTGAGTTTTCAAAGTATGTTGAGTTCTTTAATATATCTATTATATTTTTAAATGATTTTGTGCCTGATTGAACAGGTATTCCTGTTGGCTTATTAATTACTATAAAATTTTCATTATCCTCTATTACGTAATCGTCATAAGCACCAATTTCTTTTTTTTTTGGTAAATATTTAGTTTTCTCTTTTTTATCAACTGGTTTTAATTTAGAAATATCATAAATTTCGATTAAATCGCCTGTCTGAAGTCTATAAGATGATTTAATTTTTTTTTTGTTTACTTTTACTTTATTTCTTCTAATTAATTTCTCTATGAGTGAATGGGGTACATTTATAACTTTATTCTTAAACCATCTATCAAAACGAGAGTCTTGATAGTCTTTATCGACTGTAAAAGTTTTAGGCATTAGAAACTTTTATTACTTTTTTGCAGTTTTTACTTCTGCTTCAGTATCTTTAGTCTTATCTTTTGTTTCTACTTTTTTAGGCTTATCAATTTTTTTAGCTTCTGGGTTTCTGTCAACCAATTCAATGACAGCCATTGGTGCGTCATCTCCAGTTCTAAAGCCAGCCTTTAATACTCTTGAATAACCGCCTTTTCTTGAACTGTATCTTTTTGATAATTCATCAAACACTTTATTTACTGACTTTTTATCTTGAAGTTTTGAAAATAACCTTTTTTTATTACTCAATTTGTTATCTTTACCTATTGTAATAACTTTATCTATTTGTGGCTTTAATTCTTTAGCTTTAGGAAGTGTAGTGATTATTTGCTCATATTTTATCAATGAGTTAAGCATGTTTTTAAAAAGTGCTTTTCTGTGCTCACCTGTTTTATTGAGCTTTCTAAATCCAATTCCGTGTCTCATTAGTAGTTATTTTCCTCTAGTTTCTTTGAAAGTTCAGCAATATTATCTGGAGGCCAATTCGGTATTTCCATACCTAAATATAAAGACATAGTGTTTAAAACCTCTTTAATTTCGTTTAAAGATTTTCTTCCAAAATTTGGTGTTCTAAGCATCTCGGGCTCGGTCTTTTGAACTAAATCGCCAATGTAAATTATATTATCATTTTTTAAACAATTCATAGATCTTACAGATAGCTCCAATTCCTCAACTCTTTTCAATAGATTTCTATTAAACTCAGGCTCAGAGGATTTAACTTCTTTTACGACCTCTTGAGGATCCTCAAAATTCACAAACATAGATAATTGATCCTGAAATATTCTTGCAGAATATGCGATTGCATCTTCCGCATCAACAGTTCCGTTTGTTTCAACTGTCATTAAAAGTTTATCATAGTCTAACGCGCTTCCTGCTCTAGTATTTTCTACTGAAAAAGAAACTTTTTTAACTGGACTAAATAAAGAATCTATTGAGATTAAGCCTAGGGGACTATCATCTGTCTTATTTTTTGGTGCTTGAATATAACCTTTTCCAGTACTGACCATAAGCTCCATATGAAAATTAGTTTTTTCGTCTAAGTTACAAATAGTTTGCTCTGGGTTTAGTATTTCGATTTCAGGAACTAGAGTAATATCTTTTGCTTTTACTTCTTTTGGTCCTTTAATATCTAAAATAATTTTTTTTGGATTTGATGATGATGATTTTATTGCTAAATTTTTTACATTTAGAACTATATCAGTTACGTCTTCTCTTACACCTTTGATTGAAGAAAATTCATGTAACACTCCATCTATTTGTATGGCAGTTACAGCTGCTCCTTGTATAGATGAAAGAAGTATTCGTCTTAATGAGTTGCCAATAGTTTGACCAAAACCTTTTTCTAATGGTTCTGCAATCACTTTTGCTATTGTTCTATCCTCGTTACTGTTAATTTCAAGTTTATTTGGTTTAATTAATGCTTTCCAGTTTTTATCTATTATATTAGTTGTCGATTGCATTTATACTCTCCTTCTTTTGGGTGGACGTGCACCATTGTGAGGCATTGGTGTTGTGTCTCTTATAGTCAAAATTTTAAAGCCTTTTGATTGTAAAGATCTAAGTGCAGTTTCTCTACCCGAACCCGGACCTTTAACTTCAACTGATAAAGTTCTTAAACCTTGTTCGTAAGCTTTTTCTCCAGCATCATCGGCTGCAACCTGAGCTGCATAAGGAGTCGATTTCCTTGAACCTTTGAATCCTTTGGCTCCTGCAGATGACCAAGAAACCACATTACCATTTTCATCAGCAATTGAAATAATTGTATTGTTAAAAGTTGAGTACACATAAGCAATTCCAGATGTAATGTTTTTTTTAATCTTTTTTTTTTTCTTTACTACTAATGGTTTTTTTTCTTCAACTTTTTTTAATTCGTTTTTTTTATCACTTTTTTCATTTTTTTTATTCATATAGAATTATTTCTTTAATGGTGTAAGTTTTTTTCCAGCAATTGCTATAGCTTTACCTTTACGAGTTCTAGCGTTACATTGAGTTCTTTGACCTCTTACTGGTAGTTTTTTTTTGTGCCTTGAGCCTCTGTAACAAGCCAAATCTACAAGTCTTTTAATATTAACAGAGGTCTCTCTTCTTAAGTCACCCTCAACTTTATGATTAGCGTCAATAAATTCTCTGATTTTAAGGACTTGTTCTTCTGATAATTCATTAACTCTTTTTGACTCTGGTATATCTAATTTTTTACAAATTTTCTTTGATGAATATAGACCAATTCCGTGGATGTAGGTTAATGCAATACTGACAACTTTATTTTGTGGAATATTTATTCCTGCTATTCGAGCCATATGTTTAATGAGTAATTATTTATGCGTATTTATATTGCGAAATTACCTAAAGTCAACCCTAGATAGCTTCAATTAATGCGCTAATTTCGCTATTAATTTCGGTTATAGACGCTTCTCCGTTTACTACCTTCAATAAACCAGAATGTTTGTAAAATTCTAATACTGGTTTGCTATTTTTTTCATAAGTATCGTATCTTTTTATAGCAATTTCTTCACTGTCATCTTTTCTTTTTTCTAAATTTTTTCTCTCAGATATTCTTTTTTTTATTGTCTCTAAACTTACAGATAGTTTTAAAACCATATCAATTTTTTGATCGTTTTTTGTTAAAAGATTATTCAAATTTTTTGCTTGGGCAAGATTTCTTGGGTAACCATCAAATATTATTCTGTTTTTAAACTCTTTTTTAGAAATAAATTTTTCTATAAGCTCACTAACAATCTTGTCTGATACTAAGTCTCCAGAGTTAATAATTGAGGATATTCTTAAACCTAACTCAGTCTTGTTTTTAATTTCTTCTCGCAACAACTCACCGGTAGATAACTGATATAATTTGAATTTTTTAGTGATAAAACTTGACTGTGTTCCTTTGCCTGCTCCTGGAGGGCCAAATATAACTAAATTCATAGGTATTATTATTTCCCAAATTTAGTTTTTCTTATCAGAGACTCATACTGAGAGCTCATCAATCTTGTTTGAACTTGTGTTACAGTGTCCATCGCCACTACAACAACAATTAATATTGAAGTACCCCCTAAATAAAAAGGGATAGGATATTTGGCAATAAGAAATTCAGGCATCAAACAAACAAATGTTAGATAAAGAGAGCCTACTGTAGTTAGTCTTATTAAAATTGTGTCTATATATTCCGCTGTTCTTTCTCCTGGTCTAATTCCTGGTATATAGCCTCCATATTTTCTTAAATTTTCTGCTGTTTCTTTTGGGTTAAAAACAATCGATGTGTAGAAAAAAGAAAAAAATATTATACCAGAAGCATACAATAACATATATAGAGGTTGTCCTTGTGTAAACATCGAAGATATCGTAAGAAAAGTATCTGACTCAGCAAAACCAAAGTTTGATATTGTTACTGGTAATAATAATAAAGCAGAGGCAAAAATTGCAGGTATAACCCCAGCTGTATTAATTTTTAAAGGTAAGTGAGAAGACTCGCCTCCATACATTTTATTACCTACTTGTCTTTTTGGATAATTTATTAAAATCTTTCTCATTGCTCTTTCAAAGAAAACGATAAATAAAACTGTAAAAATTACTAAAATAAAGATACCAACAATCATTAAAGCTGAAAGTGCGCCTGTTCTACCTAATTCAAAAGTAGAAGCTAATGCACGTGGAATTTCTGCTACTATTCCTGAAAATATGATTAAAGATATACCATTACCAACTCCTCTTAATGTAATTTGTTCACCCAACCACATTAAAAATGTTGTGCCGGCTACTAAAGAGATAGTAGTTATAATCCTAAAGGATAAACCTGGTTCAGATACTAAATTGCCAGCATTTTCTAATCCTACTGAAACACCATAACCTTGTAGACAAGCGATCAAAACTGTGCCGTATCTTGTGATTTGAGTAATTTTTTTTCTACCAATTTCACCTTGCTCTTTTAAATTTTTAAAGTAATCAGAGACCCCAGTTAAGAGCTGAACAATAATTGAAGAAGATATATATGGCATTATCCCTAAAGCAAAAATTGCCATTCTTGTTACTGCTCCTCCAGAAAACATATTAAACATTCCTAAGAGTCCTTTTTGACTTGATGCCATGACTTCTTTTAAGGCATCTGGGTCGATACCGGCTAATGGTACGTAAGTCCCAAGCCTGTAAATTACTAAAATTAAAATAGTAAAAAGAATTCTATTTTTAAGATCTGTAGCTTGACTAAAAGCGCCTGTTGTATTTAATCTTTCACTAGACATATATTATCGGATTATTTTTTCACTAAACTTAATTTTCCACCTGCTTTCTGAATTTTATCAGATGCTTTTTTAGATGCAAAATTTGCAGTAATATCAATACCTTTTTTTAAGTCTCCAGTACCTAATATTTTTAAATGTAAGTATTTTTTGTTTATTAAATTTTTTTCCTTAAGTATCTTTAAATCAAGAGAATTTTTTAAGTTATTATCTGTTTTATCTAGAATATTTTGAATTTTAGATAAATTTAAGATAGCTACTTTTGATTTTTTAAATCTTTTAAATCCTCTTTTTGGAAGTCTTCTATATAAAGGCATTTGACCACCTTCAAAACTTTTAATTGCTACACCTGATCTTGATTTTTGACCTTTGTGTCCTCTGGAAGATGTTTTTCCCCTTCCTGAGCCTATACCTCTTCCGACTCTAATTTTTTTTTTATTAATTTTGATTAAATTGTTTAATTGCATATTATTTAGCCTCTCTTTTGGAAATTACTTCTGAGATTTTTTTACCTCTGATAGCTGATAAAATTTTTGGTGAATTTTGTGACTTTAAGCCATTAACACAAGCTTTTAAAACATTATGAGGGTTTGCTGATCCTAACGATTTAGCAACAACATCTTGTATTCCAAGAACTTCACAAACTGATCTTATGGCACCACCAGCTATTATACCAGTTCCTGATGGAGCAGCTCTTAAAAAAACTTTACCAGATCCATTTTTACCTTTCACATCGTGATGGAGAGTTCTACCCTCTTTTAAAGGTATTTTTATTAAATTTCTTTTAGCAACTTCTGTAGCCTTTTTTATCGCATCTGGAACTTGTTTTGATTTACCTTGACCAATACCAATGGTTCCTTTTTGATTTCCCACTACCACTAAGGCTGCAAATCCAAATCTTCTTCCGCCTTTAACTACTTTGGTAATTCTATTTATAGCTACTAGTTTTTCTTTTATATCGCTTTCAATTTTTTTATTTTCTGTCATTAAAATTTCAATCCATTTTTTCTTAGAGTTTCAGCAAAGGTTTTTATTCTACCATGATATTTATAAGAACCCCTATCAAAATAAACTTCATTTATTTTTTTTTCTTTAGCTCTTTTAGCTAAAGTCTCCCCAATTAAAGTAGATTTATCCATCTTTTTTAATTTCTTTAATTTAAAATCCTTCTCAATCGATGACGCAGATACGAGAGTCTTGTTATTTTTATCATCAATAATTTGTGCTGAAATATTAGTTAATGACTTGTTTATAGATACTCTATATCTATTTACATTAACTTTCTTTAATTTAATCCTATTTCTCAATTTTCTTTTTTCTTTGCTATTTATTTTCATTATTTCTTTTTTCCTTCTTTTCTGAGAACGAATTGACCTCTCTCTTTTATGCCTTTTGCTTTGTACGGCTCAATAGGTTTTAAGCTTTTAACATCAGCTGCAACTTTAGAGACTAATTCTTTATCAACACCATTAATTTTAATAATAGTTTGTTTTTCAACAGTAATTTTAATTTCTTTTGGAATTTTATAGTTTATGTCGTGGCTAAAACCAATTTGTAAATTCAAAATTTCTCCTTTTAAATTAGCTCTGAATCCAACTCCAGATAACTCTAATATTTTTTCGTGACCAGCTGTAACACCTGTAACTGCGTTATTAATTAAGCTTCTGTAAGTCCCCCACATTATAGAAGTTTTTTTATCTAATTTTTTTTCTAATGGTTCTATTTTAAATTCTTTTTCGCTTAATTTTGAGGTAAAAATCTTATCATTAATAGATAGTTTTTTTGTTCCTTTTGGACCAGTTATAGTTAAGTTTCCTCCCTCAATTTTAATAGAGGACTCTTTCGGTATAACTATATTTTTTTTTCCTATTTTAGACATTAAAATACCCTACAAATTATTTCTCCACCGATATTTTGTTTTCTAGCCTCTGCATCGCTCATTACACCTTTAGGTGTAGATATAATTGCTAATCCTAGTCCATTCATTACTTTTGGAATACTATTTGCTCTTGAATAAACTCTTCTTCCTGGCTTAGAGATTCTTTTTATCTCTTTAATTACTGGATCACCTTCATAATATTTTAGAGAAATCTTTAAACTCGTTTTGTTATTAAGGTTTTTTTCTATAAAGTAATCTTTTATATATCCTTCACTTTTAAGTATCTCTAAAATATTTTTTCTAAAGTTCGAGGAAGGGATTTCAACTGAATTTAGATTTCTCATTTGTCCATTTCGAATTCTCGTAAACATATCTCCTATTGGGTCTGAATAAGTCATAATCCTCCTACCAACTTGATTTTGTTATTCCTGGAATTTTGCCTGAAGATGCCATATCTCTCAAAGCTATTCTGGATATTTTTAATTTTCTATAGACACCATGTGGTCTACCCGATACTTCACATCGATTTCTAATTCTTATTTTTGAAGAATTTTTTGGTAACTTATTTAATTTTAGTTGAGCTGCAAATCTCTCTGATAATTCTAACTTTTTATTATTGATTATTTTTTTCAAAGCAGCTCTTTTTTTTGCGTATTTTTTCACTAATTTAATTCTTTTAAGGTTCTTTTGTATTGCGCTTGTTTTAGCCATATATCCTCAGTTCTTTTTATCGTTTATTGGAAAATTAAACTCTTTAAGAAGTTCAATTGTAGCATTTTTGTTATTACTTGATGTAACTATTGTAACATCCAGACCTCTTATTTTATCAACTTTGTCAAAATTTACCTCAGGGAAAATAATATGTTCTTTAATTCCAAAAGAAAAATTATTTGAACTATCAACGCATTTTGAAGTAAGTCCTCGAAAGTCCTTCACTCTTGGTAAAGCGATATTAATAAGTCTGTCGATAAATTCGTACATTTTGGATGATCTTAGAGTTACTTTTACACCTGCATTAGCACCTTTTCTTGTTTTAAAGTTTGAAATTGATTTTTTAAATTTTGTTATTACAGGTCTTTGGCCAGCGATTAAAGACATATCCTCTACGCAAGATTTTAGTTTTTTTCCATCTGCAGCGTCTTCTCCAAGCCCCATGTTTAAAATAACTTTAATAATTTTTGGTACCTCATTTTTATTTTTTAAAGATAGCTTAGCTAATAATTTCGTTATTATCTCTTTTTTATAAGTTTCTTTTAATCTTGAAGTCATATTTTTACTATTTTTTGTTTACCTTTTTTTTATCTATGTTTTTAACATTAGATTGATGAATAAAACTCTCTTTAGAAACTATCCCGCCTTTGTTTTCTTTAGTTGGCTTTAAATGTTTTTTTATCATGTTTATTGATTTAATCTTAATCTTGTTAAATTTTCTATTGATTTCTAAAATTTCACCAGTTTTACCCTTATCTTTACCAGCAATAACTTTAACTTGATTTCCTTTTTTTATTTCCATTTAAAGTACCTCCGGTGCTAATGATATAATTTTTGTGTGTCCTTTTAATCTAAGCTCTCTTGTTACAGGACCAAATATTCTGGTTCCAATAGGTTCACCTTTGTCGTCAGTGAGTACTACAGCATTATTATCAAATTGAACTTTAGATCCGTCATCTCTATAAATTTCTTTTCTTGTTCTAACTACCACCGCTTTGTGAACAGCTCCTTTTTTGACTTTACCTTTAGGTATAGCATCTTTAACACTTATAACTATAATATCTCCTACAGATGCATATCTTCTTTTTGATCCTCCTAGAACCTTAATACATTCAACTCTTTTTGCGCCAGTATTATCTGCAACTGTCAGCTCTGTTTGTATTTGTATCATTTTTCAATTACCTGCCATGTTTTCTTTTTTGAGTAAGGTTTACATTCAATTATGGAAACTTTCTCTCCTTCTTTAAATTTATTTTTTTCATCATGGGCATGATATTTTTTCGATCTTTTAATCACTTTTTCATAAAATGGATGTTTGAATTTTCTCACAACTTCAACAACTACGGTTTTATTGTTTTTAGCGCTTGTAATAATTCCTTTTAAAATTTTCTTTGTCATTTTAAATTTTTCAAATTTGTGTATAACCTGGCTATATTTTTTCTAATCTGATTGAATTGAGCAGGATTATTGATTTGATTGTTTACTTTTTTAAACCTTATATTAAATAAATCTTTTTTTAATGATAAAATTTTCTTTTCTGTTTGGTCTTTAGTCAATTTTTTTTCTTCTTTCTTTTTATTCATGATTATCTTTTTATAAATTTTGTTTTTATTGGTAGTTTAGCCCCAGCCTTATATAAAGCTTCTCTGGCTGTTTCCTCGCTGACACCGTCGATTTCAAATATTATTCTTCCAGGTTTTACCCTACACGCATAATACTCTGGTGATCCTTTACCTTTACCCATTCTCACTTCTGTAGGCTTTTTGGAAACAGGTATATTTGGAAAAATTCTTGTCCAAACTTTTCCTGTTCTTTTCATGTATCTTGTTAACGCAACTCTGGCTGCCTCAATTTGTTTGCCAATTATTCTTTCTGGTTCAATAGCTTTTAGGCCAAATTGACCATAATTTAGTTTAACTGCTCTAGAAGCGTTTCCGTGAATTCTGCCCTTAAAAGCTTTTCTGTATTTAGTTCTTACTGGTTGTAGCATTTTTTACTCTCTCTTTTTTTTCTTTTTCAACATCTTTTGCCATAAGTTCACCTTTATAAATCCAAACTTTAACACCTATGATTCCATAGGTTGTTAATGCTTCGGCAAAACCATAATCAATATCAGCTCGTAAAGTGTGAGATGGAATGCTTCCTTCTCTTAACCACTCTGTTCTAGCTATCTCATTTCCTGCTAATCTACCACTTAACATAACTTTGATCCCTTTAGCATTTAATCGCATAGCTGATTGCATTGCTCTTTTCATTGCTCTTCTATAGGCAACCCGTTTAACCAGTTGTTGTGCAATATTTTCTGCAACTAGATTTGAATTTAGTTCAGGTTTTTTAATCTCTTTTATATTGACATTCACATCACCATTAGTGATTTTTGTTATATTCTTTTTTATTTTTTCGATATCAGCACCTTTTTTTCCAATAACGAATCCAGGTCTTGAGGTATGAATAGAAACAATACATTTTTTTGAAGACCTTTCTATAATAATTTCAGATACACCTGAGTTGATTATATTTTTTTTGATGTAATTTCTTATTTTAAAATCTTCAATTAAATATTTTCCGAAATCTTTCTTTTTTGCGAACCAAGTGGAGTCCCATCCTCTGTTAATTCCTAGTCTAAGTCCTATTGGATTAATTTTTTGTCCCATTATTTTTTAACCTTTTTTTCTTTTTTTTCTTCTAAAACTATTGTGATCCTACTGAATGGTTTTTTAATAGGTGATGCTCTACCTTTAGCTCTAGGTCTATACCTTTTCATTACTAATGATTTTCCAACATAAGCTTCTTTCACAAATAAATTATCAATATCATACTGATAGTTATTTTCTGCATTGGAAATAGCTGATTTTACTGTTTTGCTTACATCTTTTGCAATTTTCTTTCTTGTGAATTCTAAATCTCTTAAAGCAACATCTGCTTTTTTTCCTTTAATAAAATTACAAACTAGGGACAATTTTCTTGGACTAGTTCTAACATTTTTATTTATTGCTTTGACTAAAAAATTATTTTTTTCCATTATTTTTTATCTCCCACTGCTGGTTTAGTTTCAGCTGCAGCTGCTTTTTTATCTGCAGGAGTGTGACCTTTAAAAGTTCTTGTTGGAGCAAATTCTCCCAGCTTATGTCCAACCATTTCTTCAGAAATAGTAATCGGTATAAATGTTTTTCCATTATGAATCATAAAACTGTGTCCTACAAAATCCGGGATAATAGTAGAGTTTCTTGACCAGGTTTTAATAGGTTTTTTATTTGGACTATCTTTTAGTTTATCTATTTTCTTTAACAAACTTGGATGTACAAAAGGTCCTTTCCAAATAGATCTTGTCATTTTTTATTTCTCTTTCTTCTTCTTGTTAAAATCAATTTATCACTTCTCTTAGGTCTTCTTGTTTTTAATCCTTTCGCAGACTGCCCCCACGGAGAAACAGGGCTTCTCCCCCCAGATGTTTTACCCTCACCTCCTCCATGTGGATGATCGACGGGGTTCATAGCAACACCTCTTGTCTGAGGTCTTTTTCCCCTCCATCTATTTCTACCTGCTTTTCCAATTTTTATATTTTTCTGATCTGGATTTGAAACAGTTCCAATTGTTGCTGAACATGAACTACTGACTTTTCTTGTTTCTCCAGATGAAAGCTTTAAAATTGCATAGTCTCCATCATATCCAGACAAAGTAACTGACGAGCCAGCGGATCTTGCTAACTTTGCCCCATTACCTGGAATTAACTCAACATTGTGTAATAGAGTCCCAGGCGGTATCTCTTTTAATTGTAAAGAATTACCGATTTTTATATCAACATTTTTCCCAGACTCTATTTTATCTCCAACTTTTAATCCTTGAGGACATATTATGTAGGATTTAACTTTATCTACATAAGCAATAAGTGCAATGTAAGCTGTTCTATTTGGATCATACTCAATTCTTTCAACTGTGCCGACTACGTTATATTTCTTTCTAAAAAAATCTATAACTCTATATTTATGTTTAGAACCGCCTCCAATATGCCTAGAGGTTATTCTTCCATTATTATTTCTGCCTCCAGTAAAGTTTTGGCCTTTTGTTAAAGGTTTGTAAGGAGTTCCTTTCCACAAACTACTTTTATCGATTACAACAGTTCCTCTTGTTGATTTTGTGTAAGGTTTAAAAGTTTTTAACGCCATAAATTAAATTCCAGTTGTAAGGTCAATACTTTGACCTTTTTTTAAAGTTACAATAGCTTTCTTATAACCAGATTTATAAGATTTCCTTCCTTGTTTTATCTTAAATTTAGTTTTTTGATTTATGATATTTATCTTTGTAACGGTTACTTTAAATAATTTTTCAATATTTTTTTTTATATTCTTCTTATTTGCGCTCGTATGAACTTTGAAAACTGTTTTATTTTGCTCTGACAGAATTGTAGCTTTTTCAGTAACAATCGGATTTCTAATTGAGTCTATATAATTAATTTTTTTCATTTAGTATCCTTTCTTGTATCTTTTTCACTGAGGTAGACGTAATCATTACATTTTTAAATTTATATAAATCATATACATTTGTGCCTTCGTGTTTTATTAACTTTAAGTCTTTAATATTTCTAGCTGACTTATTAATATTTTTCAAAGAATCTTCGTCAGATATAATTAAAATATTATTCAATTTATTTTTTTCTAAAAAATTATTAAACTCTTTTGTTTTTTTTATTTCCTTTTTTACATCGGCTAAAATATAAAAATTTTTATCTAAATTCTTCTTTGATAAAGTTTGAGCAAGAGCTAGTTTTCTTATTTTTTTATTTATTTTTTTATTTTTATAAACTGCACCTTTTGGTCCATGAGCTATTCCTCCACCAATAAATATCGGAGCTTTTTTGCTTGCATGTCTAGCACCACCACTTCCTTTTTGAGCTACAATTTTTCTTGTAGATCCTGAAACTTGATTTCTTTGTTTTGTTTTTGCTGTTCTTGGTTTTGCATGATTTAACTGCCAATCAATTACGGATTTAATTAACTTGTGATTTACTTTTAAATTAATCAACTTATCAGAAATTTCTAAAGTGCTGCCTTTTGATCCATCAATGTTTAAAATTGGAAACTTCATTATTTTTTTCCTTTTTTCGCTGCCGCTGCCTTTAATTTTGCTTCATGCTTTTCTTTAATTGTTTTTCTATTCACTTGCTTAATAGACTCTCTCAGCAAAACAGTTGAGTTTTTAGATCCTGGGATTGATCCTTTTAAATATATTAAATTATTTTCTAAATCTGATTTAATAATTTCTAAATTTAATATTGTTCTTGTTTTATCACCCATGTGGCCGGCCATTTTTTTTCCTTTAAATACTTTTCCAGGATCTTGTCTTTGACCAGTAGATCCATGAGATCTATGGGATACTGAGACACCATGTGAGGCTCTTAAACCACCAAAGTTCCACCTTTTCATCACTCCTGCAAAACCTTTTCCAATTGTCTTTGATTTAACATCAACAAATTTTTTATCTTTTAAAATTTCTAAACCTAGCTCGTTACCCTCTTTATACTCCTCGCTATTTTTGACTCTAAATTCCTTTAAAATTTTTTTTGGTTCAGTATTTTTTTTTGCAAAATAACCTTTCATTTGTTTGGTAAGCTTAGAATTCTTAATCTTAAAAAATCCTACTTTGATTGCATTATATCCTCTTTTATCACTGTTAATTATGTCCAGCACTCTACCTTTCTCAACCTTAATTACAGTAACTGGAACAGATTGACCTGTTTCCATGAATTCTCGTGTCATTCCAATTTTTGTTCCTACTAGGCCTATGCTCATAATCAAATCTTTATCTCTATATCAACACCTGATGCTAAATCGAGTTTCATCAATGCTTCTACTGTTTGAGGTGTTGGTTCAATAATATCTATCAATCTTTTATGCGTTCTTGACTCAAATTGTTCCCTGCTTTTCTTATCAATATGCGGAGACCTTAAAACTGTATATCTTTCTATTCTAGTTGGTAATGGTATTGGGCCTTTAACCTGCGCCCCGGTTCTCTTAGCAGTGTTTACAATTTCCTCGGTCGACAAATCAAGAATCTTGTTATCGTATGCTTTTAAATGTATTCTAATGTTTTGATTTTCCATAATTAAGCTAATTTTTTTGTTACTTCATCTTGAACATTTTGAGGAACTTTATCATAATGACTAAATTGCATTGTGTATTGAGCTCTTCCCTGTGTTGAAGATCTTAAATTATTAATGTATCCAAACATGTTGGCTAAAGGCACGACTGCATTGATTGCTGTTGCGTTACCTCTTGGTTCAGTTGAGCCAACTTGTCCTCTTCTGCTATTTAAATCGCCAATAACATCTCCCATAAATTCTTCAGGGGTTACAACTTCGACTTTCATCATTGGCTCAAGTAATTTTAATGTTGCTTTTTGACATGCTTCTCTAAAGCACGATCTGCTTGCTATTTCAAAAGCAAGAACGCTTGAGTCCACATCATGATGTAAACCGTCTAAAATTTTTACCTTATAATCTATGATTGGAAAACCTGCCAAAATTCCACTGTCAGCAACACTTTCGACACCTTTTTCTACTCCAGGAATAAATTCTTTGGGAATAGCTCCACCTTTTATTAAATTTTCGACTTCTCTTCCTTTTCCAGCTTCAAGAGGTTCAACTCCTAATTTTACTTTTGCAAATTGACCAGCACCACCACTTTGTTTTTTATGGATGTATTCCATTTCTGCTGAACTTAATATTGTTTCTCTGTAGGCAACTTGAGGTGCGCCAATATTTGCTTCTACTTTAAATTCTCTTTTCATTCTATCTACAATTATATCTAAATGAAGTTCACCCATTCCTTTAATTATCGTTTGACCTGACTCTTCATCAGAAGAAACTCTAAAAGATGGGTCCTCCTTAGCGAGTCTTGCTAATGCCTCACCCATTTTTTCTTGGTCACCTTTAGTTTTAGGTTCTACGGCTATTTCTATTACAGGATCAGGAAATTCCATTGGTTCTAATAAAACAGGACTCTTAGAGTCACATAAAGTGTGTCCAGTTATTGTATGTTTTAAACCTGCTAAAGCTACAATATCGCCTGCAGTTGCTTGTTTTATATCTTCTCTACTGTTTGCATGCATTAATAACATTCGCCCAATTCTTTCATCTTTATCTTTAGAAGAGTTTAATACAGACGTTCCAGCATTTAATGTCCCTGAATAAATTCTAATGAAAGTAAGTGAGCCTACAAATGGATCGTTGGCAACCTTAAACGCCAATGCAGAAAAATTCTCTTTTTCATCAAATTTCATCATAACTTTTTCCTCTGAGCCTACTTTTGTACCCTCAATAGAATTAAGATCGCTTGGGCTTGGTAAATAATCAATCACTGCATCTAATAATGGCTGAACTCCTTTATTTTTAAATGCTGAACCAGTTAATATTGGCACAAAATCAAATGATAATGTTCCCTTCCTCACACATTTGATCAAATCATTTTCAGATGGTTCCTTCCCTTCCAGGTAAGACTCCATTAATTTTTCATCTTGCTCTACAGCAGTTTCGACTAATTCTTTCCTATACTTTTCAGCTTTGTCTTTCAAATCTGCCGGAATTTCAACGTAATCAAACTTTGCTCCTAAATCCTCATTCTGCCAAACAACACCTTTCATTTTTACAAGATCAATTACACCTTTTAGTTCTGCCTCTGATCCAATTGGTAGTTGTAAAGGCAATGGTTTACAACCCAGCCTCTCTTTAATCATTTCCACACAGCGATAAAAATCTGCCCCAGTTCTATCTAGTTTATTAACAAAACAAATTCTTGGAACTTTGTATTTATCTGCTTGTCTCCACACTGTTTCTGATTGAGGCTCAACACCAGCAACTCCATCGAAAACTGCAACAGCTCCATCAAGAACCTTCAAAGATCTCTCTACTTCAATTGTAAAATCAACGTGTCCTGGTGTATCTATGATGTTAATTCTATGATCTCTCCAAAAACAAGTTGTTGCGGCTGATGTGATTGTAATGCCTCTTTCTTGCTCTTGCTCCATCCAATCCATAGTAGCAGCTCCATCGTGCACCTCACCGATTTTATGACTTTTTCCAGTATAATACAAAATTCTTTCAGTCGTAGTTGTTTTGCCGGCATCGATGTGGGCCATAATACCAATATTTCGATATTTATCTAAAGTGTATTTAGACATAAATTTACCATCTAAAATGAGCAAAAGCTTTGTTCGCCTCTGCCATCTTATGAGTGTCCTCTCTTTTTTTAATTGCAGATCCTTTATTTTGCGATGCATCTAAAATTTCTGCGTATAATTTTTCAGCCATCGTCTTATTTTTTCTTTTTCTTGTTGCATCCATTATCCATCTTAATGCTAGAGCTTGAGCCCTTTTGGATTTTACTTCAACTGGAACCTGGTAAGTTGCGCCTCCAACTCTTCTTGATCTGCACTCTAAATTAGGTTTAACATTACTTATCGCGTTATTAAAAACTTTCAAAGGATCTTCATTGCCTTTTTTTTTAATCTTATCTAAAGCATCGTAAAGTATTTTTTCTGCAGTAGATCTTTTACCATCATACATGATAGAATTTATAAATTTTGAAACTACCTCTGAATGAAATCTTGGATCAGGATAAACTTTTCTCACAGGTGCTTTTCTTTTTCTAGACATATTATTTTGGTTTTTTTGCTCCGTATAGAGATCTTCTCTGTTTACGATTAGCTACACCTTGTGTATCTAAATTTCCCCGAAGTATATGATATCTCACACCTGGTAAATCTTTTACTCTACCACCTCTTAATAGAACAACAGAGTGCTCTTGTAAATTGTGACCTTCGCCTGGAATATATGCTGTTACTTCAAATCCATTAGACAATCTCACTCTTGCAACTTTTCTTAAAGCTGAATTTGGTTTTTTAGGAGTAGTTGTATAAACTTTAACACAAACACCTCTCTTCAAAGGTTGTTTTTCAAGAGCAGGAACTTTATTCCTAGCTAAAGGTTTAACTCTACTTTTTTTAATCAACTGATTTATAGTCGGCATAATATTATTTTGAAGTTATAGGTAAGTTTTACCTTTTAAGATTTGTTGTTAGTGTTTAAAGTTATAATCTACCTTACTTCTAACATTCAAAATGTGCCGTAAACTAGCATTGAATTTAAAAAAGTCAATAATTTACAGGCTTTTTTTTATGATTGAGGCGTCTGATCTGGCGCAGCAGCAGTGGATTCTAGCTCTTCTTTTTTAAGTTCCTCTAGTCTTATTCTATCTTGTTCTCTAGCCTGTTTGTCCCACTCAATTTTAGTTAATCCAGTTCCAGCTGGAACCAATCTTCCTACAATTACATTTTCTTTTAATCCTTCAAGTGTGTCAGTTTTTCCTTTAATTGATGCGTCAGTTAATACCCTAGTTGTTTCTTGAAATGAGGCAGCAGATATAAAAGAATTGGTTTGTAATGATGCTTTTGTAATTCCTAGTAAAACTCTCTCAAATGTTACAGGTTTCTTTTTGTCTTTTCGTAAGTTCTCATTTATTACGTTGATGTCTAATAAATCTATAACCTCTCCAATTAATAATTCAGAGTCACCTGGATCTTTGACCTCTACTCTTTTCAACATCTGCCTTACAATTGTCTCTATATGCTTATCGTTTATTACTACTCCTTGTAATCTATAAACTTCTTGTACCTCAGTAACAAAATACTCCGTTAATTTTTCAACACCTAAAATTCTAAGAATATCATGTGGAGCCGGACTGCCATCAAGTAAGTACTCACCTTTTTTTATTTTTTCTCCTTGGTTAAAGTTAACATGCTTACCTTTTGGGATAAGATAGTTTGATGATTCTCCGTTAGAAGAAACTATTGAAATTTTTTGTTTACCTCTTACTTCTTTTCCAAATTCAATAACTCCATCGTTTTCAGCGATGATAGCGCTATCTTTTGGTCTTCTTGCCTCAAATAACTCTGCAACTCTAGGCAAACCTCCGGTTATATCTTTTGTTTTGGATGTTTCTTTTGGAAGTCTAGCAAGTACATCTCCAGCAGAGATTTTTTGGCCATCTTTTACTGATAAAATTGTGTCAGGAACTAAATAGTATCTTGCTTCATTACCATCTGCTTTTTTAATTATTTCTCCTTTATCATCTCTTAAAGTTATTCTAGGTTTTAATTCAGAATTTCTAGATGAGGATTTCCAATCAGTAACTGACTTTGATGACAATCCAGTTGCATCATCTAAAGTTTCAGTTAATGAGCTTCCTTCCATTAAGTCCATATAATTTACTATTCCACTTGTCTCAGCAATCACAGGTAATGTATATGGATCCCATTCAGCAATTTTTTTTCCTTTTTCAATTGTTTCTCCATCTTTAAAGAAAAGTTTAGAGCCATAGTTCACTTTATAAATAGCTAATTGTCTACCA
This sequence comes from uncultured Pelagibacteraceae bacterium, assembly GCA_902587515.1. Classification (GTDB taxonomy): domain Bacteria; phylum Pseudomonadota; class Alphaproteobacteria; order Pelagibacterales; family Pelagibacteraceae; genus Pelagilacustribacter. The sequence continues at coordinate 96,874 of CACILM010000002.1, forward strand.
TTCTCATCTTCAATACTTAACTGAGTGTTTCTTCCCATTACAATTATATTTTTCTTTGAGTCCTCAATTAAATTTTTATTAATAATGTTTAATTTTCCGTTTGTTTGAGATATTATTTGAGACTCTTCTTTAATTTGTGCAGTTCCGCCAACGTGAAAAGTTCTCATCGTTAATTGTGTTCCAGGTTCTCCAATTGATTGAGCGGCTATCATTCCCACTGCTTCTCCAACGCTTACTAATTTACCCCTGGCAAGATCTCTTCCGTAACATATTTGACAAACTCCACGAGTAGATGCACAAGTTATCACAGAATAAACATTTACGGACTTAACACCAGCAGCGTCAATTTTCTCACAATCAAATTCATCAATAAGTTTATCCTTTTTTACAATTACCTCACCTGTAACAGGATTTTTAATATTTTCTGCGATTACTCTGCCTAAAACTCTTTCAGACAAACTCACTAAAATATTTCCACCCTCAATAATTTCAGAAATATTTACAGATGATCTTTTTTTTGGGTCACATTCTTTTTTTGTAATTTGCACATCCTGGGCTACATCACATAGCCTTCTAGTAAGATAACCTGAGTTAGCTGTTTTTAATGCGGTGTCTGCTAATCCTTTTCTAGCACCATGTGTAGAATTGAAGTACTCTAACACTGATAAACCCTCTTTAAAATTTGAAATAATTGGTGTCTCAATTATTTCTCCAGAAGGTTTAGCAATCAATCCGCGCATACCTGCTAATTGTTTCATTTGAGCTTGTGAACCCCGAGCTCCAGAATCGGCCATCATGTAAACTGAATTCGTCTCGATTCTATCATTGTCATATATCTTTTCTGCGGATGAAATTTCTTTCATCATTTCATTTGCGACTGTATCTGTACATTTAGACCAAACATCTACAACCTTATTATATTTTTCTCCTCTAGTTATTAATCCATCAGAATATTGTTTTTCATATTCTTCTATTTGTTTTTTTGTATTATTTATTAAATTTTCTTTTGTTTTAGGAATAATTAAGTCATCTTTTCCAAATGAAATACCCGCTTTAAATGCATGTTTGAAACCCAATGTTTTAATTTTATCACAGAAGATAACAGTTTCTTTTTGCCCACAATATCTAAAAATTGTATCTATAACTTCTGAAACATTTTTTTTAGTTAATAGTTTATTGACCAAAGAAAACTTAATGTTATGATTTTTTGGTAAGACATTTGCCAGTAAAAATCTTCCTGCTGTACTAGTATATTTTTCTAATTTAATGTTATTATCTTTATCTAAAGTTTCAAAAGTTGAAATAATTTTTGAATGCAAACTTATAACTTTGCTCTCTAAAGCTTGTTCAATTTCTTCTATGCTAGAAAATATTCCCTTAGGTTTTTTTTCTTTTTCTTCAGCTTGAGATAAGTAATAAATACCTAAGACTATATCCTGACTGGGTACTATAATTGGTTTACCATTTGAGGGACTTAGAATATTGTTAGTAGACATCATTAATACTCTCGCTTCTAATTGAGCCTCCAAACTGAGTGGTATATGGACTGCCATTTGATCTCCATCAAAATCCGCATTAAAAGCTGCGCATACTAAAGGATGAAGTTCGATAGCGTTTCCCTCGATCAATTTTGCCTCAAAAGCTTGAACTCCAAGTCTATGAAGTGTTGGCGCCCTATTTAAAAGAATTGGATGTTCACGAATAATATGTTCTAATGAATCCCAAACTTCACTTTTTTCTTTTTCAACTAATCTTTTTGCTTGTTTAATAGTTGTTGCAAGACCTAACTTGTCTAACCTTGCGTACAAAAATGGTTTGAAAAGCTCTAAAGCCATTTTCTTTGGCAAGCCACACTGGTGTAGCTTTAACTCTGGTCCTACTACTATTACCGACCTTCCTGAATAGTCTACTCTTTTGCCTAATAAATTTTGTCTAAATCTTCCTTGTTTTCCTTTCAGCATTTCTGCTAATGATTTTAATGGTCTTTTTCCTGTTCCAGTAATTACTCTTCCTCGTCTTCCATTATCAAATAATGCATCAACTGACTCTTGAAGCATTCTTTTTTCATTTCTTACGATAATATCTGGGGCCTTTAAGTCTAAAAGTCTTTTAAGTCTATTGTTTCTGTTAATTACTCTTCTATATAAATCATTAAGATCTGAAGTAGCAAATCTACCACCATCTAGAGGAACTAACGGTCTAAGTTCTGGTGGAATAACTGGAACTGAAGTTAATATCATCCACTCAGGTTTGTTGCCAGAAGAAATAAAGGATTCAATAAGCTTTAATCTCTTTATAGTTCTCTCTTCAGTGACTTTAGACTTTATTTCAGCTAAAGAGTCCCTTAATTTTTTCTGCTCTTTTTTTAAATCTAAACTAACTAAAATTTCTCTTACTGCCTCTGCTCCTATACCAGCTGTAAAAGCGTCCTCTCCAAATTCTTCCTGGGCTTTTAGTAATGCTTCCTCAGAGATCAGTTGTCCTTTCTTAAGTGTTGTAAGACCTGGCTCTATTATTATAAAACTTTCAAAATAAAGAACTTTTTCTACCTCTTTTAATTTCATATCAATTGCTAATGAAATTCTACTAGGTAAAGATTTTAAAAACCATATATGGGCAACTGGACAAGCTAGATCTATGTGGCCCATTCTTTCTCTTCTTACATTTGATTTAGTTACTTCGACACCACATTTTTCGCATATTATTCCTCTAAATTTCATTCTTTTGTATTTTCCACACAAACATTCGTAATCTTTCACTGGTCCAAAAATTCTTGAGCAAAATAAACCGTCTTTTTCTGGTCTAAAAGTTCTATAATTTATAGTTTCTGGTTTTTTTATCTCGCCATAAGACCATGATTTAATCTTATCTGGACTTGCCAAGGTAATCTTAATACTGTTAAAATTATCTTGGGGTAGGCTTTGACTTTCAAAGTTTTTTAGTAAATTTTTTTCCATAACTAGTTAAGCTCTATATTTAAGCCAAGAGCTCTTATTTCCTTAACTAACACATTAAATGACTCGGGTACCCCTGACTCAAAATTATTATTACCTTTAACAATTGTTTCATAAACTTTAGTTCTACCTGCAACATCATCTGATTTTACAGTTAATATTTCCTGTAATGTGTAAGATGCGCCATATGCTTCTAGTGCCCAAACTTCCATTTCACCAAATCTTTGCCCTCCCAATTGAGCCTTTCCACCTAGTGGTTGTTGAGTTACTAAACTATATGGACCAGTTGATCTTGCGTGTATTTTGTCTTCAACTAAATGATTTAGCTTTAACATATAAATTATTCCCACTGTAACTGGTCTATCAAACCTTTCTCCAGTTTGTCCGTTCCACAGATGGGTTTGTCCAGTACCTGGTAGATTTGCTAAGTTTAACATGTTGTTAATATCTTTTGTACTTGCTCCATCAAAAACCGGTGTAGCTATAGGTATTCCATTAGAAAGATTTTGAACAAGTTCTGCAATTTCTTTAGTTGATAGTTTTGATATAACTTTTTCATAATAAGAGTTTCCATAAATATCTCTTAACTTTTCCTTTAATTTATCAATCTCTTTATCAAAATTTTTTAAGTAATTTTTTATCTGATCTCCAAGTTCTGAACATGACCAACCTAAATGTGTCTCTAAAATTTGCCCGACATTCATCCTACTAGGTACCCCTAATGGATTTAATACAATATCAACTGGTTTTCCATTCTCCATATAAGGCATGTCCTCTACAGGTACAATTTTACTTACCACTCCTTTGTTTCCATGTCTCCCAGCCATCTTATCGCCAGGCATCAATCTTCTTTTTACGGCTACAAATACTTTTACTACTTTCATAACTGTGGGTAATAAATCATCACCCTGCTGAATTTTAGTTACTTTATCTTCAAATCTTATTTTGATATCCTCAGAAGCGTTTTCAAATTGATTTTTAAGTTTTTCAAGGTCGGCATTAATTTCTTGTTTTTGTAGTGATATTTTCCAAAGATCTTTCAAATTTAAGTTTTCAAGATCATTTTTATTTAAAGTTATTCCAGGTTTTAAATCTTTAAATTGTTTGTTTATAGCTTGACCATTTAAAAGGTCAATTGCTCTTAACTTTATATTCCTATTTAAAATTTCTTCCTCAACTTTTTTGTCTTCTTGGACAGACTCAATTTCAGCTCTTTCTATAGCAATAGATCTTTCGTCTTTTTCAATACCGTGTCTATTAAATACTCTTACATCTATTACAACACCTGTGCTACCAGAGGGTAATTTCAAGGATGAGTCTCTAACGTCAGTAGCTTTTTCACCAAAAATAGATCTCAAAAGTTTTTCCTCAGGACTAGAAGAAGTTTCGCTTTTAGGTGTAACTTTACCAACTAATATATCACCAGGTTTTACTTCTGCGCCAACGTATACAATCCCTGATTCATCTAGATTTCTTAAGCTTTCTTCACTAACATTTGGTATATCTCTAGTGATTTCTTCGGCACCTAATTTCGTATCTCTAGCCATTGATTCGTATTCTTCGATATGAACTGAAGTGAATACATCATCAGTTACACATCTTTCAGAAATCAAAATAGAGTCTTCAAAGTTATAACCTTGCCAAGGCATAAAGGCTACTGTCACATTTTTACCTAAAGCTAATTCACCAAGTTTTGTCGCAGGGCCATCTGCTATTATATCTCCTTTTTTAATTTTATCTCCAACCTTTACAAGCGGTTTTTGATTTATACATGTATTTTGGTTAGATCTTTGAAATTTTGAGAGGTTATAAATATCTACGGCTGATTGAGAAAGATCTGTTACTTCAGTAGCTTTAACTACAATTCTTTTACCATCTATTTTATCAACCAAACCATTTCTTTTTGCTACAATTGTTACACCTGAGTCTAAAGCAACATCTGACTCTATGCCAGTTCCTACTAATGGAGCCTCTGGTTTTAATAAAGGAACTGCTTGTCTCATCATATTAGATCCCATTAAAGCTCTGTTAGCATCATCATTTTCTAAAAATGGAATTAAGGCAGCTGCTACGGAAACAAGTTGTTTTGGAGATACATCGATATAATCGATGTTTTCTTTAGATGAAAGTTCAAAATTTAAATTTTTTCTACAGGCAACTAATTCTTCTGCAAAAGATCCATCATTTTTTAAAACTGAATTCGCTTGAGCAATAGTATATTTTTCTTCTTCAATTGCTGATAAGTATTTAATCTCTGAAGTTACTTTACCGTTATTAACCTTTTTGTACGGACTTTCAATATAACCGAATTTATTCACTCTGCAGTAAGTTGCCAAACTATTTATTAATCCAATGTTTGGTCCTTCGGGAGTTTCGATTGGGCAAATTCTACCGTAGTGAGTTGGGTGAACGTCTCTAACTTCAAAACCAGCTCTTTCTCTTGTTAATCCACCTGGACCTAGTGCTGAAACTCTTCTTTTATGAGTAATTTCAGATAAAGGATTTGTTTGATCCATAAATTGTGATAGCTGAGAAGTGGCAAAAAAATCTTTTAAAGAAGTTGTAATTGGCTTAGCATTTATTAAATCTTGTGGCATAGCCGACTCGATCTCTAAAAAAGTAGACATTTTTTCTTTAACTGTTCTCTCCATTCTTAATAGACCAATTCTGAATTGATTTTCAACTAGTTCTCCAACTGACCTTACACGTCTATTTCCCAAATGGTCTATATCATCTACATCACCTTTTCCATCTCGTAAATCTAACATAAACTTAATTATCTCAATTACATCTGTGGTTTCTAAAATTGTTTTTTTTAAACTTGTACTTAAATTTAGTTTTGAATTTAATTTTACTCTACCAACTTCCGAAAGATCGTACCTTTCTTTTTTAAAGTATAAATTATTAAATATTTCTTGTGCTATTTCCAATGAAGGTGCTTCGCCGGGTCTTAATACTTTGTAGATATCATTTAATGCATCAGTTTTATTTGAGTTTTTATCAATTTTAAGAGTCTCTAAAATGTAAGGACCTTTATTTATTGGATCAATATTTACTAAATTTATTGATTTTTCTCCCTCATTTTTTAAGAATTTATCTAATTGTTCTTCAGTAATATCAAAACCGGCATTAAATAACATTTCATCACTTTTGCTTTTAACATTATTGGCAACATATTTGCCAATAATTTGATGATTAGAAACGGATATAGAATTCAAACCTTTTTCTTGAAGTTTCTTTGCAATTATAAAATTTAATTTTTCACCTTTTGCTAAAATTTTCTTATTTGTTTTTGAATCAATTAAATCATAGGATAATTTTATTGGTCTCTTATAATTTTCTGGATTAAAATTTGTAGACCAGTTTTTTGTTTCAGAGTTGTAAGTATATTTATCTTTGGTGTAGAATGTCTCAATAATTTTTTCTTTTGTAAATCCAAGAGCATAAAGAATAGTCGTAATTGGTAATTTTTTCTTTCTGTCTATTCTAAAATACAAAATATCTTTTGGATCAAATTCAAAATCTAACCAAGAACCTCTTCCAGGGATTATTCTGCAATTAAATAACAGTTTACCGCTTGCATGAGTTTTTCCTTTGTCATGATCAAAAAAAACTCCAGGGCTTCTATGCATTTGATTAACAACTACTCTTTCAACTCCATTTGTAATAAACGTAGCACTAGGAGTCATAAGTGGTAAGTCGCCTATAAAAACTTCTTGTTCTTTTGCTGATAGTATTTGTTTAGTATTATTTTCTAAGTCAATGTCATATACTACTAGTCTTAAGTTTGCTTTTAATGCAGCTGAGTAAGATAAACTTCTTTGTTTGCATTCAATAACATCAAATTTTGGTTTTTCTAATTTATAAGATATGTATTCTAATGTAGCTTTGTCATTACCATCTTCAATCGGAAAAATACTTTTAAAAACTTTATCAATTCCTTTGGAGAGGTCGCTTAATTGCTCTTTTAAAGATTTTGACTCTAAAAACTCGTTGTAAGAGTTTTTCTGTACTTCAATAAGATTTGGGATGGATAGACCTTCGACTAATTTGCCAAAATTTTTTCTAATATGTTTCTTTTGCGTAAAAGATAATTGCATCAAATATAAAAAACCTCATCGCAAATTTACATTGCAATGAAATTTCACTTTAAATTTTGTTTACTTTAACTCTATTTTAGCTCCAGCTGCTTCAAGTTTTTTCTTAAATTCTTCTGCATCTTTTTTAGCTACACCACCCTTAATTTCTTTTGGTGCTGCTTCAACTAAATCTTTTGCTTCTTTTAAACCTAAACCAGTTATCGCTCTTACTTCTTTAATTACGTTAATTTTTTTTTCACCCGCAGATGCTAGAAAAAGTGAGAATTCTGATTTTTCCTCTCCTGCTGGTGCTGCTGCTCCACCTGCCGGTGCTGCTGCAACTGGTGCTGCCGCGGTAACGCCCCATTTTTCTTCTAACTGTTTTGAAAGTTCTGCAGCTTCAACAACAGTTAATTTTGATAGATCATCTATTATTTTATTTAAGTCTGACATTTTTTTTCCTGTGAATTAATTTTTTAAACTCTTTGCGCGCGCTAAATTAGCAATTTTTGAGCCTGGTGCAAGTAAAATACTCACTAATTTTTGAGCGGGAGTAGCCAATATTCCCACTATTTTAGCTCTTGCTTCCTCCAAGGACGGTAGTGTGGCAATAACAGACACCTCTTTTTCATCTAAAACCTTACCATCCATGAATCCTGCAACTATTTTTAATTTATCGTTAGATTTTGAAAATTTAGTTAAAATTTTTGCTGTCGAAATAGGATCTGATGAAATAGCTGCAGCTGTTGGTCCAATAAAATATTTTTCAAGATCCTTTTTAGGAGTTTCTTTTATGGCTAGTTTAGTAATTCTATTTTTTGTGATCTTAAATAAAATTCCTTTATCTCTTAACTCTTTTCTTAAAGCATCTAACTCATTTACGTTAAGACCTTGATATTGAGCAATCATAACTGACTCGTTATCAGTGAAATTTTTCTTCATTTCTTCTACATAATTTTTCTTTGCTTCTTTTGACATCATAGATTTATTTTCCTCCAACTTTATAAGAAATACCCATTGTGGAAGTCAAGAAAGTTGCTTTAATAAACTCACCTTTAATAGTGTCAGGTTTTTCTTTTTTAACGCTGTCAACAAAAAAATTAAAATTTTCGAATAACTTCTCAATAGAAAAACTTCTTCTACCAATTGTTGATGCAAGATTGCCATCTTTATCATTTCGAATTTCAACCAATCCAGTTTTAATATCATTTACAGCTTTCGTTAAATCAGTTGAAACAGTCCCTAATTTTGGATTTGGCATTAAGCCTTTGGGGCCTAAAACTTTTCCATGTTTTCCAATTTTTCCCATCATTGATGGAGTACAAATTAGTTTTGTAAAATTAAATTTTCCTGCTGAAATCTTTTCTATTAGATCTTCAGAACCAACGACATCTGCGCCAGCTTTTTTTGCCTCTTCAATTTTTGCAGGCTCACATAAAACTGCAATTTTATTTTTTTTACCTGATCCATTTGGTAAATTTACAATTGTTCTTAAACTAAAATCACCCCCTTTTGATTGTTTTAAATTTATTTTTAATGAAACATCAATAGACTCATCAAATTTAGTGGTTGAGTTTTTTTTTACTAAATCTAATGCCTCTTTCACATTAATTTTTTTATCCTTTATAGATTTTTTTAAAATTTCTCTGTATCTTTTTGAATTTTTTTTCATTATTATTCTTTTACCTCAATACCCATTGATCTTGCTGAACCACAAATAATTTTTGTAGCCTCTTTTAAGTCAAAAGCATTCAAATCTTTCATCTTCTCTTTTGCAATTGCTTCAGCTTGTTTCATTGTAATTGATCCTGCAACCACTCTACCGGGTTCACTTGATCCACTTTTTAATTTAGCAGCTTCTCTTATAAAATGAGATGCGGGTGGAGATTTTATTATAAAATCAAATTTTTTATCTTTATAAACAGTTATTACTACGGGTACAGGTTTTCCCATGAATGATTTTGTTTTTTCATTAAATGCCTTACAAAACTCCATGATGTTTATACCTCTTTGGCCAAGCGCAGGTCCAACAGGAGGAGCTGGATTAGCTTGCCCTCCTTTTATCTGCAATTTTACATAACCTGCAATTTCTTTTGCCATTTAATTTTTCTCCACTTGGTTAAATTCTAAATCTACCGGTGTTGCTCTACCAAATATAGAAACTGACACTTTAAGTCTAGATTTTTCTTCATCAATTTCTTCAATTAATCCATTAAAAGAAGCAAATGGTCCATCGCAAACCTTTACTTTTTCACCTATTTCAAAATTTATACTAGTTTTTTGACTTACAGCACTTTCTGAAACTTGGCCAAGAATACGTTTAATTTCATTATCCGAAATAGGAGTAGGTTTGTCTGTTGATCCTAAAAAACCGCTAACTTTTTGTAAATTTTTAATAAGATGATAAATTTGCTTTGTAAGTTCAATTTTTACTAAAACATAACCAGGAAAAAATTTTTTCTCTTTTTTTGTTCTTTTTCCTTTTTTAACTTCAGTAACTTGGTGAGTAGGTACCAATATTTCATGGAGGCTATCTGAAAGTTTATTCTTTTTAAGTTCTTCTTTAATAGATTCTACAACTTTTTTTTCAAATCCTGAGTAAGCTTGAACAATGTACCAATTCATATTTAAAAATTAACAGTTAAAATTAAATTTAATAAAAATCTTAAAATTTGATCTAAAATCAAAAAAAATATTGCTGCAATTGAAGCTAAGGCAAAAACCATTACGGCGCCCATCATAGTGTCTTTTTTTGTAGGCCAAGTTATTCTAAAAGTTTCCTGTTTAACTTCTTGAAAAAATTTTAAAGGGTTTTTCATAGCATTTTATAGTTTTGGCAGGAGCGGAGGGACTCGAACCCACAACCTCCGGTTTTGGAGACCGGCGCTCTACCAATTGAACTACGCTCCTAAGCGTTTATTTAACTATTTTAGTAACTACTCCTGCTCCTACTGTTTTTCCACCCTCTCTTATAGCAAAGTTTAAGTTTTCGCTCATCGCTATCGGAGTGATTAACTTCACAGTAAATTTACCATCATCTCCTGGCATTACCATTTCTGTGCCTGATGGAAGAGTAACTTCACCTGTTACATCTGTAGTTCTGAAATAGAACTGAGGTCTATATTTTGTAAAAAATGGAGTGTGTCTTCCACCTTCCTCTTTTTTTAAAATATAAGCCTGACATTCAAATTCTGTATGGGGAGTAATAGAACCAGGTTTGCAAAGAACTTGTCCTCTCTCCACATCGTCTCTTTCAACGCCTCTTAAAAGAGCTCCAATATTATCGCCTGCTTCACCGCTATCTAAAAGCTTTCTAAACATTTCTACTCCAGTGCAAACAGATTTTTTGGTATCTCTAATACCTACTATTTCTATTTCTTCTCCAACTTTAATGATACCAGACTCTACTCTACCTGTTACTACTGTTCCTCTTCCAGAAATAGAAAATACATCTTCTACTGGCATTAAGAAAGGTTTATCTTTAGGTCTGTCAGGTTGAGGGATTGTTTCGTCAACTGCTTTCATTAATTCCATGATTGCGTTTTTTCCTGTAGCTTCATCTTTACCCTCTACAGCGTTTAATGCCGAACCTTTTATAATAGGAATTTTATCTCCTGGGAATTTATATGAAGTCAAAAGTTCTCTTATTTCTTCCTCAACCAAATCTACAAGTTCTTTGTCTTTAACTGTATCAATTTTATTTAAGAAAACTACAATTGCTGGAACCCCGACCTGTCTTGCTAAAAGAATGTGTTCTCTAGTTTGTGGCATAGGACCGTCGGCAGCATTTACCACTAAGATCGCACCATCCATTTGAGCTGCTCCTGTGATCATATTTTTTACATAGTCAGCATGACCAGGACAGTCTACGTGAGCATAGTGTCTTTTTTCAGTTTCATATTCAACGTGAGCTGTTGAAATTGTAATTCCTCTTTCTTTTTCCTCTGGAGCTTTATCAATTTGATCATAAGCAACAAAGTTCGCAGAGCTCGAGCCTCCTGCTTCTGATAACACTTTTGTTATAGCAGCCGTTAATGTTGTTTTACCATGGTCTACGTGTCCGATTGTACCAATATTACAATGTGGTTTGTTTCGGTTAAACTTTTCTTTTGACATCTATTTTTTCCTCACTTTAATTTTAATTTTTAATTTTGGAGCGGGTAAAGGGAATCGAACCCTTACATCCAGCTTGGAAGGCTAGCGTTCTACCATTGAACTACACCCGCAAAATCCAAACTTATCTCGCTCTTTATTATCAAAGTTTTTAAGTTTGGTGGAGGGGGAAAGATTCGAACTTTCGAAGACCGAAGTCAACGGGTTTACAGCCCGCCCCATTTGACCGCTTTGGTACCCCTCCTGACATTACTGTGGGGATACCCACTAACTTAAAAAGCATTTAACAACAAGGGTTTTATAAGCATTTATTGGATAATTGCAATAAATCATTTTGCCATAAAATATGCTAGTAATTTGAAAAATTTGCTTAAAAATCATGAAAAAAACCACTTTTTTAATCGTTGGAAAACATGCAGTTTTAGAGGCTCTTAAAAACCCTTCAAGGAAAATTGAAAGAGTATTTTTGACTGAAGATGCCCAAAAAAAATTAAATAGAGAAAATCAGTCTTTAAATTTATTTAAATCTTTAAATGTTTTTTATAAATCAAGGAAAGAACTTGATAATTTATGTGGGAGAGATGAGACCGCTCACCAGGGTCTAATAGCTGAAGTCGAGCAACTTGAAGAAATAACACTCAAAGAATACGTTTTAAATAATAAAAATAAAAATATTAATTTAATAGCCTTAGAAGAAGTAACTGACCCTCGAAATATTGGATCAATTATAAGAAGTGCTGTCGCATTTAATATTGATGGATTAATAGTCAAAGAGAGGTCTTTTCCATCAAAAAGTAAATTGCTTTATAAAAGTGCTAGTGGAGGCACTGAACATATTAAGATATTCAAAGTTTCAAATTTAAATACAGCTCTTAAATTTTTAAAAACGAAAGAATTTTGGATTAGTGCTTTTGATGTTTCTGCTAAAAAAGATTTTACAAAAAATAATTGGAAAGGAAAGAATGTTTTATTATTTGGATCTGAGGGATATGGAATAAAAGCAAAGACGTTAGAGAATTCTGATTTTAAATTTAAAGTGTATATGAATGATGATATTGATAGTTTAAATATATCAAATACTGTATCAGTTGTTTGTCACCATATATTTCAATCAATAAAATAATTTTAGCTTATTTGTGTTGTTTTTTTGATAAAATTATTCTAAAAAACTCTCATGCCCTCATAGCTCAATTGGTAGAGCAATTGATTTGTAATCAATAGGTTCGCGGTTCGAGTCCGTGTGAGGGCACCGCAAACTAAGTAAATCCTTAGTTTTTAAATTAATAAAAAATTATTTTACAGAACATCAATAGTGCAAGTGATATAAACAGAACGACTTGTGGTGTCCGAGATTAGCAAGATCAAGTTAAATAGATACTAATAACTTTTTTTCATAACTTCATTTAATTCAGAAGAAACAATACTTACTTTTAAATTTGGCATCCAATTATTATTTATTCTATATTTTTCTTGCCAGTCTGTACAATTAATTCCAATAACTTCATTATTTTTAAATCTAAACCAAGAATTATAAGAGGTACTAGTTTTATCGTAAGCGTGTTTTTTTGTTTCACGCACAGCTTTTATATTTAAAGTTTTTTCTATATCAAGTTCAATTTTAAATCTTTCTTTATTACAATCATCAATTTTTTTAAACCTAATGTATCCTTGAACGCCAATAATTTTATAATTTACTTCATCTAATACAGTGGCTCCTACAAAATCATAAAAGGAAGCTTTTCTCTCACCTTTCCTCGCGGGCTCATCTCTGTGAGTTCTAATAATTTTTGCTTTGGAATTATTGTAAGAAAATGTGGAGCGATGATTAGCTAAAGATCTTAATTCACTTAGTGAAAAAAAATCTAAGAGACTGCCTCCAACATTCATTTCCTCAATTTGAAATTCTTCAATATTATTGGCCTTAGACGGATAAATAAAACCTAGACACAGAACTAGAGAGTAAATAAAGAAATATCTCATATTAAAGTGATAAATTTTTTTCATGATCTTAATATTTTATCTGGTTCTAATAAGCATTTGTATTTAACCAGTTTAAAAGTTTTTTTGTATAAATATCAAATACCAAACTATCATTAATACCTGTATCTTTATCCCATTTATCACATTTCACAGAAATTTTTCCGCCTTTTAATTCATACATTATATGTTTGTATATAAATCCTTTTTTAGATGTATGTTCATAATTATCTTTTCTGTATTTCTTAGCGCCCTTAAATAAATCGTCTAAACCTTTTTCAGCATTATTAAATTCTTTTAAACATTTTCCTTTATCGCTAATGTGCTTTGCACCAGTGAGTGCATGAATTTTATATAGATTATCGTTTTTTTCTAAATGAAATTGAATTTCATCAAAATTTTTTAGATTAAATTCATCATTTTTAAAAAAAGTAACACTATAGAAATCATCAGATTTATAAAGATCATAGGATGAGTTCTTTTTTTTTAAAATTCTTTCTTTTGAAATAAATTTTGTTAAAGGATCTAAAATGCTGATACCCTCTAGTTCGAAATCTTTTATACCATTTGCTTTTGAGTGAGTAACGGTAGTAAACAATATAAATATTATTAATAAAAATTTTTTCATAATTTAAAATAATATAGCTGCCATAACTATTAAAGTTACTAGAATAGCAGCTGATATATATGAATATAAAACTTCGATATTTTGTACTCGAGTTTTATCTATTGATTCTGTAATTTTTTTTAATTGTTCTCTTCTATAGTAATAGATGAGACTAATCATAAATATAACCGATAAAAGAGGAAAAATACTTGCCGCTCCATAATAATTATACGCACCATGAAAAACTATTGGTAAAGATAAAGATAGAATTAACATTATCCTTCTTTTAAAAATATTTCTTTCTTCAAATAAATTTAGACTTAATAACCACCCCATTAAAACTCCAAAACCCATATGCATAACAAGGGGATAATATCTTGTTTTAACCATTTGTATTGTCCATGCATTTTCTAGACTAGAGCTGGATAAGTAACCGACATTTTCTATCGCCGCATAACCAAGGCCTATGGCTGCACCATAAACTATTGCATCCATTGGTTCGTTTAGAGCTGATAACCTGACACAAAAGAATATAAGTAACGCAAATTTTATTCCCTCCTCTAAAAAAGCTGCTCTAAAAAAACTTTGATATGCATTTTCTGCTACAGGAAAAGTAGCTCCTGCAACTTTATAACCGCCATCGATATATTCATTGTAAGCGTTTATATCTAAACCCAACAGAGGACCTAAGTGATCCTCTGCGAGCATTACGAATAAATGTAGCGGTAAAACTATCGATGCACCTAATAAAAATGATGAGAACAAAAATTTACCTGGTTCAGGAAATCTATCTGATTTCCAAACTGCAATTCCTAGCAATATAGGTGGTAGTACTGTTGAAATATAAAGAAAGGAAGGATCGGTAAACATTATTGAATATCAAGTTGTTTAATTATCTCATAATTATCAACACCAATGTAATTAAATAAATCTTCCCAGAGTTTTACAAGTGAACTTGATAAACCATCTCTAGTTTCATAGTCATGATTTATATATAAAACAGTTACTTTTAAATTTTTTAAGGTTTGTTTGTTTGGTTTTCTATCATCTATATAATTCTTTACTTTTTTATTTTTAATTAAATTAGCAAATGATTTACATTTATTTGGTTTTACAATTTCTAGATTAGTTTTGCAGTGATTATAAAATGAAAATCTTTTTGAATACTGCATTAAATCAGAAACAATAATTAATTCTCTCTCTGGATAGTCAGGGGTAAAATCTACTTTTGCTTCTCTTAAAACATGAAAAAAATATTCAAATATTAAACTTTGTTTTCCTTCGGGAGCATTTACGCTTAAGAAATTTTTTTCAAATTTATTAGTCAACTCATTCCAAACAAAAAATGCTTCTTTTATTCTCTTGTATCCTTCACACTTTGTATTTGCTTCTTCACCTTCAAATTTAGATTTATCGCCAGTTTTGAATCTACATTTTGAGTAATTAATAGTTTGTGATTGAGGCGGAGTATCGTCAATTTTCATGTAAGAAATCTTATGATAAGGAGGGGTGTTTTTTATTAAAACGTCTCCAAAAATTCTTCCTTGAATCCAATCAACTTGGGCTTGTTTTAAGGGAGATGTAAAATCGACTAAAAAAAACTTGTGACCTAGTTTTGAATTTAAGGGACAAAATTGGTTAGGATCTTCAAAATCAATTATAATAGGATTCTTGCTATCCTGCCAACATTTAGGGTAACCTTTGGGAAGTTCCGCAAAAGACTTAACAGAAATTGAAAATAAAAGAATTACAAAAATAGATAATTTAACAGTATTAAATTTCATATTTCTTTCTTATATCTTCAATTTTTAAATTAATTTCACTTTCATAAGTGTTAATTAAATTAATATGATCATTAGCAGCAGATTGTATTTTATTTTGATAACTTTCTATTTTTTTTTCAATCTCATCTTTGCTCAAATATAAAACTGCAATATCAGAAAATACTTCTTTAGGATCACTTTTTCTTGGACTTAAATTATAATAACGAGTTTTCATTTTACCATTAGCATCTTTCCAATATTTTGGTGCGTCATCTGTTCTGAAGTTTGCATTGATGGATCTATATTCACCTAAAGCATGGTCTATAGAGTCATCAATTTCATTAGCGAATCTTTTATAGCTTGAAAATGTATTTTCTAAAGATGTTATATTTGGTCTCCATTGTTTAATTAGAATATTTGATAAAATTGAGTCTCTTCTTTCACCGGTGTCTTTTATCTCATTTTTAAATATTTTTTGAACTTCCGTGGCTAGATGTTCCCTAATTCTATTAATTTCTTTTTTATCTTCATTTCTTGTTTTACCAATATTTCCAAATTCAGGGTATGTGTCCCCAAAAAAGTATCCGTCAATTAAGGATGCTATCGCAAATCCAATTCCTAAAAAAATTAATACTAGTGAAATAAAATTTAGCTCAACAGTCCAGGGTAAAAGTTCGTTAGCTGTTTGGGCTGCTTGATCTACACCTGAAGTATTTCCTCTCATCTTATCAACCATTGATACACCACCTGTATCGTGAATTGCTCTATATGCTCCTAAAATCCAATTTAAATAAAATATAAAAACTAGGTAAACGGTTAATCCTATTTTACCTATTACTCTTCTACTTTGCTTAATATGATTAAAGTTTTTTAATGCAAAGAAACCAATTCCAAAAGAGACCAAAACATTGAGAGCGGCTACAGTAATAGAAACAGCTAAACCTGCTTTATCACCACCACCAAACGCTGGACCAAGAATTCTTCCGTTTGCTTGATACTCAATAAGAAATAAAATTAAAATTACTGAAAGACCAATTATTATATTCAATGTTGTTAACGATTTTGGCTCTCTATTTAATTTATTTTCCAATTTAAAATTTCTCACTTCTCTATCATGAGTATTGTATGAATCTTTTAAACTAGATAATCTTCCCTCCGCACTTACTAATGTCTGTTGTATCCTTCCTTTAAAATCTTCAATATAAAAGTTTTTTTGTCCAAGCTTGGCAGTACTATCAATAATTTTATCTTTAATTGAATTTAAATAAGAGGCGGCTTTTGAAACTTGATCATTTCTTATTTCATCTGCGTATACAATTGCTTCATTTTCACATATAGAAAAATTTTCAGAATTTGATCTTGGAATATTGTTTTTACCATCTGTAGTGGCATTTTCTTTTAGATTTATTTTATCTTCCAAAGCTTTAACTTTTATATTTTCAAAATCGTAGCTCATATTATTTTTTTTAAAAATTCTCTTAATCCTATTTATTAGTTTTTTTAATTTCATAATAATTTTATTCTTATTTCAACCTTTTATTTGAATTTTTCTCCCCCTTTTTACAAAGAGGGAGTAATCAATTACTAGTCACCGTCTTTTCCTGCGCTCATTAATGCAGCTCCAATAAATCCAAAGATCATTGGAGAAAATCTTGAAGCAGCACCCATAAAGCTAGTAAGGTTAACTCCAGCCCAAGACATTGCAAAGTCTGCTATTGCGAAGGCTATTAACAAGAAGCCTAATACCTGCAAACCTGATGTAGAACTAGTCTCATTTTGTACTTTTGCTTTTTTCATTTTTTTTCCTTTGGTTTGTGTTTTCATGATTTAAATATAGTTGTTCTTGTAAAAAATTCTTGTCCACCTTTTATAAAAAAATTGGACAATTAAATTTAAGTCCAAAATTAAAAATAATATTGGACAAGAAAAATAAATAAAAATTTAGTATTATTTATTTATGAAAAAAATAATTTTAACAATTTTAATAATTTTTAGCTCAAGCTCTTTATATGCTTCAGAAATGAATGTGCTTTTAGATCAAAATTATAAAATAATCAAAACTGAGATAATAAAATTTGATCAAGATGCTCAAAAAATTTTTACTTTGCAAAATGGTAAAAATATTTTTATATGCTCTGTTCAAATAGAAGACATGGGCGGTTTAATTAGCTCTGAATGCATAAAACCTTAAAATAATGAAAAAGATTTTAATTATAATAGGTTTTAGTTTGTTAATATCGTGTGATCGCGCGGAGCCATTAGTAAAGAAATCTAAGAACGGTATTTGTCATAAAGTTGGTACTAGATATTATGATCAAACGAAACACTTTAAAAATTTTTCATCAATTGAAGATTGTATAAAAAGTGGTGGTAGATTACCAAAAAGAAGGTAAATAAATTATAGAATTTTTAAAAATTTTATCTAAAATATTCTTATGATTAAAAATTTTAAAAAACTAAGCATACTACTTTTTACGAGTTTTTTTCTATTCACATCGGTTGAGGCTAATTGGATAACCAAAAAAAGCGACAAATCTAAAGAAACTATTAAAGAGGAGAAAAAACAAAAATCTGAATGGATTAAACTTAAAAAAAAAGAAATTAAAAAAAATAAAGAAGATTACAAAAAGAAAGAAAAAAATATTTCTAAAGAAGTTAAATCATGGATAACTAAAAAGATAAAAAAAGATAAATTTTTAGAAATAAATTCTCTTCCAAATTCTCAGATTTATTTCACAGCTTATGCTAGTGATGGAAAAATTTTTTATGGTTATATTAATGATGATAAAAAATCCGAAAAATTTAGTTTTCAGGGTAATTCAATATATAAAATAAGTAAAGGTAAAGGCTACATTCAAAATAATAAAGCAGTTTGTAATATTGCAACTGAAAGAGGAGTAATTGCAAACAACATAATTGGTTTTGTCTCTGGAGAATGTAACGATAAAACAAAATTTACAGGTCAATATAGCCAAAAAAGTAAAAGCGGAAGTGCAGAAACTGAGCAAAAAATAAAAATTAATTTTAGTTTTGATGAAAATTTAAAAATATCAAAAGATCAAATTGCTCAACTAAATAAAAAAAATAACATCACTGATCAACCCAATTTACGTGCACCTACTGATGTGGCTGATATAACTTTAAGTCCAAATGGCAAATACTATGCACTACTGATTGGAAATTCTAATTATGTAAAATGGTCATCACTAAAATCTCCAGTAAATGATGTTAGTGAAATAAAGAGAGTACTTGAACAAAAATATAAATTTGAAAAAGTGATATCTGTCATAAATGGAACAAGGAAAGATATCTTTAAAGCCATTAATGAACTGACAAAAATTACGACAGATAAAGATTATGTCTTAATTTATTATTCAGGACATGGTGATATACGGTCAACTCAATCTTATTGGATACCAGTAGATGGAGCCAAAGATTATGATCCTACAGAATGGATAAATATTAGAGATATTGAAGTTTATCTAGAAAATGAAATTTCTGCTCATCATCTAGCTGTAATGGTTGACTCATGTTATTTTGCTGTTGCCACAAAAGGTAAGACAAAAGTTGATAATAAAAATAAATCTTTAGCCTACAGTAAATTATTAAATCGGAGAGCAAGAATAATACTATCTTCAGGTAGCAATGAACCAGTAGAAGATACTACAAATAAACACTCTAAGTTTGCAACAAGTTTTATTCAATCTCTTAAAAATAATCAGAAAGCAATTAGATTAAGTGAAATAACTGAAAATATATTCATTGATCATGCTGGTTCAAGACAACAACCTTACTACGCAAGAATAATGTCTTGGGGACATGGTGGTGGTGATTTTATATTTATCTCTAGAAAATAATAACAATGAATAAAAAAATTTTAATTGTATTAATTTCAATCTTTTACAGTTATGCAACACAGGCAGAAATAACTTCTAAGTTAATTTTAGAGTCAAAGTTAAAAGGGAAAGAATCTATTAGTATTGCGGTTACTCCTCTTACTGAAAAAAAACAAATTAAGGAATTAAAAGTAAATGTAGAGTCTAACAAAAATTATTTAAATGTTATTAGACCAAAATTAATTAGCAAAAATAAAAATAGACCGTCTAGAACTAAGTTTAAAGGACCAGCTGAAGAAATTTTTAAAGATTATGCAAAAAGTGTTGTTTTTATAGGAAACTATAAAAAAAATGGTTCTGGCTCTGGATTTGTTGTCAATCATAAAGGAAAAAAAATAATAACGAATTGGCATGTAATTGAAGGCACTAAAAAAGTAAGAGTATGGTTAAAACCTGAAAATTTAGTGAATGAAAGATACATGTTAGATAATTTAGACTCTTATGAGGCGAAAGTAATAAAAATAGATAAAGAGAAAGACTTAGCTTTATTAGAAATCATTGGTCTACCGCAGGATATTAAAGCTGTAAAATTTGGTGATTTTAAAAATGTAAATATTGGTGAAACAGCTTTCGCTATTGGCCATCCAGGAGATTTAATTTGGAGTTTCAATAATGGAATGGTGAGTCAATTAAGGAAAGATTATAAATGGAAATATAAAAATTCTAATCACTTTGCGGATGTAATACAAATCCAGGTTCCAATAAATCCAGGAAACTCGGGTGGCCCTTTATTTAATAAAAATAAAAAATTAATTGGAGTTAATACTTTTACTGCTGATGGTGAAAATTTAAATTTTGCTATTTCAGTGAATGATATGATTGAGTTTTTAAATGAACCTGAAAAAATTAAAGAAAATAAATATATTAAAAAGAAAAAAAAGGGTCCTACTTGGATAACTAAAAAAAGCAAAAAAGTTAAAGAAAATAGTATAGATAAAAAATATCCTAATGCACAAAAAGGAGATATGAATGAAAACGGATCTACCGATATATGGTTTTTAGATGAAAATAAAAATGGGAAAATAGAAACCGCAGTCATAGATGCAAATGAAGATGGTATTATTGAGACAGTAGCTTTTGATGAGAATGAAAATGGAAACTTTGAAATATTTCTATTTGATGATGACTTAGACGGTAATGCTGATAGAGCTGAAATAGATGAAGATGATAATGGTTCTTCAGATATTATGGCTTATGATAATGATCAAGATGGTTCATGGGATAGATATGAAAAAATATCATAAGTGCTTTAATCATTTTTTCTTTTACCATCAATCGTAAGCTTAATTTTAAGTATTTTATTTTCTAGATCCGTTATTGCTTCAAAAATATCTTTTTTTTCTAAAGCCGATATTTCAACACCCTTCTCGCCTTTAGGATCCTTAGCGTCTTTAACAAGTTCCGTGAGTTTTCCATGCAAAATTGTAGATTTTACTAACATCTCGTTAATATCCTTATTTTCAAAATTATCAGCTTTCTCTAACAACTGTGCAATCATATACTCGTAAGCGGTAAGTAAAGGTGGAGCTTTGCCTTTTTGAATACAGGCTTGATCAAGTTTAAATGAGTCGTTGTGATCAATTTGTTGGGCTAAATCAGGATTACTGCATTTTCTAAGATATGAGGAAGTTTTGCCGATTGCTCTGTTTATCTCTTCATCAGATAAGATTTTTAAAACCTCCATTAAACCACTCTCTATAGAGGCGCTTTTTCTTATTTTTGCCATTTCAAATATTATGATTATAATAAATCAAACTCAACTTATTGTTTATGAACTTGATGAAATATAAATTTCTTTTATTGCTTTTTTTAAGCATTGTATTATCTGACTTTTTTCAAGCTAAAGCAGATGTAGAAGAATTTCACAATAAAATAAGTGAAAACTATACAGAAATTATTGGACAATACCCTTTTCAGGAAAGAAGGAATGATATTGGAATATTTTATGATTTTGCTTGGGATAAAAATAACAAGAAAATTATCATAAAAAGAGATAATCAAAATTTACCTATTATAAGATTTTCTTTATTTAACAAAGATATTCAACCAGGTGTTTCTATTAAAAAATATAATGATACAGATTTATCTCAAACTTCAGATGAAGAAATAATAAAACTTCATAAACAAAAAGTTGAAGCAAAACTTACTTTTAAAGATAACCAAATAATCTCTCTTAAACCCAACATCTATGATTACAATGATATAAAGCTATCTAATTTTTATTTAGAATTTATAAATAACATTGATACTAACAAAGGGTTGCTAGAAATCACATTTGAAGCAAACTTTACTAATAAAAGACCTGAGCTTAATTCATTAGCTGAAGGGTTATTGGGGGACAATGAATATTGTGCTGAACGTTATATTGGACCATATCCCATAGACCAAATTCGTATTAATGAATACAAATATGATGTTGATATAAGAACAGGTACTGGAACTCCGGTCCCTCCTGAAGGATGTTATCCTATATTTTTTACTTATGATAACAATGAAGTAAAAACTATTAGGTCCGAACTTGGTATAGGACAATTCAGACAAGTTTTTGATTTTAAAAAGTTTCCTTTTGATAAACAGAAATTAAAAGTTTCAATCCGTACTAATGCGCATAGCAGTCAAAACATTTCAGAGATATGGCCAAAAACAGGTTATGGCGCAGTACATTTTTTAACGCCTGAGAGAGGTGCATTTTTAGGATTAGAGGAATACATAAATAACATCTCTAAAAATTATCTAAAAGAATGGACCGTTAGCAATACCAATATAGAAAGTGAAGTATTAATCTTAGAAAATTATTACAGTCCTTATACGAATAAAACTTATCCTTTCCATGAAAATTCTATCAACTTAGTTTTAGATATCGAAAGAAATTCTGCTCATTACGTTTATAAAATTATTATCCCTGTGTTTCTAATACTAAGTGTCGCGTGGTTTGTTTTATGGATTCCTACTCACCACCTAGAGTCTAGATTGACAACTTCTATAGTTGCTCTATTAGCTTTGATTGCATATAACTTTGTTTTTTCAGATGATATTCCTAAGCTAAATTATTTGACTGCATTAGATAAATATATTTTATTGTCCTATATCTTCTGTTGTATACCCACTTTTATGAGTATTGGATTTAGTAGGTTTATAGTTAGAAATCAAAGAATGGTAACAATTGTAAATAAAAGACTTAGAACCTGGTTAGGACTGGTTTATTTATTAGCTTCTATACAAATATTTAGTTTTTAATGTAGAGGTGATGTTCATGATAGAACTAATTAACTAGAACCTGTTTCATTAACCAGTCATTGTATTTATCTGTTTTTATTACGACGCCAGCAGAACTCTCATAAGTTTCTGCAATTTTACCTTTATAATATATACAAGAAATCTCTACCTCGTAATATTTGGATTTTGGATCGATTTTAAGGCCAGTTCTGTAAGACATGCTTTTGCCAGTAGTATCAACTGCAGCTGCCTCATCTCTGCGTATAACTTTTGCATCAGGATAAATAGGTTTAATTTCATCAAATATATTTTCTTTTAAAGCTACACATTCTTTCTCTGAAGAAAAGCTTTTTCCAACGTTTTTTGATAATGCCCCCGCTAACACTTCAATAGTGTAATTTTTATCGTTCTTTAACCAATATATTTCTATAACATCATAAATTTTGTACTTAAATTTTGAAGTATTGCTGTATTCACCAAACCTGTTGTCATAAATTGCAGCAAAAACATATTTATTGTCTGTTCGTGGTATTTTGTGTGAGCTCATCTTAATTAATTCTTCATCAAAATATTTTAATGCACTATCGCCGATACTTATTCCTTCAATTTCAATATCTTTAATACTTTCAGCATGAACGGGAATTGAGATAAGTTTTATTAAAAAGATTATTGTGATAATTTTTTTCATATAATTTTTATAAAATAAAAAAATTTGTTATGTCTAATTAGTGTTTTATATTAATTATAAGCTTCATATGTTACAAAATTTAAAAATTCCTCAGAACCAACCATTACCTTAAGAGTATCTTCCCAACCATTTTTAGTAAACATTTTTTCAGACCAATCAGTACAGGAAGCTCTAGCAAAACCACCACTTTTTGGATAAAAATCTGTTTGATCTACAATTGACTCATTGGATTTATCTGTAGCGTGTGGCGATTCTCTCTCAAACATCTCGGCATTTTTTAATAGCCCTTTTATTTCTAAAACAATATCAGATTTATCTTTTTTGCATTTTTTATAATTATCAGGATAGGTAATCCTGCCCACTAAATTATGGATCAAAAAGTTTTTATCGTTTGGTTTATAAGTTACTTCTATTTGTTGATATTTCTCCGAACTTTTATTTGAAAAAATTACTATGTATCTTTTATCTTTATAATAAGTTGAGTTTTCTTCTGCTTTTTTTATTTCATTAATACTCATAAAATCTAACAATTTATCCCCTATACTCATACCTTCTATTTGAAAGTCACTAATATCATCAGCTTTGGTCCAGGATTGAAGGGTAAAAGTTAAAATCATTATTGTTAAAAATGCCTTTAAATACATTAATAAGCTTCATTTTGAAGAAAATCTCTTCCTTCTTGAGACTCAATATTTACTTTTAAATTATTATCGTAACCTTCATTTTTTAATTCTTCGCTCCAAATATAACATTCAGCCGATAAAGTACCTTCGCTTGGAAAATCTAAATAAATACCATTTGAAATACTTTTTCCTGATTTATCTATGGGATGTTTTAAAAATCTATCAACCACTTTTTTTGCGGAAGGAGCCATTTCATGCAAAGATTTTATAATTTCATCTTGTTTTTTTAAACACTTTTCTTTTGTTTCTGTATTTTTGCTTAGTATTCCCGTAACAGTATATATTTTATAATTTTTTGTATCCAAATTAAATTGAACACTATCATAAATTTGAAAAGTTCCTCTATTTTTAAAACGTAACATACCAATTCTTTTGCTATTTGGATAAAATGCGATTTCTCTCTTCAATATAAATTCTTTTGTTACACCAAGTTTTTCTGCTTGATCCAACAGGTTGCTAAAAATTGTTATCCCTTCTATCTCAAAGTCTTCTATATCATTAGCTTGGGATGGTATTATGAAACATAAGGTTAAAATGATAATAGCTAAAAATTTTTTCATTTCACTATTATAAATAAATTCATTGTGGTGTCCAAGATTAAACTTCTTGACCGATGACTCCACTATCCTTTATTATCAATGATAATAGAAAGAATAATGTACCTTGCTTGAAGATTTGTAATCAATAGGTTCGTGGTTCGAGTCCGTGTGAGGGCACCACTTTTAATAAGTTTCTTTTCTTAATTGTTCTAACTTAATTTTCTTTTGGAGACTTTTATTTTGATCATATAGTAAATTGAATCTAATTTTATTTTGTACTTTTATAATAATTTTTTTTGCATTTCTAATTTCTACATTGTCTGCTACTGCACTAACTGGTCTCTTATTTGAGTTTAAATTTAGAATAGTTATTTTTGATTTATCACTAACAATTTTTCCTCTCCACCTTCTTGGTCTAAAAGCACTTATAGGTGCAATAGAAATTTTTTTAGAATTTAAACTAAGTATTGGTCCATGCACTGATAAATTATACGCAGTGCTACCTGCCGGCGTAGATACTAACACGCCGTCAGAAACTAAATTTTTCATTATATAAGTTGATCTATTTTTAATAGATAAATTTGCTGCCTGTCTACTTTGTCTCAATATAGAGACTTCATTAATAGCTAAACATTTGATATTTTTTTTTCTATTAGTAACAATCATTTCCAGAGGTGAAATATTAATCATATTCGACTTATTAATATTTTTAATTAACGAATTTTTAGAAAATTTATTCATAAGAAAACCGTAGTTTCCGGAATTTACACCGTAAAAATATCTTTTAGTTTTTTTATTTCTCTTTAAAGTTTTAAGCATAAACCCATCCCCTCCAACAACAATTGCAACATTTGTTTTTTTCAGCGATGTATTTTTAAAAATTTTTCTAATTTGATTTTTAATCTTTAAAGATTTCGAGTTGCTATCAGATATTATTAAAGGTTTACTCATTTTTTATTTGGTGCCCTCGGCCAGACTCGAACTGGCACTCCCAAAAGGGCAAGGATTTTAAGTCCTTTGTGTCTACCAATTTCACCACGAGGGCACGTCGTTATTTTTATTGTTATTGTTAATATATTAATACACAAGAGTTTTAAATAAGTAAAAAAAAATTATTTTCCTTTTCTATCTTCTAGTCTACACAAAAAATTAACCTCTATTTCTAATGTTAATTAAAGGGCTAGATAATAAAATGGGGACTAATAGCTTGTTTTAGACAATTAGAACCATCATTATCGTTTTTTAAATAAAAACTTGGTCTTAAAAAGATTTATTTTTTTTTATTTAAAAAAATATTAAATCTAAATTTACTGTTTTCTTTTTTGATTAATTTTTGATTTAAAATAGATATATTCAATTTTTTTGATAATGCATAATTATAAAAAAAAGATTTATCATAAAATTTATGTTTTAAATTTTTATAATTTTTTTTAAACTCAGAAATACCTATTTTTTTTATCGCAGATTTTTTCCATAATTTGTATTTATTTTTGTCGGGTACATCCAAAATTATTATTCTTGTTTCTGAGTGTGATATTCTAACCATTTCATCTAAAACTTGTGTTGCATATTTTAAATTTTTAAAATATTGAAAAACTGAATTTGCAAAAATAAAATCAATTTTTTTATTTTTTATCTTTGATAAATTGTTTGCTTCTCCTGTATGAAAATTTTCTTTTTTAAAAAATTTTTTTGCAATTTTGATTAAATTTGCACTATTATCAATACCGAAACATTGTATTTTTTTTTTGAAAAAAAAATATAAAAAAGCACCACTTCCACACCCGATTTCTAAAATAGAGTGGTTTTGTTTAAAGTTGTATTTTTTAGTGAAATAATTTGTATATTTTTTCCAATCTTTTTCTTTTATTTCAGAAGTGGCACTAGAGTGACCGTTTAACTTTATTAAATCTTTTAAATTTTTAGGTTTAATTGTTTTTGCATTTTTATTCCAAATTTGTTTCCAGTTTTTATATTTCATATTTTAGAATTAAGTATTAAATAAATTTCTATCAAAAAAGGATATTCAATTTACAACTTTTTTATTAAAATCGAATATTGTTAGGGTTGAATTGATCACAGTAAAGAACATAAAAAATAAGCTCTAAATATACGTTCTAATTATTATATCTATTTATCATCTTTTTTTTTTCTTCCAAAAATTTTATTATAAATATTTTTAATGATCCTAATTGGATAGCCTAAGTAAAAAACAATAGATCCGATAATTGCTAATATAGACTGAATAATAAAAGCACCGGTTCCTGGATCAATGTATGCATGTGAATTAGAATTCATAAGTAATAAAAACAAAAAAACAGAATAAATAAATTTGATTGAATTACCTACGAAATATTTCATGGTTACTTTCTTTTTCAAAAAATAGTTTTATATCGTTATTGTTAAGTATACTTCCATCATAATAATTATCAATTAGATCTTTAATACTTGATGAATTGTTATCTTTACTCCCTTCAAAATAATTATTATCACCTATTATCTTTGAGAAAAAAACTCCAGGATATGCTTTATCTTCCGAATGACCTTTAAACCAATGATCAGTGGTTATTATCAATAACGAATTTTTATGATTATTTATCGATGACTCAATATTAGCAATTGTTTTATCAACTAAAAAAAAGTTTTTTTCATAATCTGAAAGATTTTCAAATTTCTTATCAAGGGTTATTAATCCATTTGTCTTTAATGGGATATGTGGATAATCGTAGTGAATGTATACTAAATTTGTATTTGAATTAATAAAATTAACTGAGTTCTCAAACATAATACGAGAAGTTAAATTATCTTCAAGTTTTTGATTATTTAATTGACGATTGAATATTTTTTTATATTGAGAGTATAATTTAACTAAATAAGTTACATCGAAAAAATATTGAAATGATTTTTTAATACTAATTTTTAACCTTGAAAAGTTAATTGAATCATAACAATTTTGAACAGTAAAAGTTTTACAATACGGGTGATATAGGCCGTAAATACTTGAAGAAAAATTTTTATATTTTGTTTGATTAAATATTGAGTTTTTAAAATTAAATTGCACTAATTGATCTTCTAAATTATAAAAATATAGATCATTTTTTTTAAAAAATTTTTTTTTAATAGAATTGCCTGTTAAAATTGCAGGTACAGAATCTATCGTATACATTGCAGGTGTAAAAAAATTCTTATTAACATAAGATGTAGAATAAATTTTTTTGAGATTATTTAGATGTTTTAAATTCTTTTCAAAATAAAACTGATCGAATTCATCAAAAATAATAAATATCACCTTTTTTTTTATCTTTTTATTATCTGCATTTTCTACTTGAAAATTTTTATAATCATTTCTTGAATTAAATGCTATCTCATCGTTATTGTATAATTTGTAAATTCTCGTTATCGATAAAAAATTTAAGATTATCAATAAAATGAATAAAAATTTATTAATTTTATAAAGCAAATTTTCTTTTAAAAAAAAACTTATAAAAAAAGGGATAAAAAAAGGAAAAGAATAATACGATAATTTAAATAAATAATTTTGATCAGTAAAATAAGATAAATAAATGCTTTCGTAATTTAAATCAGAAAACCTGATGACGTAAAAATAAATAAAAAAAAATACTGTTCCGAACAAAATAGATTCGAAAAAATTAAAAATTATTTTGGGAAATAAGCGATTTATAAAGCTTTTAGTTAATAGAACCACTAATGTAAATAATATAGAAAGTATTATGGCGCTTTTAAATATTTCAAATGTAAGATATTTTGGATAAAAATAAGTTCTTGTTCCAAAATAAAAATAGCTAAGATAAATACCAATAATAGACAAAAAAAAATTTATAGAAAGATAATTGCTATATTTCATTTTTATAATGTATTAAAAACCGTGTAGCAGTTATTTGATTTTCTGAGATTATAGTATTTTTATTTTTAATAATTTTTTTTAAATTTTCTAAAGTATAATTATTCATTAAATTTTTTTTATTAACTGAAAGATTTTTAACCATTTGATCTTTATCAGATACGAACTCAAGCAAAATATTTTTAGAAAAATTTCCTATATAATCAACAAATTGTTCCAAAGGAACATTATTTCCTACACAGATATGATGAATAAAAGCTAAACAAATCATACCATCAAATTTATTTTTATATCTTTTTAGAAAACTTTTTCTTTCCTCTCCCATCCAGCCCATATCTGGAGATGTATTTGTAAAATTTTGGTAAATAGCTAAAAAATTTTCAGAAGTTTGCTTGAATTTCAGATAGGCATCATTCAAAGAATCTAAATCGTAATCAACTCCAACAATTTTTTTTACTCCACTATCGAAACTTACTTTTGAAAAATACCCATCATTACATCCTAAGTCTATTAGTGAATTAACTTTTTCATTTTTTATAAAATTGGAAATAATATTACTTTTCTTTCCATAATCTTCACTCGAATAAGAGTTAACTTTAGAATACGAAGACCAATATGATGTTTTTTTTGCGAAAAGTTTACTAATTGTTTTTTTTAAACTTTCTGCAATAAAAACTTTTTGCCTGATATTTAAATTCTTTTTGCCAGGCAAATTAAGTTTAGTCGAGGATGAAATTTTTGAGTTTAAATATGATTGTAAATGTATGTTAATCACTACATTAAAATTAAACCAAGTAGATAATGGAAGAATTTTGGATGCAATTTTTAAATCAATACCCTCAATGTTTGCCCTAAAAAAATCATTAAAATTTATTTTTGCTTTTGATTTTATCAATAACGGTGCAAAAAAATTTTCACAAAATTGCTTGAGCCAAATTATATTTGTTTCATTTCTATAATCAGTAAAAGATCCTAAATCAATAAAGATTGGCTTATTGTTTTTTAATTGAATATTAAAAGCTGATGCATCAATTATATCGTATGAATTTTTTAAAGCACTTAGGTATAAATCTAAAAAAAAAATTGAAAAATCCTTTAATTGATCAAAAGTTAACTCATATGGATAAATTATGTTTTCTAGTTTTTCGTGCTCTAACCAAACAATTTCTTCATTTTCTTTTAAATTTAGCTCATGGACATCCCGAGAAGATAATATTTTTGTAGAAACTATTCGATTTTTATTTTCTTTAAAAAAGTTTGAGGATAATAATTTATCATAATCTATATTTAAATTCTTAATAATTTTTCTAAATATTCTATCAGATGAGAAAAAAACTGTTGCTTTATTGTCTCTAAATGAGGATTTTTCTCTTTCTAAGTTCATAAAATTTGTATTGTTTATACATTAATAAGCCTTAGTTTTAATGCAATAAAAAAATTTCCTTGTTTCTTTAAATTTTTTTTAAGACAATACTTTGTTGTAATGGAAAAATTTTAGGAAAAATTGATAATAATTTATCAATTTGTAAAACAAATTTAAGAAAAAGTTCATTTAAAGGTATATATTTTGTTTTAGCTATAACTCCGCCTGAATTAAGATAACAAAAAATTTCACTATAATTATGTTCTATTACTTTAAATTTCTGTCCTAGCTTATTATTAAAATCATCAAAATTTGAAAAAATTAAATTGGGTGTTGCTGCATTAGCAGACCATAAATCATTCTCATCATTACAAGGAATATTTTCATTCAATGGGTCAGATGAAAAATCATAACCTTCATGTTTCATTAATATTATCATTAATTGGCAAAGTAATGAGCAATTTCCCTCTTGGATAATATAATAGCCATTTGGTTTTAAGATTCTAAAGACTTCTTTAAAGTGTTTTATTGGAAAAGCTAAATGATGAATCAAATTTGAGGAAATTACTTTATCAAATTGTTCATTAGCAAAATTTGTATTTGTTGCATCAACATTCTTATAATCTAAAAAATCAAAGTTAGTAAAATCAGATGTCTCTAAATTTTTAGAGTCTATAAATTCTTTCAATAATGAGGCTCCTGAGCCAAGCTCTATAATTTTATCAGATTTATTTATAAATTTATTCATCCAATTAAATCTATTTTTCAACAAAAAATACAAATTCTTATTTTCATTTTTAAAAAAATATTTTCTAGCAGAAAGAATATCTCCCTCGTGACTCATTCTGTTTTCCGAGTGTTTATAATAAGCCTTTTTTTTGAAATACATTAACTTATCTAATAAATAATAATTATATCTAAATCAAATATTATAAAAGGAACTATTAAAATCTTAATAAATTTATTATATATAGTTACTAACAATTAAAAATTATTTATGAAACAAGAAGCAAAATATACTGAAGACGATTATCATAAAAATTATTATTCTGGTCTCTCTGGGAAGTTAATGAGACAAAATCATGTAATTTTAGAAAAATTCGATTTCGGTTATACTGAAAAAATTTTAGAAATAGGCGGTGGGTTTCATCCGCATATAAATTTTGTTAAAAATGATTTTAAAGAATACTATTGTTTAGATATTGAAACTGCAGAAAATGTAAAAGAATATATAAATAAAAATTATAAGAACATTAAATTTGATTATTACGATGGTAAAAAGATTCCTTTTAATGATAATCACTTTGATAGAATTGTCATATCGCATTGTCTAGAACATATTCTAGAACCAGAAAAATTTACTAATGAAATGATGAGAGTTTTAAAAAAAGGAGGAATTATATCTATGGCATTACCATGCGACCCAGGTTTGCTCTATAGATTTGGTAGATTTATTTTCAAAATTGTTATGAAAAAAAGATCCGTTGATTACGATCATGATTACCATGCAGCATGTGAGCATGTAAATTCAATATTTAATCTAAATGTAATTTTGAAAAAAAAATTTAATGTTATTAAAGAAGAATATTTTCCTTTTAAATTAGGAGTGATTGATTTTAATTTATTTTGGATAATACAAATTCAAAAATAAATTTTAAGAACTAACCAAATTTAAATATGGAATTTTTAAAATCATTAGAAAATACAAATATTTTTATAATTCAGCTTATTTTTTTTATAAATTTTATTGCTGTCTTTTTATTATCATATCCTTTAGGAAGGCTTGTTCTCAAGAAAAATTCAAAAAATCTTTTATTTTGTTCAATTATTTCAACTTCAACGTTTGGGATCTTAATAGCAATACTGGTTAATTTTTTTGCTATTCTTGCAAAATATATATTAATAATTTTTTTTTTAATTAATTTTATAATTTTCATTTTCAAAAAAAAAATTTATTTAGAGTTTAAAGAACAGCTTAAAAATGATTTAGTTAAGATAGTAACTATACCTGTAGTTTATTTTTTAACTTTATATTTTTTTTATCCAATTGATCTAAAAGAGAATTTAATAAATATACCCTATGATTTGCATCTAATTTATTATTTTTCACCTATTCAAGAAATTATAAATGCTGATTACTTTTCAAGAATAAGGATTCCATCTATGTATCCCATGGAATGGGCTTCATTTTATTTCTTTCAAGCAAGTTTTAATTCGATATATCTTAATTTTTTTAGTTCTTTTGGATATTTGAGTCTTTTATTTTTAAAAGCTTTTTTTTTCTCTCTTTTTTTTATTGATCTGATTTTTTTTCTAAAAAATAGAATTAATATGAAAAGATATTCAATTTATCATATTTTTATAATATTCTTTTATTTAAATATTTTTTTCTACTTCTTCTTTGTTTCAAACTTAAATTGGTCAATGTTTGGGAACCAAACTATTGTTATATTTGCGTTATATTTCATATTTAAAAATTTATTTGTTAAAGATAAAGACAATTTAGTTCTTTCAAATTTATTATTAATTTTCGGATCTTTTAAAAATTTAATACTATCATTTTTTTTCATTTTAAATATCTTTATAAAAAATTTAAATAAAAAATTTTTATCTGACTTAAAGGGAATAAAGTTTGATAAAATTTCAATTTTTTTTATTTTATTATATTTCTTATATTTTGTTGTTACTTTTATTTCTTCAGAAAATGTTTGGGGAAAATTTCATTTTTTAGGTGATCTTTCAATGTGGAGACCTACTTTTACTTTCAAAATAATAAATAATTTATTAATTTTTTTTTCATTAATTATTTTATTATTTTTAATAAATTTAAATTTAAAGAAAAAATTTAAACTTTTGGTAAACAGTTTATTTGAAATTAAAAATGTTATAATCTTATTTTTAGCTTTAATTTTTCCTTTTATTGCTGTTTTAATTCTTGGCTTGAAAGCGCCTTTGATTGAATTATCATTTAGTGAAAAAATAGAAATTTATCTTAACTCATTTACGCTCGAAAATTTAAATTTTTATTTTTTAGTTCCGCTGCTATGGATATTTATCTCTCTTAATCTAGATTATATTTTAAAACTAACAATTCTTTTGACGATAACTGTTTATACTATCTTATCAACTTTTTTACATAATCATATTACTCTGCCTGCAATATATATTCTTGAAATATTTTTTGTTTTTTGTCTAGCTTATGTATTTATCAGAGGTAAGCTTGATATTAAAAATAAATTATCAATTATTGTCATAATTCTATTTATAAATTCTACCTATTTTCTTTCGAAAAATAAAGTTGATAACTATATTTTAATAAATTTAATGGATTTAAATAATTATAAAAACAAATCTTACTTATGTCCCTCAGATATAGAATTTGTTAAAAAACCTAAAAATATAATTATGTCAGATCTTTTATCAGGTCTTTTAAATAAAAGATTCTATTCTGATTTAGCTTATGATAAAAATTACAATTTTCACGAAAACTATCATTTAGCTGTGCCAATGGCTGTACCATCAAAAAAAAAATTTAATAACCCTTGTAAAAATAAATAAAAGTAAATTATGTATAAAGTATCCCTTATAATTCCGTGCTATAATGAAGAAGGAAACATAAAATATCTTTTTAAAAACTTAAAAAAATTGAAGAGATATAAAAATCTTGAAGTAATTTTAGTAGATAATGGTTCAATAGATTTAACATTTAAAACTTTAAGCTATTTTAAAAAAAAAAATAAAATTTTAAACATTAAAGTAATTAAAATAAAAAAAAATATTGGGTTTGGTAATGGTGTTTTTCAAGGATTTAAAAAATCCAGTGGTCAATACTTGTGCTACACTCATGCCGATAGAGAAACAAAAATTAATGATATAAAAAAAGTTATTAGTCTATTAAATAAAAATAATAAAAATAATGTTTTTATTAAAGGAAGAAGAATAAATAGAAAGAGAAATCATTGGACTTTAATTGATGAAATTTTTTCCAGATCATGTGACTATGTTTTATCATTAATTCTATTTAGTCAATTAATTGATATTCACGCTCAACCGAATGCATTTTCAAAAGATCTTCTTAAAAAAATTAACTATCACCCAAAAGATTTTTTAATTGATGCTTATCTTTTATACGCTGCAAAGAAAATGAATTATAAAATTCAAAGGTTCAATGTAAATTTTAATAAAAAAAGCAGAAAATATGGCCAGGGATCTAGTGATAGTATTTTCAAAAAATTAAGAGGTGGGTTTGAACATATCATTGGAGGCTTTAAAATTTTATTTAAATCCAATATTTAAAGTTTTTATTTTTGACACAAACAGCATCGATTAAGTTACTTTTTTTCAAGTAAGATATTTCACTTTTGATAAATTTAATTTTTTTCTTATGTAAATCTGGAGATACAATACAAATTTTGAATTTATTTTTTTTTAATTTTCTTAATTTCGAGTAAGATTTCTTAAAAGTAAATTGTGTTTCAAACCAAATCCATTTAATTTTATTTTTTAAATTTATAGCAGTTTTAAGATCTTCTTCATCTGATACTCGACATGCAATATTTTTTATATTTTTTTTAATCAGCAGTCTTATCATTGGAAAACTGGAATCTAAAAAAAAATAATCTTTAATTTTATATTTGCTTATTAAATTTAAAATTTTAAACTCTATTCTTTCTGACTTAACATTAAAAATTATAAATTTGTGATTAAATTTTCTTAAAAAATTTTCAATTTTTTCACCTTTTACAAATGGATCGTGCTGTAAAATTAATGAATTGTTAAAATCCCTAACGTCTATCTCAATACCATATATTGATGGTATTTTTTTCAAATCTTTTAAATTATTGACTTTATGAGCAATTAATATCATTTCATTTTTGTATAAGTTATTCTAGGTTTTTTATTAATTAAAAAAGTAGCAGCACCAATACCGTTTACATATTCCACATTATTTAAATAAATTTCATAATTACCTAAATATTTTAAAAAATAAATTAAAATATAATTTTTAACAAAACTACCGTCTATTATTATTTTGTATATTTTTTTTTTGTTTGTAAACATAGCTATTCGTTTATTTAGTTGATTTGCAATGTAAAAGTTTAATCTAAAATAATCTTTTTTTTGATTATTTTGATTGATCTTTCTTAATTGTGAAATTTGTAGATTCTTACAATTTTTTAGAAAATTATCAATTTCGGTTAAGTTAAATTTTTTTTTAGAAAATAACATTTTTGGATTAAACTTTTGATAAATTAAACCTGCTTCAAAACGTTTGCATAAATATAAATTTTTATCTGCTCCATAGTTATAATAAAAATTTTTATCAATAGAGGATTTAAATTTAACTTTTTTTGATATAATGAAATAAGTGCCTGTATTTATTAAAATTGCATTATCAAAATTAAAATTTTTTTTTAACGTAAGGTATGAGCCAGAAGTATCATGTATTCCATTAAATACTTCTACTTTATAATCGCTGAAATATTCTTTTTTCAAGTTACCGATTTTTTTTCCAGACTCAATTATTTGAGGAAAAATTTTCTTTTCCTTTCTGAAATAGTTTATTAGTTTTTTTTGTTTAAAATTCCATGCAAAAGAATGACATGCCAAATAAGACTTATCTAAAAATAATTTATCTGTAAGAATAAAATTTATTAAACTGGGAAATGTTAGTATCTTATTAATTTTAAATTTTTTTTTATTTTTTAACAAATAATAGAAAGATTTTCCTAGATTATGGAAGTGCTCTAATTTTATTGAATGTGTGTAGTCATTTTTATTTATTTTTTTAAAAAATGAGTTATCAAAATAATTTGTAGATCTTTGTTTAAAATGAGGTCCGCTAAAATATTCTTTTTTTTTATTTATGAAAAAACTTGCAGAACCATGGGTAATTGAAATTATTTTTTTTATAGAATGTTTTCTTAAAATCTTTTTAGTATTAAAGATTATAATATTCTTTAATTTAATTATATTATAATTTAAGACTCTCCTTTTAATTAATAAATTATTATTTATTATTATATGATCGATAATTTTATAATTATTATTTATAACTATAAATTTTATAAAAGTTTGACCTATGTCTATGACTAAATTAGGATTTTTCATATGAAGCCGATTTTGATAATACCTTTAATGGGTAAAAGACGCAAAAATATATTTAACAAAAATAATTTTTTCTTTAATAAAACATACAATTTTTTATTAAATCATATATTTAACAATTTTAAATTTTGTTCAAAGATTATATTAATATGTAAAAAAAAGGATCAAAAATTTATTAAATTTAATAAAGGTCCAAAAATTAATTTCATAAATCTCAAAAATTCGAATAATCAAATTGATACTATTTTAAGAGTGAAAGATATAATTAATCAAAACGTTCCTATCTTAATTCTTAATCCAGATGCTTTATTTAATTTTATTCAAAATAAAGTTGAATTAAATAAGCATTTGTTAAAGTGCGACTTAGCTTTTTTTGGAATAAAGGATTACATAAATAATTCAAAGGACTTTAAAAAAGATACATTTGAGGTCTATGGTAACAATATTTCATCTATAATGATTAAGAGTGGTGTTTCAAATAATAAGAAACATTTTACAAGCGCGGGTTTATATTTTTTTAAAAATGTAAAATTTTTTAATAAATTGAATTCGAAATTTATTAAGAAAAACGACTCAAAAAGAATTAATATACAATTAGCACATTTATTTAAAAATTCTCTTAGAAATAAAAAAGTAAAATACTTTCTTGTTAAAAATTTTATTGATTTTGGTAATCAAAAAAAATACGAGGAATATATATTTTGGAAAAGATTTTTCAAAGATGAATTTTTCAAATTTGATAAGCACAAAGGTAGTAAAATTTTAAATATTATTCCAGCAGCTGGTGAAGGTAAAAGACATAAAGAATTAGGATATAATAAACCAAAACCATTAATACCAATATCGGGTAAATCAATGTTTGAAAATTCTATCAATAGATTGCCAAATAGAAATAAAAATTTATTTATTTTTAAAAAGAAAACTTTTGTTAAATTCAAAATTAAAAATATTTTTTCCCAAAACAAGACACTTCAAAATTATTTTCTAATTAATAGAAAAACAAAAGGTATGGCTGAAACTATTCTACTTGCTAAAGATAAATTACCACGTCATCAGCCTGCTATTATCAGTTCATGTGATATAAGTTTTATAATAAATTATAAAAAATTTTATAAATTACTCAAAAAAAAGCCAGATGGAATTATTTTCACATGGAGACAATATCCATTTGCTGATGAAAGTCCCAATTCACATGCTTATGTTAAAGTCAAAAAAGAAAGGGTGACTTCTATATCTGAAAAAAAAACGATAAGTAAAAATCCAAATAACGATTATGCGGTTACTGGAATATTTTATTTTAAAAGTATTAAACTTCTAATTGAATGTATAGAACACATGATGAAAAATAAAATTACGGTAAATAACGAATACTATGTAGCCACATCAATGGATAAAATAATTAAAGATAAAAAGAAAATTTACAATTTTGAAGTTGATCAATTTATTTCTTGGAGTTTGCCAGAACATTTAAAAAGCTATAATTACTGGGAGGAGATATTCAAATGAAAAAAACTGATATGAATTATCTCTCAAAAAAATATAGATTTTTTTTATTTGATCAATGGGGAGTTCTTCATAATGGTAACAAAATTTTTAAATATACAAATAATTCTTTAAAAAGGATTAAAGATAAAAAATTAATTTTAATTTCTAACACTTCGCAGACTTTAGTAGAGTTTAAAACACAAACATTAAAAAAAATTAATCTAAAATTTTCTTATTTTGATAAGATTATTACTGCTGGAGAAACACTTTTAAAAATCACACGTAATTCAAAAAAAAACATTATTTCTAGAATTATTTTGAGAAAAAAAGCCTTTATTATTTCAAATGAAATGGAGCAGGATCTTGTTAATAAACTAAAAGTAGAAAATTTTGATTATACTAAATGCAAATTTATACTATCACTTTCCTTGAAACCAAGAAAAAATCATAAAAATCTTTTGAAAAAAATAAAATATCTATCAAAAAAAAAAATTCCAATGATTTGTACAAACCCTGATTTATACAACATTAAAAATAATAAAAGATACTATCAAATTGGATATATCGCAAAAAAATATAGTGACTTTGGTGGTAAAGTTCATTTTATAGGTAAACCAAATTTAAATATTTTTAAAAATATAATTAAGAATAAAGATAAAAAATTTGCAGTAATTATTGGAGATAATTTAAACACTGATGTTTTAGGTGGAAAAAATTATGGTATATCTACTGCTTTAGTTTTTGATGGATTTAAAAAGTTAAATAAAATTAAATCTAAAACTTTGGTAAATAAAGTAATATCTAATAACAAAATCAAGCCAAATTATTTAATCAAAAACATATCTATATCTTAAAAAATTTTTTGAAGATTTTTTCTAAACTTTTAATGTCTAATTTATAAAATTTTTCTAAAGAACTTGGAGTATCACTATCTACAAAATCATCTTTTATTCCGTGAATTTTAAGATTTTTATTTAACTTATTTTTTGCGCAAATTTCTGCAATTATTGAGCCAAGGCCCCCTATTATGCTGTGATCTTCTACAGTAATTATATTTTTATATTTTTTTAAAATCCTTACCATATGTTTTTCATCCAAAGGTTTAAGTGATGATAAATTTAAAATACCAATATTTTTTTTTATTTTTTTAACAGCTGCAAAACAGTTAGCCAATATGGGACCAGACGAGATAACAAGATTATTTTTTCCTTTATAAATAATTGAAGGTGTGCCAGCTTTAAACTTATAATTTTTTGGCAAAAATTCAATCACTTCATTTCTTGCGATTCTCAAATAGGTTGGTTTTTTGTTTTTTGCAGTATAGTTGATTATTTGCTTTGTTTCATTTGGTGTACTAGGTTGAAAAATTTCAAAGTATGGCAAGGATCTCATGACTGCAACGTCTTGCACTGATGATTGAGTTGCTCCATCAGGGCCAATAAGCCCTCCATGAGTTCCAACAATTACAACGCCACATTTGTTATAAGATATGGAAGTTCTGATCTCTACATTTTTACCTGTTATAAATGATGCAAAACTTGCTAAAAAAGGTCTGAAGCCCGACATTGATAATCCAGCAGCTATTCCAACTGCATTAGCTTCAGCAATACCAATCTCAAAAGATCTTTTTGGAAATTTGTTAAAAAAAAAACTTAATTTACATGCGTCTTTTAAATCACAACTTACTGCAACAATTTTTTTATTTTTTTTACCAATTTTTACTAATTCTTTTCCAAATGCCTCTCTGATACTTAATGTCATTTTAGCTCAATTCTGAAATTGCTTTTTTATAATTTTCCTCTGATAAATCTTTCACGCTATGAAACTTGTTATTATTTTCCATAAATGATATTCCCTTTCCTTTTATAGTATCACAGTAAACAAGTAATGGTTTTTTATTTTGATTTTGTAAAAATCCTTTAATTACTTTTGAGAGAGCTTGAAGAGAATGGCCGTTAATTTTTGTAGTTTTAAAACCAAAAGAATTCCATTTTTCTAACAAATTTTTTTCCGGAAGTGTCTCACTTATAGATCTTTCATTTTGAAATTTATTTCCATCAATAAATACAATTATATCTTTTATTTTATGAGCCCCAATATACATAGCTGACTCCCAAATTTGTCCTTCTTGTATTTCGCCATCACCTAATAAGCAGAAAATTTTATTTTTTTTATTTAGTAATTTTGATCCGAGATAATAACCTATACTGATTGACAAGCCTTGTCCCAATGCGCCAGTGCCTGAGTCAACATGATTTAACTTTTTTTTATCAGGGTGACCTTGCAGTCTGCTGTTTACTTTTCTTAAAGTTTTAAGTTCGTTTTTTTTTAATAAATTAAATTCATCTAAAGCTGCGTAAAAAGCTGGAGCTGCATGACCTTTTGATAGAATAAATTTATTTCTATTAATTTTTTTATAATTAATACCAAACTTGAGTATAGAATAAATTAATTCTACCGAAGAAAGCGAGGGACCGACATGTCCTGACCTGGCATGATAAATTGAAAAAAGAATTTTTTTCCTAATATTTTTACAACACTCTAAAGCATTTTTTTTTGACATAAATTTACCTAATAATTGATATAGAAAAAACTTACTTTTTTAATTTTAATAAGGCAAATTATTATATTATTTTACCGTTTTTATAAAGTATATATATTCTATGAAAAAAATTTTAATTTACAATTCTGGTGGTGGACTAGGAGACTCGATTCAATTATTTCCACTAATACTGAGCCTTAAAAATCATTTTAAAAAATCAAATTTTTTTTATTTAGGAGCCCATTCAAACCATTTTGAGGGAAAATTAAAAGAATATAAAATTAGCCTAGAAACATTAAACTTAAAATTAAAATATTTTGGTTTCAGATGGTGGCATTTACTTTTTGTAAATAAAAGAGTAGCTGAAAAAAATTTAGGAAAATTTGACCTCATAATTGACTTACAATCAAAATTTAGAAATTCATTAATACTAAAAAGAGTTCCACATGTTTTATTCTATTCGAAAACATTTAAGGGGTTTTTTTCTACGAGGAAGATAAAATCATATTCTGCAAACCATTTAGACAACTTAAGTCTGTTCTTAGAAGACGATGTAATTAATATAGAATTTAAAACAAATCGGTTGCCAAAAGAAATTTTAATAGAGGCAAAAAGATTATTACCAAATTCAAATTATGTTGGTTTCTCTATTACTCAAGGAAATAATTATAGAAAAAAAAGCTGGTCTTTGTATAAATTTACCTCACTAGCTAATAAAATTCTTTCTAAAAATAAAATTCCAGTTTTTTTCATTGAAAAAAATAAAACTGATTTAATAGAAAAGATTAAAAATCAAGTTCCATCAGCAATTTTTCCTGAGTTAAATTCAAAGTTAGCTTGCCCCGCTCTTGTAACTGCCTTGGCTTCAAGATTAAACACAGCCGTATCAATTGATAATGGTATAATGCATATGATGGCCTTAGCAAAAATTCCAATGATAGTTTTATTTGGACCTACGGATTCAAATAAATTTGCGCCAAAAAATAATTTTACTCAAATACTGGATAGTAAAATACTTTATAAAACTAAAGATATTAATTCAATTGGTGTAGATGAGGTTTTAAGCTTAATTTAAGTTTTTAAGATTTTTATTTTTTTAAATCTGATCATTTTTAAAAGATCTTTCTTTACAATTTCTAATTTTTTTTTTGATACTGATCTTGAAACTATTGATACTCCAATTTTTCCTAATCTAAAAAAAGGGTAACTTCCAATATCAACAAATTTTTTATGTTTTTGCTGAATAGCTTCAAGTTGTTTAGAAATATTGCTTTCTACTGTGAAAAGATTAATTGTGTTACTATGAATTTTTAATCCTTTTACTAAATATTTTTTACAATTTTCTATCATAGAATTTAAAATTGATGGGACCCCTGGAAG
The DNA here is from genome assembly GCA_902587515.1 of uncultured Pelagibacteraceae bacterium. GTDB lineage: Bacteria > Pseudomonadota > Alphaproteobacteria > Pelagibacterales > Pelagibacteraceae > Pelagilacustribacter. The sequence goes on from CACILM010000002.1 coordinate 138,129, forward strand.
AGAAAGAACATTTTTAGTAATAAATCCTGGTGCAGCACTTGAGGGATTGTAAATTAATTTTGCTATTTTTGGCATCTTTGCCATTTTTTTTCTTCCGTCATTAAATTTTTTTTTACCATAATAACTTTCAAGTATTTTGTAAGCCTCTTTATGATATCCGTAACCAACTTTAAAAGCTCTTGCAATTGACTTAGCTGTTATATCATCGTGGGTTGGACCTATTCCCCCTGTAGTAAAAACATAATTAAATCTTTTTGATAAAGATCGGATATTCTCTATAATAATTTTTTCAACGTCAGGTATAATTCTTACCTCTGCTACCATTATTCCACAATTTTGGTTTAACCAGTTACTTAAAAATGCAATATTTTTATCTTGTGTCCTGCCAGATAAAATTTCATTTCCAATAATTAAAATTGATGCATTTACTTTTTTTTTTTTCTTCATAAGTTAATAATTATATATGAACTTTAAAGAAGTATTAATACCAGGTGAATTCGTGAAAAGATATAAACGTTTTTTTGTTGATGTTAAAATTGCAAATAAAATCTTTACCGCTCATTGTCCGAATACTGGTTCTATGATGGGTTTATTGAAAGAAGGTAGTCGCGTATGGTTGAGTAAGTCCGATAATCCAAAAAGAAAGCTTAAATATACATTGGAGATTATTGAGGACCGAAAATCAAAGGTGGGGGTAAATACACACCAAACAAATAACATTGTTCTTGATGGTTTAAATACCTCAAATATAGAGGGTTTTAAAGATTTAGATATGATTCAGAAAGAGGTAAAATTTGGTAAAGACACTAGGTTTGACTTCCTGGTTACTAAAAAAGAAAAGAAATCTTTTATTGAAGTGAAAAATGTAACGCTTTCAAGAAAAAAAGGGATAGCAGAATTCCCAGATGCGGTTACATCTAGAGGATTAAAACACATTAAAGAACTATTGAAAGCAAAAAAAAAAGGTTATGAAATTTATCTTCTATATGTAATTCAAAGAGATGATTGTAAAATTTTTAAGTTAGCTAATGATATTGATCCTGAATACTGTGAATTTTTAAAAAAAGCTGTTAAAAAAAATCTAAATATTCTTTGCTATGATTGTAAATTTTTAACAAAAGGAATAAAACTAAATCAAAAAATAAAAGTTAAATTAAATGAGTAATAAATACAAAGAAGCTTTTGAAAAAACCCGAATAGCAGGATCAATAGCTGCAGCAGCTTTAAATGAAGTTTCTAAAATCGCTAAACCAGGAGTAAAGACAAATGAAATTGACAATTTATGTTATGAATTTCTTAATGATCATGGTGCGTATTCTGCGCCACTTTTTTACAGGGGTTTTCCAAAATCTTGTTGTACGTCTACTAATCACGTTGTTTGTCACGGGATACCATCTGAAAAAGTTTTGAAAGATGGTGATATTTTAAATGTTGATGTCACTGCCTTAAAAAACGGATGGCATGGGGACACAAGCAAAACATTTGAGATAGGAGAAGTATCTGTAAAAGCTAAAAAATTAGTTCAAACAACTTATAACGCAATGATGCAAGCAATTAAAATTATAAAAGAGGATATTCATTTGGGTGATATAGGTTCAGTTATACAAAAACATGTTGAGGCCGAGGGTTTCTCTGTTGTTCAAGATTTTTGTGGACATGGAATCGGACAACAGTTTCATAAAGAACCAAATGTATTACACTATGGTAAAAAAGGAACAGGTGAAAAAATAAAAGCCGGAATGATATTTACTATAGAGCCCATGATAAATCTTGGAAATTATGAGACAAAAACACTTAACGATGGTTGGACAGCAGTTACAAAAGATAAGTCTTTGTCAGCACAATTTGAACATACTATAGGTGTAAAGAAAGATGGATGTGAAATTTTTACATTGAGTAAAAATTAAAATATTTGAATGATTGAAAGATACTCTAGAAAAGAAATAAAAAGTATTTGGGAGGATTATAATAAATATTCTATTTGGCTTGAAATAGAGTTAGCGGCAGCTGAAGCAATGGAAAAACTTAGAATTATTCCAAGAGGTGTTGTTAGAAAAGTAAAATCTAAAGCAAAAATAAATGTTAAAAGAATTTCTCAGATAGAGGATAAAGTCAAACATGATGTTATAGCTTTTCTTACCTCAATAACTGAAAAAGCAGGGAAAGAGGCAAGATATCTTCATAAAGGTATGACTTCTTCAGATGTATTAGATACTTGTTTTAATATTCAATTGAAACAGTCTGGTGAGATTTTATTAAAAGATATTGATAAATTACTAGTTGAAATTAAAAGACAAGCTTTAAAACATAAATTTACTTTATGTATTGGAAGAAGTCACGGAATACATGCGGAGCCAATAACTTTTGGCCTTAAAATGTTAACTTTCCATCAAGAATTTTTAAGAAATAAAAAAAGATTGGAAAGTTCAATTAAGGAAATTTCGACATGTGCAATATCTGGAGCAGTCGGAACCTTTGCCAATATAGATCCTAAAGTTGAGACTTATGTAGCAAAGAAACTTAGGCTTCAAGTAGAACCTATTTCCACTCAAATAATTCCAAGAGATAGACATGCACAATTTTTTTCTACACTAGGAATTATAGCAAGTTCTATTGAAAGATTTGCTGTGGAAATAAGACATCTTCAAAGAACGGAGGTCTTAGAAGTTGAAGAATTTTTTGGAAAAAAACAAAAAGGTTCCTCAGCAATGCCGCATAAAAAAAATCCTATATTAAGTGAAAATTTAACAGGATTGGCAAGATTGATTAGGTCCAGTGTTAATCCTGCTTTGGAAAATGTAGCTTTATGGCATGAAAGAGATATTTCGCATTCTGCTGTAGAGAGAAATATTGGTCCTGATGCAACTACAGCACTTGATTTCGCTTTGTTTAGACTGACCAATATAATTAAAAATTTAAATATTTATCCAAAAAAAATGCTAAAAAATTTAAATATGACTAATGGTATATTTTTTTCACAAAGAGTGATGTTGGAGTTAACTTCAGCTGGTTTTACGAGAGAAGATGCCTATAAAGTTGTTCAAAAACATGCCATGCAAGCTTGGAAAGAAAATTCTTCTTTTTTAGGAGAAATTATTTCAAATAAAAAAATTATTAACAAAATTCCTGTTAATAAACTAAAAAAACTATTTAATTTTAGTTATCATATGAAAAAAATTAATATAATTTTTAATCGTTGTCTGAAAAGAAAGTAATCAAATGAATAAAGGTAATAAATTATACGAAGGTAAGGCAAAAATAATTTATGAAACTAAGGATAAAAACTTAGTTATTCAGCATTTCAAAGATGATGCAACTGCTTTTAATAATTTGAAAAAGGCCAAAGTTGAAGGAAAAGGAGTTCTAAATAATAGAATTTCAGAGTATATATTATCTAATTTATCTCAATGTGGTATCAGAACCCATTTAGTAAAAAGATTAAATATGCGAGAACAGCTAATCAAGAAAGCTGAAATTTTTCCTATTGAATTCATAGTGAGAAATATTTCCACAGGGTCATTAACAAAAAGACTTGGGATTTCAGAAGGAACTCAGTTAGAAAAACCATTGCTAGAGTATTGTTACAAAAAAGATGAGTTAAATGACCCATTAATTTCAAGAGAACATATTTTTTCTTTTGGTTGGGCAACAGAGAATGAAATAAAAATAATTGATAAAATGACATTACGGATAAACGATATTTTAACCGGAATGTTTAGGGCGATAGGTATCAAGCTTGTTGATTTTAAAATTGAATATGGAAAAGTATGGAATAAGGATACGGAAAAAAAAGAAATAGTTTTAGCTGATGAAATAAGCCCCGATACTTGTCGTCTATGGGATATAAAAACTGAGAAGAAACTTGATAAAGATAGATTTAGAAAAAATTTAGGAAATATAATTCAAGCATATCAGGAAGTTGCGAGAAGATTGGGAATAATGCCTGAAGAAACAAATATTAGTGAAGTAAATTTTGGCAAAACTATTCCAATTAAATTTAAAAAAAAATAAATTGAAATTCTCAGTCACAGTTACGCTTAAAAAAGATGTATTAGATCCACAAGGTAAAGTTGTAGAAAATACTTTAATGTCAATGGGTATGGTAAATCTTAAAAGTATAAGGCAGGGTAAATTTTTTGAAATTGAAGTAGATGAGAATGACCAAAAAAAAGCAGAGGAAAAAGTGAAGATGATGTGTGAAAAATTACTAGTAAACCTAATTATTGAGGATTATAAAATCAGTAAATTAATATGAGGTCTTCAGTAATCGTTTTTCCAGGATCAAATTGTGACAGAGATATTGCTGTGGCATTAGAAAAAATGCAATTCAAAAATCAAATGATTTGGCATAAAGAAACTTCTTTGCCTAAAACTGATTTGATAGTAATTCCGGGTGGATTTTCTTACGGAGATTATTTAAGATCTGGTGCTATTGCAGGTAAATCTTTAATTATTGATGAAGTTATAAAACTTGCTAAAAATGGATGTTTAATCCTAGGGATTTGTAATGGTTTTCAAATATTAACTGAAACAGGTCTATTGAAGGGCACCCTGTTAAGAAACAAAAATCTTAAATTTATTAATAAAGATGTAAACATTAAAGTTTTAAATAATAAAACACAATTCACTTCAAAATATAAATTAAATCAGGTTTTAAAAATTAATATTGCTCATAATGAAGGAAATTATTTTACAGATAGTAAGCATCTTCAGGAATTAAGAAATGATAATCTCATTGCATTTAAATATTGTGATAAAAAAGGAAACACAAACTTAGATTCAAATCCGAACGGAGCTTTGGATAACATAGCTGGAATATTTAATTCAAAAAAAAATATACTAGGAATGATGCCTCACCCTGAGAGAATGATAGATAAACTTATTTCTAATGACGATGGAGTAAATTTGTTTTCGAGTTTACTTAACTGATTTATTAATGGAAATTACAAATGAAATTGTTGAAAGACATGGTCTAAAATTAGAAGAGTATAAAACTATTCAAAAACTTTTAAAAAGAGATCCCAATTTACTCGAACTTGGAATTTTTTCAGCAATGTGGAATGAGCATTGTTCGTATAAATCATCAAGGATACATTTAAAAAAATTACCCGTCCAAGGGAAAAAGGTAATACAGGGTCCTGGTGAAAATGCTGGGGTAATAGATATTGGAGATGATGATGCAATAGTTTTTAAAATTGAGAGCCACAATCATCCCTCTTATATCGAACCATATCAAGGTGCTGCCACAGGGGTTGGAGGTATTTTAAGAGATGTTTTTACTATGGGAGCTAGACCAATAGCTCTTTTAAATTCAATTCATTTTGGTTCTACTACTCATCCAAAAACTAAAAGTTTATTAAATGGAGTTGTCTCAGGAATAGGAGGATATGGAAATTGTATTGGTATTCCAACTGTTGCTGGTGAAACTAAATTTAACGAGACATATAATGAAAATATATTAGTAAATGCAATGGCAGTAGGTCTTGCAAAAAAAGATAAAATTTTTTACTCAAAGGCTAAAGGTCTCAACAAAGCAGTTGTATATGTGGGCTCGAAAACTGGTCGAGATGGTATTCATGGTGCGTCTATGGCATCTGCTGAGTTTGACGAAAATTCAGAGGAAAAAAAACCGACAGTGCAGGTAGGAGATCCATTTACAGAAAAATTACTTTTAGAGGCTTGTCTTGAGTTGATGAAAGATGATTCTATAATTGCAATTCAAGATATGGGTGCAGCTGGTTTGACTTCATCAAGTGTAGAAATGGCATCAAAAGGTTCATTAGGTATAGAGTTGGAGTTGGATAGAGTGCCTTGCAGAGAAGATAATATGTCTCCTTATGAAATGATGTTATCGGAAAGCCAAGAGAGAATGTTAATTATTCTAGAAGATGGTAAAGAAAATCATGCTAGAAAGATTTTTGAAAAGTGGGATTTAGATTTTGTTATAATTGGTAAAACGAATAATTCAAAAAATTTAACTCTTAAATACAATAATAAGATCGAAGGAGAAATTCCTGTTGAGATATTAGCTACAAAAGCCCCGGTATATGACAGAAAGTGGGTTAAAAAAAAGGTAATACAAAAAAAAATAGATATTAAACAACTTAAAAAAATTAAATTAGAAGATGCATTAATAAAAATTTTATCTTCACCCAATCATTCTAACAAAAGTTGGATTACAGATCAGTACGATCAAATGGTAATGTGCGATACAATTCAAAAATCAGGTTCTGATTCTGCTATAATAAGAATACATAATACAAATAAAGCTATTGCTGTAACCGTTGACTCCTCAGCAAATTATTGTAAATCATTTCCTCTTACTGGTGGTAAACAAGTTGTATGTGAAAATTGGAGAAATTTAATTTCTGTTGGTGCAAATCCAATAGCTATAACGAACTGTTTAAATTTTGGTAATCCAGAAAATAAAGAAGTAATGGGAGAATTTGCAGAATGTATACAGGGCATTAAAGAAGCCTGTGAATTTTTAAATTTCCCAGTGGTATCTGGGAACGTGTCATTTTACAATGGAACAAATCGAAAAAATATTTTTCCCACTCCAGTAATAGGAGGTGTTGGTCTTATACCTGATATCTCAAAAACACTAAATCATTGTTTCAAAAAAGAGAATAATAATATTCTTTTAATTGGTAAAACCTTTGGCCATATTGAACAAAGTTGTTTTCTTAAAGAAAATTTTTCGATATCTGAAGGCTTGCCGCCAGAAATAAATTTAAACAACGAGAAAAATAATGGTGAAACTGTTTTACAGCTAATTAGAAAAAATTTAGTTTTAAGCGTTCATGATGTTTCTAGTGGAGGTTTGTTAATCTCATTAAGCGAAATGTCCATTGGTTCAAATTTAGGAGCCAAAATCTATAAACCAAAAAAATTAGCTAACAAATTTGAGTATTTTTTTGGTGAGGATCAAGGAAGATATGTTTTAGAGGTTGAAAAAGCTAATCTTGATAAAGTGATTAAAATGTTAAATGACAATGAAATTTATTACGAAAATATAGGTAAAACCCAAGTTAAAAATTTTGAGATAGAAAGTGAATTTAATATTGACGTAAATGACCTATTTAAAATAAATAATCAGTGGTATAATAATTATTAATGCCGTTATCTATAAATGAAATTGAAAAATTAATAAAAGAGTCTATTCCAGATGCACAAATTGAAATTAAAGATTTAATGGGGGATAAAAATCACTATTCAGCTACTATTAAGTCTAAATTATTTAATAATTTAAATAAAATAGAGCAACACAAACTTGTTTATAAATCACTAAAAGGCAAAATGGGTAATGAACTTCACGCTTTATCTTTAATAACTAAGGGAATTTAATGGAAATAAAAGATAAAATTAAAAATCTTATTAACGAGAATAATATATGTTTGTTTATGAAAGGAACACCTGACTCACCGCAATGCGGTTTTTCAATGGTAGTTTCAAATATTTTAAAGCATATTAATGTAAAATTTAAAGGTATAAATGTGTTAGAAGATGAAAATTTAAGACAAGGAATTAAGGATTACAGTGATTGGCCAACAATACCACAGTTATATGTCCAGGGAGAGTTTATTGGGGGATCTGATATAGTTAAGGAGTTATTTGAAAATGGAGAACTAAAAAAACTTCTTGAGTCTAAAAAATTAATTTAATGAAAAACTATATTTATAAAGTAATAATTGCAGCCATTGCAATTATATTGGTTTTTAAACTCACTATAGGAAAAGAAATAAGTCAAATTAACAAAAAAATAAATTATTTTTCTACTAAAGAAGGTAGAAAAGAAATCGTAAATTCTATCAAAAAAGAGATGAGAAAAGCTAATGATAGAGAAAACTATTTAGACGAAGAGGAAAGAATTTTAATTAAGAATTTTATAGAAAAAATAAAAAAAGAGCTTGAATTAAATAATTAATCACATTTGTATAAGTTTGCCATTGAAACTTTTTCGTGAGAAAAATTAATTTTTTTGTTTTCGGTATAAATTAAAGAGCAATTATTTGGTAATCCTTTAGATAAAGCTCTTTCCATTAAACTTACATAGAAGGGTCTTTTATTATTTTTATGCAAATCATTGAACGGGATTAAACATTGACCTTCTCTTAAAAATGGCTTTAATCCATTATTTCTATTAGAGATGATACACTCAGAATTTTTTAAATTTATTTCATTAATTTTAGAAGCTATATTTCTAGTTGAAACACCCCAATAATCTAATTCAAAAACTCCACTTATTTTTGTTATATGAGAAAAATTATTTATCCAGACATAGTTGTAAGGATATATTTTAATATTCTGTATCACAAAAAAAATTATAAAAAACAAAGTTAAATATTTAAAAATTTTTTGTGAATAAAAGAAAATTAGAGAGAGTGAAATAATGAAAATTGATGGAAGCAAAAACATTATTTGTCTTATTTCATCATACAAATTCACCTCAAAAAAAATAAGTAAAAGGATGATAGATAAAGATGATAATCCTAAAGAATTAATAATTAATAATTTATGACTTTGGGATTTAATTTTACTCTCAATAAATGGGTATAATGATAAGCCAAATAAAATTATCAAAGGTAATTTAAAAAAAAACCAAATGGGTATATAGCTCGCGGGTAATTCCTGTGCTTTCATACATTCTCCCAATGTAATTGTGCAAACTGTTTGAATGTGTTGCGACATATATTTTATTGCTTGAAAAATAATAAGTGGATTTTCCCAATAGCTTGGTTGTAATAAAAAAAATATAAAAAATGTGAGAAAAATGAAAATAAATAAATGTTTGAAATATTTTCTTAATAGTTTCAAAAACTCGATTTTTTTTACTTCTATTGTAAAAAAAATAAAAATTAAATATTGAATAAATATCAAAATTCCACTTATTCTAATTGAAAGTAAATAACCAGTTAAAACAGAAATTAATATAATATGTTTTTTTAAGATAATATCTTTTTCTAAAAATGTTTTTATGATTCTGATTATGTAATATGTGCAAATACACCATACAGATAAAAAGGGAATATCTTTAACATTGAAAAAACTGTGCCCTAGTAAGTAAGGGTACAGTAAATATAAAATAGATCCTAGATTAGAAAAAGTATTGTTATTAGTTATAATCTTTAAAATTTTTCTAATAAAAATTCCTGATGTTGCAAAAAACAAGAATACAGTAATATGTTTTGACAATAATAATTTTGTAATATCATCAAAATTATCAATTATAGGTATTTGTAAAGTCAGAAATTCAACTATAAATGAAATGTAATGGAAACCACTTCCGTAATATAAACCACCTCCTGTCAGATAACTTGTGTCTAAATTTGAGTTAAATAATTTGTTTAGTATAAGATTTTGGTTTCCTTTCCAAACAAACAAATCATGGTATTCATCGTGGGTAATGCCAGTGTTTAATGCTAATAAAACACCAACAAATAGAAAACAGACTATGAATAAGTAAAAATAGTTTTTTTTAATTATATGAAAAAGATTCACAGAATAAACTTATAAAAAAAAATATGAAATTTGAAATATTATCTTGAGTAATATTCAATAACTAGATTTGGTTCCATAATTACTGGATATGGGACTTCTGAAAATTTAGGTTTTCTTAACAATTTTGCAGTTTTATTTTTGTCATCTATTTGAATATATTCTGGAACATCCCTTTCTTTGCTTTGAAGTGATCCTTCTATAAAAGTAAGTTTTTTAGATTTTTCCCTAATTTCAACCAGATCAGTATTTTTAACTACGTAGCTTGAAATATTAACTCTTTTTTTGTTAATAGTTACATGACCATGATTGATCATTTGTCTCGCGGAAAAAACAGTTGGAGCAAACTTTGCTCTATAAACAATTGTATCTAATCTACTTTCAAGTAAAGCAATTAAATTTTCGGTTGTGTCACCCCTTTTTGACAAGGCTTTTCTATAAATGTTTCTAAATTGTCTTTCGTTAATATTTCCATAGTAAGATTTTAATTTTTGTTTAGCTTGTAATTGAGTTCCGTAATCTGTTGGTTTTCCTTTTTTATTTTGACCGTGTTGTCCAGGAGGATAAGCTCTTGAATTAAATGGACTTTTTGGTCTTCCCCAAAGATTAGCTTTTAACCTTCGATCGACTTTATGTTTAGATTTAAGTCTTTTTGTCATAATTTACAGATGAGTGTTTATAAGATTTCAGATCTATTTGTCAATTATCGTTTATCTTTTTTTTTATTCAATGAGCTTATAATACTAGCCAAAATCCTCAATTCTTTATCGTTTGGTTCCAACCTATGAATAAGATTGTTTATATTATTTAACATTGACTGTTTTTTTTCCTTGGGTAAGAAAAAATCTTTTGTCTCAAGTAATTTTGTTAAATGCTTAATCAGTGACATAATTTTAAATTTGGGAGATATCTTTAAACTTTTACCCTTTTTCTTGAAATATTTATTATTTAATACCTTAAAAATTTCATAACATACTATTGTTACTGAGTGAGATAAGTTTAAAGATTTAAAATTTTTTGATGTTGGAATTTGTAGGATAAAATTAGACAAAGAGATATCTTTATTTGTTAACCCGGAAGACTCAGGTCCAAACATAAATCCAAATTTTGCGGTAGCTCTTTTTATTAAAATGTTTTTTAAATCTTCAAAAGAAATATGTTTTTTATTTATATCTCTCCTTCTAGCACTTAAAGATATTACAATGTCAAATTCATTAATAGCTTTCTCTATATTTTTAAAAACTTTTGCACTATTAATTATATCGTACGCCCCAACTGAAGTAACTTTAGTTTTGTGGTTGGGAAAGGCAAATTTTGGAGAAACAATATTTAATTTTTTAAAGTTAAAATTCTTCATAGATCGGGCGCAGGCACCTATATTTTCACCGAGTTGAGGATTTACTAAAATAAATCCAAATTTATTTTTCATTAAAGTTTGCGGGGGCTTTTTCTTTGTAAAGTTTATAATCTAAGCTATCTATTAAAGCTTTGAAAGATGCTTCAATAATATTAGGTGAGACACCTACGGTAAACCAACTTACTCCTGTCTTGTCTGTACTTTCAATTAAAACCCTAGTAGTTGCTTCGGTTCCTGTATTCAAAATTCTTACTTTGTAGTCAAGTAATTTTAAATCTGCAAAAAAATTATAATACTTCGTAACTTTTTTAAAATTTGATCTTATTGCATTATCTAAAGCATTTACTGGACCATTTCCTTCCCCATGACATTCAATCTCCTTTCCATCAATTAAAAAAACTACACTTGCCTTAGTTTTTATTTCTTTTTCTTTAGAAACATTCACGTCATAACTTTTAACTTTAAGATATTCAGGAACTTTACCTAATAATCTGTTTGCTAATAATTCAAAAGATGCATCAGCTCCATCATAGGAATAACCACTAAATTCTCTTTCTTTAACTTCGTCTAATATTTTTTGAACTTTTTGATCTTTTGAGTCAATCTGTACTCCATATTTCTCAAGTCTAGATAATATATTTGACCTCCCAGATTGATTTGAAACAATAATATTTCTATGATTTCCAATTAATTCTGGGTTTATATGTTCGTAGGTTTTAGGATCTTTTTTAACTGCAGAAACATGTAGTCCTCCTTTATGTGAAAATGCAGATGCTCCAACATAAGCCATATTTTTATTAGGTTTTCTATTTAATATTTCATCTAACAATCGTGAACACTCTGTTAAAGAGGATAATTTTTCTTTCTTAATATTTATCTCAAATTTATCGCTAAAAGTTTTTTTAAGACTTAAGTTTGGTATTATTGACATTAAATTAGCATTACCACACCTTTCGCCTAATCCATTGATAGTTCCTTGAATTTGCCTTGCCCCACATTCCACAGCAGCTAAAGAATTTGCAACTGCATTTTCAGTATCATTGTGCGCATGTATGCCAAGATTTTTTCCAGGTATAACTTTAGAAACTTTTGAAACAATTTCCCTAATTTCATTCGGCAAAGTACCTCCATTAGTATCGCATAGAACTACCCATCTTGCTCCATTATCATAAGCTTGTTTCAGACAAGTAAGTGCGTATTCAGAATTAGCTTTATATCCATCAAAAAAATGCTCTGCATCAAATAAAAACTCTTTATTGTTCTTTACGAAATGTTTTGCAGTCTCTTTTATGTTATCCAAATTTTCCTCATTTTTAATTCCAAGAGCTACTTTGACATGAAAATCCCATGATTTTCCAACTACGCATACTGCAGGCGTATTTGCATTCATTAATGACGCCAAACCAGGATCATTATCAGCGCTTCTTCCTGTTTTTTTTGTCATTCCAAACGCAGTGAATAATGCATTATGAATTTTAGGAGGTTTTGAAAAAAATTTGGTGTCAATTGGATTAGCTCCAGGCCAGCCCCCTTCTATATAATCTACACCTATTTCAGACAAGACTTTTGCTATCTTATTTTTATCTTCAATTGTAAAATCAACGCCCTCTGTCTGCGCTCCATCTCTTAATGTGGTATCAAATATATAAATTTTTTCTTTGCTCATTTTACTTTCCAAATTGTTTTTTCTTTTTGATCCTCAATAATAATTCCTTTTGATAATAATTCTTCTCGTATTTTATCGGCGAGAACAAAATTACCACTATTTTTAGCTTTGGTTCTCTCCTCAATTTTTTTTGATATATAGTTTTCAGATACACTAATTTTACTCTTTTTGGAACTCTCCCAATCTTTCTTGCTTATATTAAAAAGACCAATAAGTTTGCATGCTTTGTTAAATTTTGATTTTTTTTCTTCATCTCCTTTGGTAGCGTCATTATATAATTCATGTATCTTTGCTATGTACCCTGGAGTATTTAAATCATCTAATAATATTTTGTCGATATCAAAAGTATCTTCTTTTTTTTCAGAATAAAGACTGTACCATTTATCAAGAATACTTTGTTGACTTTTTAAAAGTTCATCATTCCAATCAAGCGGCTGACTATAATGTGCGCTTAAAAGAGCTAGTCTGACTACTTGACCAGAATATTTTTTAACTGCTTCTGAAATTGTAATTATGTTTCCAATGGATTTTGACATTTTTTCATTATTTATTGTTACAAATCCATTATGGACCCAATAGTTAGCGAAATTCTTAGTATTATTATTGCAACATGATTGAGCAATTTCATTTTCATGATGAGGAAAAATTAAATCTAAGCCACCACCATGGATATCAAAGTTTTTACCTAAATATTTTTCACTCATTACAGAGCACTCTAAATGCCAACCAGGTCTTCCTCTACCCCACGGTGACTCCCAACCAGGGTCTTCATTTTTTGACGGTTTCCATAGAACAAAATCAACAGGATTTTTTTTTAAATCAGAAATTTCTATTCTAGATCCTGCTTTTAATTCGTCTAAATTTTTATTTGATAACTTTCCATAATCCTTAAATGAGTTTACCGAAAAATAAACATGTCCCTGGTTTTCATATGCAAACCCTTTTGAGATTAATGAAGTAGTCATCTCAATCATTCCTTTTATATGTTCTGTTGCTTTTGGTTCTATTGATGGCTTCAAACAATTTAAACTTTTACAATTTTCATGAAAAATATTTGTTATTTTTTTTGTAATCTCTTCAATGCTCATTTTATTTTTATGAGATGCCTCAATTATTTTGTCGTCAACATCTGTGATATTCCGTACGTAAGTTACATTAGATTTGTATAATACTTTTAAAATTCGGTATAAAACATCGAATACAACTAAACTCCGAGCGTTACCTACGTGGGGACTGTCATAAACTGTAGGACCACAAGCATATAAAGAAATTTTTTTGGGATTTATTGGTTTAAAAATTTCTTTCTTTCTTGTTAATGAATTGGTTAATAAAAGATTACTCATTAAATTTGCAAACAGGTATAGGGTTCATTTTGTGTAAATTTTTCTCTCTAATTTCTAAATATTTTTGGTAGTTTGGATCATTCTTATTTACCATCGCTTTTTCAAGATCCTCATAGCTCATGCCAAGTTGTTGAACATCGTTTCTTCCATCATCCCATAAACCATCTGTCGGAGGAGTATTTATAATATCTTCTGATACTCCCAAATGTTTTCCGAGTTCCCAAACTTGTGTTTTAGTGCAGTCAGCTATTGGTGAAATATCAACTCCACCATCTCCATATTTAGTATAAAAACCAACGCCAAAGTCCTCAACTTTATTACCCGTACCAACAACTATTCCACTGTTAGCTGCTGCTACTTGATATAATGTTGCCATTCTTAATCTCGCTCTAGAATTTGCATATCCATGCTCATTATCAAATTTATTCAAAACTTGAGAAAAAGAGGTAAATATTTTATCCATTTCTAATAAATGATGCTCAACATTATTATACTTTTGTTTTAACCACTTTGCATGTGAAAGGCTTAAGTCATGTTGTGACTTAATTTGTTTGATTGGCATTGTTAACACAATTGTTTTTTTACCAGTATTTGCACATAAGGTACTAACAACTGAAGAGTCAATTCCTCCTGAAATCCCAACAACTAATGCTTTAGGTTTGTACGATGACGAATCACAATAGTTATTTATCCATTCAGTTATGATATTAGCTCTTTTTTTTACATCCATAATTAGTACCTTACCTCTCTTTTAAGGTTTGGTCTTAATAATTACAATAATTATTAAGACGCGGCTTGAATAATTTTATTTGATATTTTTGAATTTTTCTTGATTTCCTCAGAAATTAAGAAAGCTAATTCTAAAGCTTGATCTGCATTTAATCTTGGATCACAATGAGTTCTGTATCTATTTGATAAATCGTTCTCAGATATTTTTTGAGCCCCGCCAGTACACTCTGTCACATCTTGACCCGTCATCTCAACATGTAGACCCCCTGCGTAGCTGCCCTCTGATTGGCTGACTGCGAAGAAATTTTTAACTTCTTTTAGTACGCTTTCGAAAGTTCTTGTTTTAAATCCTGTTGCTGCTTTAATGGTATTTCCGTGCATAGGATCACAGGACCAAATCACTTTTAAACCCTCTTTTTTAATCGCTTTGATTAATTTCGGTAAATATTTTTCTACATTATCTGCACCAAATCTTGAAATCAATGTCAACCTTCCTGGTTCATTATCTGGATTTAAAATATTACAAAGATTTACGAGTTCCTCTGGTTTTAATGTTGGTCCACATTTTAGCCCAATAGGATTTTTAATCCCTCTACAAAACTCTACATGTGCTCCATCAGGTTGTCTTGTTCTATCTCCTATCCAAACAAAATGTGCAGAGGTATCATGGTATTCACCTGTAGTTGAGTCAACTCTAGTCATAGATTCTTCAAAAGGAAGAAGTAAAGCCTCATGAGATGTATAAAAATTTACAGATCTTAATCTTCTATTATTGTCAGAATTAATTCCACATGCTTCCATAAAAGCAAGAGCATCACTGATCTTGTCCTCTATTTCTTTATACTTTCCTTTAGTTTTATCTTTGATAAATCCCAAGTTCCATAAATGAACTTGTCTTAGATCTGCAAAACCTCCTTGTGAAAAAGCTCTTAATAAATTTAAAGTTGATGCAGACTGAGAGTAAGCTCTAAATAATCTTTTAGCATCAGGTATTCTAGCTTTTTCTGTAAATTCCATTCCATTAATGTTATCTCCCAAATAACTTGGTAATTCTTTACCATCTTTTTTCTCAGTAGGTGCACTTCTTGGTTTAGAAAATTGCCCTGCAATTCTACCAACTTTTACTACTGGCATTGAAGCTGACGCTGTTAGAACTAGCGACATTTGTAAGAGAACTTTAAATGTATCTCTAATATTATCTGGGTGAAATTCAGCAAAACTTTCAGCACAATCTCCACCTTGTAGCAAAAATGCTTTTCCTTCAGCTACTTCTGCTAGAGCTTTTTTTAAAGATCTAGACTCTCCTGCAAAAACAAGGGGCGGGTATTTTTTAATTTTACTTAAAACTAACTCAAGTTCTTCCTTGTCCTGATAAACAGGTAAATGTTTAGCAGGGAAATTTGTCCAACTATTTAAATTCCACTTTTTCATATACAACTGATGGTATATATATATCGCAATTGTAGTTTTTCCAAGTAAGAATTTAGATAATTGCTCTAAAAAGTACGATTTATCAAAATTTTTCTACTGTTTTGTTTAGACTGATCAGAATAGTTTCAATATTTAAATTTGGATATTTGTTTTTAAATCTTTTTTTCATTTTAGCAAAAGAACTTTTATGAATTTTAGTTTCATGAAAATTATCAAAAGTTTTTTTTCCATTTATAATTTTCGCAGCACCACAATCACGATGATTGATAACTATTAATTTTTTAATTTTATGTAGCTTTATGGAAGTTGCAAGATTATCCCAAAATGTTTTATGCCATTTTCTAAATTTTGGAGCGGTGACGCCAATAGCTGAACCCGCGATTGTAAAAGAACTATAATTTCCATTTAACTTCTTTTTTTTTAAATAATTATAAACTATTGACTGAAATCTAGGATCTATACAGGATAATACCATCGCCTTATATTTTTTAGTCATTTATTTTTTATAATTCTATTTTACTCTACTGTAACCGATTTTGCTAAATTTCTAGGTTTATCAATATCACAATTTTTTAATAGCGCTACGTGATAAGCTAATAGTTGTAACGGGATTGTTAGTAATAGAGGTGATAAAAGATTATCTACACGAGGAACTCTCAGCCTAAATCTAATATTTGTACTTAATAGTCTTTTTTTATTATCGGTAATAAAAAAAATCTTTCCTCCCCTTGCTATAACTTCTTGAGTGTTTGATAAAGTTTTTTCATAATATCTATCGTTTGGTGCTATTACTATTACAGGTAAGCCTTCCTCAATTAATGCTAGAGGTCCATGCTTCATTTCGCCTGCTGGGTATCCCTCAGCGTGTAAATAAGAAAGTTCTTTTAATTTAAGAGCACCTTCAAGGGCAACTGGAAAAGAATTCCCTCTTCCTAAAAACATTGATCCTTTAGCGTCTAAAAATTCTTTAGCCATTAATTGAATTTCGCTCTCAAGTTTTAATGTATTCTTAATGGCTTCTGGAAGTTTTTGTAAATTCTTTAAATTATTATTGTAATCTTTTTTATCAATATCTTCTCTAGTAATAGCAAGTTTTAAAGCAAGGATATATAAGACTATTAATTGTCCAAGAAAAGCTTTTGTAGAGGCTACACCTACTTCTGGACCAGCATGAATAGGCAAAACCCAGTCACAATTTCTTGCTATTGTGCTTTCAACAACATTTACAATTGAGCAAGTTTTAACTTTATTTTTTTTACATATGTCTAATGCAGCTGCCGTATCAGCAGTTTCACCAGATTGTGAAACAAAAATATATAGGTTACTAGAATTAAATTTTAAATTTCTATATCTAAATTCTGAAGCTATATCGATTTCAACATCTAAAGAAGTTAATTCCTCAAACCAATATTTTGCAACTAAACATGAATGGTAAGCTGTGCCGCATCCTATTAAAACTATTTTATTTATCTTTTTAGGATCAATAGGAAAGTTGTAAATATTAATATCTTTTTTCAAACTATCAGTATATTCATTTAAACATTTTTTTATTGTTTTAGGCTGTTCAAAAATTTCTTTGGACATAAAGTTTTTGTAGTCCCCTTTATCAGAAATATTTTCATCGTCTGATACGGTATAAATTTTTTTATTTATTTTTTTTTGATTTACATCATAAAACTCAATATTATCTTTATCCAGGATGCATAATTCACCATCATCTAAATAAGAAATTTTATTTGTCATAGATTTTAAAGCATAAGAATCTGAGCCTAAATAATTTTCTTCTTTAGAATAACCAACGGCTAGAGGGCTTCCTCTTCTTGCTCCAATAATGATATTTGAAAAGTTTTTAAATATGATGCCTAATGCAAAACTACCTTTTAATTTTTTTAATGTTTTAAACACTGATTCTAAAGGTTTTGAATTTTCTAAAAACTGGGTTAATAGAACAGTAATAACTTCAGTATCAGTTTGAGATTTAAAGTTAAAACCTTGGGCTTCTAAATCACTTTTTAATTCATCTGAATTTTCAATTATTCCATTATGGACTACAGAAACTTCTTCTGATGAGTGAGGATGAGCATTAATAATATTAGGAACTCCATGAGTGGCCCATCTTACATGACCTATCCCAATATTTCCGTTTGAGGGATTCTTAAATAAAATTTTCTCAAGTTCATCAACTCTTCCAGAGCATTTTTTTTCATCTATTAAGTTATTATCTAAGGTCGCTAATCCTGCGGAATCATACCCTCTATATTCTAATTTTTTTAGAGAATTGATAATATTAATTGAAACGGGTTTATTGCTAGCTATCCCAATAATTCCACACATTATTTTTTTTTCTTTTTGTAGTTTTTAATTTCGATTTGTAATGCTCTTGTAAGTGCTAATGACTTTTTTTTCACATTTTTCGTTATTACTGATCCAGCTCCTACAACACTATTTTTATTTACAACAACTGGTGCAACTAACGAAGAGTTAGAACCTATGAAAACATTATCTGATATTTTTGTTTTGGATTTTTTAATACCATCATAATTACAAGTAATTGTGCCTGCACCGATGTTTGAATTTTTTCCAATTGAAGTATCTCCAATATAAGAGAGGTGGCTTACTTTTGAATTTTGGTTTATTGAGGATTTTTTTGTTTCTACAAAATTTCCAATTTTGGTATTTTTTTTCAAAACAGTTCCTTCTCTTAACCTCGCGTAAGGACCTACAGTAACATTTTTTTCAATTTTGGTTCCCTCAAGATGACTAAAAGATTTGATATGAGAGTTATCTCCAATTTTAACACTTGGACCGATTACAACATATGGATCAATAGTTACGTTTTTTCCAAATAAAGTATCTTTTGATAAAAATATTGTTTCAGGTGCAATTAAATTTACACCTTTCTTCAAAGCTTTATTTCTTAGTAATTCTTGTGAAAGCCTATATGAATTAGCTTTATTTAATTTATTGTTTGTATTCATTAAAAATTTCTTTACATTATTTATGTAACTGAAATAAGTCACAAAATATTTCTTTTTAATACTTTAAAAATGAATCAAATTTACACTATTCTTTTCGATCTAGACGGGACTATAGTAAATACCGCACCAGATTTAATGGCTGCCCATAATCATGTAATGAGAAAGTTTGGTCATTCAGAAAAGAAACTTGAAGATATTAAGTCACTAGCTGGAAAAGGTGCATGGGTAATGATGCAGAGATCTTTTAAAGAGGAAATAAAAGATGAGAAAACAAAAAAAGAAATGACCAAAGAATTTATAAATTATTACTCAAAAAATATTGATAAACATAGTACTCCAATTAAAGGTACAACTGATTTTTTTAATTGGGCAAAAAATAAAAATATTTCAATGGCTGTTTGTACAAATAAACAAGAAAGGCTTGCGATAGACTTATTAAAAAAACTCGATCTATTTAAATTTTTTGAATATGTCGCTGGCTCAGATACTTTTGCTTTTAATAAACCGGACCCAAGACACCTTACGGATGTTGTTGAAATAATTGGTGGTGATTTAAAAAAAACAATAATGATTGGAGATAGCGAAGTAGATGCTATGTCTGCATATAACGCTCGAATACCATTTATTTTAGTGAAAGATGGGTATACCGAAAAAACTGAAAAAGAAATTAAACACGATGAACTAATTTCCGACTTTGTGAATTTTGAAAAAATTATTGAAAAATATTTATGATTAGTTTTGCTCTCTTTTCAGCTTTAGCAACTTTTTATTTTACAATGTTTTTTACCCCAGGACCGAATAATGCAATGCTTACAGCATCAGGTATGAAATTTGGATTCATGAGAACGTTACCACATTTAATTGGAATTCCTTTAGGGCATATTTTTCAAATCGGGCTTACCTGTTTTGGTTTAGCAAATTTATTCTTGATTTATCCTCAAGTGCAATTTTACATGAAAATCTTATGTTTTATTTATTTACTTTACTTAGGATGGAAAATGATTGGCTCATTTTCTATGGTTCAAAAAGAAACTGGAAGACCTTTGAGATTTTACGAAGCATCATTATTCCAATTTATAAATCCAAAGGCTTGGTCAATTGCGGTCACTGTTGCATCAGGTTTTTTTCCGACTGAGGAAAATATTTTTGTAGGGGTCGCATTTGTAACTATTACTGCTGCAGTTATATGTTTTCCTACGATCAGTCTTTGGGCGTTGTTTGGAAGCGGATTAAGAAAATTTGTGGGAGATGTTAAAACAAAAAAAATAATAGAATATGTTTTAGCACTTTTATTGGTTTTAACTGGTATATTTATTCTTATTAAATAATAGCCTTTGATTTTTATAATTCTCTTTAATATAAACTTTGCAGATGCACTTTACAAAAAAGAATAGTTCTGAAAAAAGATTAGAATTTGTAAAAAATTTACAATCAAAAAAACTTCTTAGATTTCCTGGAGCTTATAATCCGTTGTGTGCAAAACTTATAGCTGAAATTGGATTTGATGGAGTTTACATTTCAGGCGGTGTCATGTCTAATGATTTAGGATTACCAGACATAGGATTAACAAATTTAGATCAAGTAAGTTACAGAGCTAATCAAATTTCTAGAGTAACGGACCTTCCAACAATTGTAGATGCCGATACAGGATTTAAAGATTGTAAAAAAACAATAATTACCTTTGAGGAAAAAGGTTTAGCTGGCTGTCATATAGAAGATCAGATAGCTGAAAAAAGATGTGGGCATTTAGATAACAAAGAACTTATTTCAAAAGATGAAATGATTAAAAAAATTAAAGATTCAGTAAATGCTAGAAAAGACAAAAACTTTTTAATTATAGTAAGGACTGATGCAAATACTGTTGAAGGTATAGATAAAACATTAGAAAGAATTAAATCTTATGAAGATGCTGGTGCTGACATGATTTTTCCAGAAGCAATGAAAGATGAAAAAGAGTTCGAAAAAGTTAGAAAAATATCAAAAGGCTATTTACTGGCCAACATGACAGAGTTTGGAAAATCTAAATTATTAAATAAGTCTCAATTAGAAAATTTAGGCTATAATTTAGTTATTTATCCTGTGACAACACAGAGACTCGCCATGCAAAATGTTGAATTAGGTCTTAAATCAATATTTAAAGATGGCCATCAAAATAATATCATTGACAAAATGCAGACTAGAAAAAGGTTGTACGAGTTAGTAGAATATGAGAAATACAATACGCCTGATAAGAAAATCACAGATTTTTCTACAGAAGGACATGAATAATGAGTGAAGAAATTAAAAAGGGTTTGTTAGGTATAGTAGTAGATGAAACTACAATTTCACATGTAGTTCCAGAACTTAGTGCCTTAACTTATAGAGGTTATACAGTACAAGAGCTTTGTGATAAATGTGATTTTGAAGAAGTTGCATATTTAGTGCTTAATGGAGAGCTCCCTAATAAAAGTCAGCTAAAAAAATTTATCAAACAAGAAAGATCGGAAAGAAAACTTTCTAAGCAAATATTAAATGATATTAAAAAAATGCCTCGTAACGCTCATCCTATGGATGTAATTAGAACTTGTGTAAGTTTAATGGCCTTAGAAGATAAAGATACAAAAGACAATTCTCCTAAAGCAAATATGAGAAAGGCAATGAGAATATTTGCTAAAACACCGACAGCTGTTGCTGCTTATTTCAGAACACGAAAAGGTAAATCAATTATTGCTCCAAGTAAGAAATTATCTTTTTCAGAAAATTTTTTTAAAATGATGTTTAATAAAGTTCCAGATAAGGAGATAGTAAGAGCATTTGACATTTCATTAATTTTATACGCGGAACATAGTTTTAACGTTTCGACATTCACAGCTAGAACCATTACATCTAGCTTATCTGATTTACATGGTGCAATAACTGGAGCTATAGCCTCTTTAAAAGGTCCATTACATGGTGGAGCTAATGAAGCAGTAATGCATATGATGAAAGAGATTGGAAAACCTGAAAAAGCAAAAGCTTGGATTGAAAATGCATTAAATAAAAAAAAGGTAGTAATGGGATTTGGGCACAGAGTTTACCGTACAGGAGACTCGAGAGTACCAACAATGAAACACTATATGTTTAAAGTGGCTAAGCTTTTGAAAAAAGAAAAATATACGAGAATGTATGAAATTTTGGAAAAAGTAATGTTACAAAGAAAAAATATCCATCCAAATGTAGATTTTCCATGTGGTCCAACTTATTACATGATGGGTATCGATATAGATTTTTATACACCAATATTTGTAATGTCTCGTATTACTGGTTGGTCCGCTCACATCATGGAACAACATGCTTCAAATAAACTTATTAGACCTTTGTCTAAGTATAGGGGTGCCGAGGTAAGAGAAGTCATGTTGTTGAATCAAAGATAAATGTCTTTAACTAATTTACTATTATTTTTAATTTTGGTTACACTGGCTACATATACTTTTATGCCCTGGAAAGGTATTGATAAAGGTTCATTAGTAAAAGTAGCATCTCAGTGGTTTATGTGGTTCGCTATTTTTGCAATCATTATTTTAATATCTACTTTTTTTGGAATTGAAGTTTCTGGATAATAATTTTTTTCAACAAACAAGAATTTTAGACGGGGGTATGGGCCAGGAACTCCTTAACCGTGGAGTAAAACCTCACGGCACTCTATGGGGAGCCTCAGCATTATATAATCGAAAATATCATAAGACAGTTGTCAAAACACATTTAGATTTTATAAAAGCTGGAGCAGAAATTATAGTAACTAATAGCTTTGGTAGCAGAAAAAGAAGACTCATCGAAAATGGTTTAGTAAAAGAATATAAAAATCTAAATGTTCTAGCAGGAAAACTGGCAAAAAAAGCTGTAGCTATTTCTAAGAAAAAAATTTTGATTGCTGGAAGTCTGCCACCTCAAAATTTTACTTATTTTGCTGATCTTGGAAAAGATCTTAATTTTATAAAAGAAAGTTTTAGATCTCAGGCAAAATATCTCAATCCATATGTGGATTTCTTTTATCTAGATGTAATGAGTAGTTGGAAAGAGTGTTTATTGGGTTTGAGTGCTATTAAAGAATATAAGAAAAAAATTTTAGTCGGTATCCACATTAGGAGTAAAGGATTGTTACCCTCAGGTGAAAAATTTATAACTGTTGCAAAAAAAGTTCAAAAACATAAACCCATTGGAATTATGGCGTCTTGTGTTTCTTTTGAGGATTTAAATGAAGTGATTAAAGACGCTAAAAAACTTAAAGTCCCATTCGGGTTTAAAATTAATGCTTTTGAACATATTCCCCCAGGTTGGAAACCGGACTCAAATAATCCTAAAGTGCAACTTGGAAAAAGAAAAGATCTTACTCCTAAAAAGTTTCTTGAAATTTGTAAAAAATTAAAGAGTAAAGGAGCAAAAATTATTGGAGGATGTTGTGAAATTACTCCTAAACATATTAAAAAATTAAAATCTTTAGTGTGATTTAATAATTTTTTGTGTAATCCTATCTAAGATAATTGCTAGAATTACAATTCCTGTTCCACCAATAACAGCAGAGCCAACATCAAGTCTTCCTAGGGCGATATATACAGTTAAACCTAGTCCCCCAGCACCTATTAGAGCTGCAATAACTACCATCGATAATGCAAGCATCAATGTTTGATTTACTCCTGCCATTATGGTCTTTAAAGACAAAGGAATTTCAATTTTAATTAGTATTAAAAATTTTGTAAGTCCTAAACTTGATCCTGCTTCTTTAAACCCTTTGCCAACTTGCCTAATACCTAAATTTGTTAATCGAATTATTGGTGGTAAAGCGAATATAATTGTAGCAACTACTCCAGGAGTTAATCCAACCCCAAAAAGCATAACTACAGGGATTAAATAAACGAAACTTGGTATTGTTTGCATTATATCAAGTATTGGACGTAAAATAATTTCAAAAGTATTACTTCTTGAGGCAATGATGCCAAGAGGAATTCCTATTAACATACAAAATAAAACAGCAGTAAAAATCATTGCAAGCGTGGTCATGCTTTCTGACCATAGGTCAACAAGATCAATAAAAAGTAAACTTAAAAAAGAAAATATTGCGAATTTAATTCCATTTGTTCTGTAAGCAAAAATTACAAATATTAAAAGTATTATTGGAAAAGGAATAAAGTTAAAAAGTGAATCTAGGCTGTTTAGAACAGTATCAATTGGGGCTGATATTTTTTTAAAGAGTGGCCGTTGTTCAAATAGCCACTCTTTAATATTTCCTTCAATCCATTCACCTAATGGAATGTATATTTCGTAATCTGATGGGGCTAATTTTAAACTCATTAAAATTAACCTGAACCCTTACTTGATCCAACTATCAAATGTGCTTTGATTAGCTTTAATCCATTCAGCTGCATGTTTCTTAATAGCTTTTTCGCTTTTCTCACCCTTGTTCATCTTCAAGTTCTGAGCAGCAATATCTCCAAGAGGAATAGAAGCTTTTTTTAACATCTTTTCTACTTTTGGATTTGCTTTAAGAAAATCTACATTAGCTGCAGGTCTTATATCATCAGCGCCAAAACCTAAATTAACTTTAGATTTTGTAGCATTTGCGATTTTAGTTGGCTTAGTCGCACTGTAAGGCACTTCAATCCAAACTACATCTTTACCAAGTTTTAAAGCACCAACAGTCCAGTTTGGCGTCCATGTATAAAATAGAATTGATTTTCCATTTTTGTATTTAGACACTGCATCTGCCATTGAAGCTGAGTAGTCTGCTTTTACTGGATTGATAAAATCACCTAATCCAAGCTCTTCAAAATGTTTTGAGATTACTTTCTCGCAACCCCAGCCTGGAGGGCAAGCAACCATGTCTGCTTTTCCATCGCCATTAGAGTCAAACTCTTTAGCGTGTTTTTTGATATCCATCACACTTTTGATACCAAATTTATCTGCAGATTTTTTATCGATTAAGTAACCTTGAGCTCCTCCACCCTTCATTACATAACCCACTGGTTTTACTTTACCTTTTGACTCAGCGATATAACCATCATGTGTTCCGAACCAACCATTAACCCAAAGGTCAACATCTCCAGCGGTTGCAGCCACATAAAATACTTGTGGTTTCATCACAGTTGGACCAGAAACTTTGTAGCCCATCTTCTCTAAAGCTGCCTTGTAGATTTCAGCTTGGAAATAGCCTGTGTCCCAATCAGCTTTACCCATTTTGATCTCATTAGCAGATACGACACTACTAATAGACAAAGCGGTAATTATTGATACTAGATATTTTATATATTTCATATGTCCTCCTAAATCTTAATTTTTAGTAACACGTATGAACTTTAAATGTAACCGTAGTTCAACTAAAAAGTGAACTATGGAAGATATGCTTAAGAATATTTGAGATTAGCTTATTTTGTTTTTTATTTGCACTTTTTGCACAGTCCGAAAAATTCTAAATTAAATCTTTTAAATTTCATTCCTTTTTTATGATTAAAACTAGATATATATTTTGAAAGTTTTGTATCACTGATTTCATCTACCATTTCACAACTTTCACAAATCGAAAACGCAGTTGCTTTAGAAATTTCACAATCTGAACTCCTGCATGCAACGAAAGCATTTTTGCTTTCTATTTTATGAATTTTGCCCATTTCAATCAACTTGTCTAAAGCTCGGTAAATTTGTTGAGGTGCGTTAATTCCTTTTTTTTGCACATTAAAAAGTATTGAATAAGCTTTTAAAGGACCCTTTGCTTTTTCAATAATATCCAAAACAATTTGTTGATTTCTAGAAAGTGTTTGTGCTTGTGCCATAAATATAAATTACCAATTTAATATCATTTTTTCAATTCAGAATAATTTTTGATCTTAATAAGTGTAAAACAAAATAAAACTAAAGCAGCTGTTATTATTGAAGGTCCAGATGGAGTATTAAATTCTAAAGAGGAAAACAATCCTACCACTACAGATAATAGTCCACCAACTACTGATAAGAAAACCATTTGTTGAGGGTTGTTAGAAATATTTCTAGCCATTGCTGCGGGTATAATTAGCATTCCAGTAATTAAAAGAAGCCCCACAATTTTTATTGAAATTGCTATTATTGCAGCCATCAGAATTGTAAATATCGCATTTGCTCTATCCGGTTTCATACCCTCAGCCTCTGCCAATTCATAATTTACGGTTGAAGCAAAGAGAGATTTCCAAATAATTTTTAATACAATGAGAATCAACGCCCCGCCTATCCAAATAAACATCAGGTCTATTTGATTTACAGCAAGTATATCTCCAAATAATAAACCCATAATGTCAAATCTTATTGAGCTGAGAAATCCCAAGATTACTAAACCAACAGCTAGAGATGCATGTGCTAATAAACCTAATAGAGCATCATTGGGTAATTTTGTTTTTTTTTGTAATTGTAAAAGAATGATTGCTAAAGATGCGGATATTAAAAAAACTGCAAAAGCAATATTAATCTCAAAAAAGACTGCCATAGTAACTCCTAATAGTGCTGAATGAGCTAGAGTTCCTGCGAAGAAAGAAAATCTTCTCCAAATGATAAAACATCCGCATGGACCAGTCACTAAGGCTATACCAATTCCTGCAACTAAAGCTCTTATAAAAAAATCATTTAACATTGCTATTGTTTACGATTAATCTTTCCATCTTGAGAGTGAGTATGATCGTGCTTATGTTCATATAAAGTAAGAACTTTAGATGCACGATCTCCGAATAATTCTTTATATCTGTTATCTTGTGCAACAACATGGGGTTTTCCAGAACAACAAACATGTCCATTGAGACAAATTACGTGGTCAGTAGCTGACATTACCATGTGTAAATCATGAGAGATTAAGAGTATTCCACAATTAAAATCTTCAGAAATTTTTTTAATTAATTCGTAAATAGCTATTTCACCTTTGAAATCCACCCCTTGAACTGGTTCATCTAATACTAAAAATTCAGGCTTTTTAGCAATTGCTCTTGCAATTAAAACTCTTTGAAATTCACCACCCGAAAGATCGCTTACATTTTTTTGCTTTAAATGTTCTACTCCTGTTAGATTTAATGCAATATTAATTTGTTCGTTATTTAAATCGTTAGTTATAAACATAAAATCAATTACTCTTATTGGTAAAGTCCAATCGATTGATATTTTTTGAGGAACGTAACCAATTTTATCAGTAAATTTTTTCGCAACACCCTCAATATTATTGTGAATACCTAATGCAATTTTAGCTGTAGTAGATTTTCCAGATCCATTAGGGCCTATCAATGTAACAATCTCGCCCTGTCGAACCTCGAAAGAAACTCCATCTACTAAAGATTTACCATTGATTTTGAAACCAGCATTTTCAACTTTAACTAGAGTTTTTTTATTATTTTTATTCATTCTAAATCTTGACTTAAAAAGTGTTATATTATAACAAACGTTATATTATAACAATGATAAACAAAATTTTAAAGCTTACAATTACTTTCTTTTTAATTATCGGATTAAAAACATCAGTAAATGCTGATGTAAAAGTGGTAACATCTATTAAACCTATACATTCTCTGGCTAGCTACGTGATGGATGGTGTAGGAAAGCCTGATCTTATAGTAGATGGTTTTAATTCACCACATGGATTTAATCTAAAACCTTCACACGCGAAAATGATCGAAAATGCAGATCTTATAATTTGGGTCGGTGAAGATTTAGAGGCATTCCTAGAAAAACCATTAAATACAATTGCTAAAAAGGCTGTTAATGTAGAAATAATGGACTTAAGTGGAGTTAAAAAACTTAAGTTTAGAGAAAAAAATATATTTGAAGGTCATGATGATCATGGACACGGTCATAAAGAAAAGAAACACGATGATCACGGACACGGTCATAAAGAAAAGAAACATGATGATCATGGTCATAAAAAAGCTAAACATGATAATCACGGGCATGAGGGACATGCTCACGGTGAACACGATCCACATGTTTGGTTAGATCCAATGAATGCTAAAGTAATTGTTAAAGAAATCGAAAAACAATTAGTTAAATTAGACCCAGATAACAGCTCTAAATATAAAGCTAATTCAAAAAAAGCTCAGTCTGAATTAGATAATTTAACAAAAAATATTAAAGGAGATCTTAAAGGAAATCTTAGATTTGTAGTTTTCCATGATGCTTACCAATATTTTGAAAATAGATTTGGCATTAAGGTTTTAGGAGCTTTGACAGTTAATCCGGATGTTTTACCAGGTGCAGAACAATTATCTGAAATAAGAGAGGCAATAGAACATGAGAAAGTAAATTGTCTTTTTTCAGAACCTCAGTTTAATCCAGCAATTATAAAATCAATAGCAAAAGACACTAAAATTAAAACTGGTGTTTTAGATCCTCTTGGTGCAACTTTAGATAAAGGTAAAGGCATGTACTCTGAACTTTTACAAAGTATGTACGCTTCATTTAAAGGTTGTTAGGAAATTTATCTTTCAATAACTAAAGTATCTTTAGAGCCACCACCTTGAGAACTATTAACGATTGTGCTTCCTTTTTTTAGAGCAACTCTAGTTAGTCCACCTGTTGTTACCCAAGATTTTTTACCAGTTAATACAAATGGTCTTAAATCTAAATGTCTTGGTTCAATTCCCTCTTCAGAAATTGTCGGATTAGTAGATAAAATTTCTAATGGTTGAGCAATATAATCACTTGGCTTAGATTTAATTTTATCAATCATTTTTTCTCTTTCTTCCTTAGAAGCTTTAGGACCAATCAATATTCCATTACCACCCGATCCATTTGTAGGTTTTACAACTAGTTTAGAAATATTTTCAATAACATGATCTTTATGAATTTTTTTTCTACACAAAAAAGTTTGGACTTGTTTTAGTTTTGGTTCCTCATCTAAATAAAACTTAATCATTTTATCAACGTAAGAGTAAATTGCTTTATCATCTGCTATCCCCGTTCCAGGTGCGTTTACAATACCAACATTACCTTTACGCCAACATTTAAATAAACCAGGCACTCCTAATAAAGAATGTTTATAAAAAACTTTTGGATCTAAAAAGTTATCGTCAATTCTTCTGTATATACAATCAACTTTCATTGGACCTGTGACAGTTTTCATATAAACAAAATCTTTTTCAACAAATAAATCTTTTCCTTCAACAAGAGCAATACCCATTTGTTCAGCTAAAAATCTATGTTCGAAATAAGCTGAATTATATCTTCCTGGAGTCAACACACACATATGTGGGTTTCTTGTTTTTCGAGGCACACATTCAAGCATACAGTGATATAATTTGTTTGGATATTGATGAACTGAAGAAACTTTGTATTTTGTAAATAATTCAGGAAAGACATCTCGCATTACCATTCGATTTTCAAGCATGTAAGAAACTCCTGATGGAACACGTAAGTTATCTTCTAGAACCATGAACTCACCATTGATATTTCTTATTAAATCAATTCCTGAAATGTTGGACCAAGCTTTATATTTTGGAGAAAAACCATAGCACTCTCTTAAATAAAATGGAGAATTAAAAACTAAATCTTCAGGAATAATATTGTCTTTAAAAATTTTTCTGTCGTTGTAAACATCGTCTATAAAAAGGTTAAGAGCTTTTACCCTTTGAAGTAGTCCTTTTGAAACCTTAGCCCAATCTTTTTTAAGAATAATTCTAGGAATAATATCTAAAGGCCACTTTTTTTCTTGGAGTTTTTTTCCTGATGAATAAACTCGAAAATTAATTCCCCTAGCATTTATTGTACTTGCGCAGTTCTTTTCAATTTCATTTAACTTCTTGATGCCATGTCTCTCTAAGATGTGAGATATAATAACAGCTTGCCTACGCAACTTATGGTCAGAGTTTAAGTACTCGTCATAAGTTTTTTTTGAATCGTATTTTTTCCACAAATTGACCATTTTATAATTCTTAATAGTTTGATGCCTTTATCAAATGCACAAATTCGATAATAGCTATGATAATTAAGAATTGAATATTTACTGTTTTTTAAATAAGAATTCACCATGACATATTGTATTGGTATTAAGACTAATGAAGGCGTTGTCTTGGCGTCTGACTCTAGAACAAACGCGGGTTTAGATAATGTAAACATTTATTCTAAAATGCTTACTTATGATGTAGGTGACAGAACAGTTGTGATTGTTACTTCAGGAAATTTGGCAACATCTCAGGCAGTTTTTAAGTCTATTGAAAAAGATATTAAGGAAAATTCTGCTTTGAATCTTAATAAATGTAAAGATTTTGAGCAAATAGCATCATATGTTGGAAAACTAACAATTAAACATTCATCCCCGGACGGAGTAAATACGGATAGTTTGGTTCTAGGAGCTACGTTTATTATTGGAGGACAAATAAAAGGTCAGGATTTAGAATTATATCTCGTTTATCCTCAAGGAAATTACATAAGACCTGCAGATAGTAAGCCTTATTTAGTGATTGGCGAAGTAAAGTACGGTAAACCAATACTCGACAGAGTAATAACTCCCAAGGTATCTATTGGCGATGCATCAAGATGTGCGTTGATATCTATGGACTCTACACTAAAAAGTGATTTAACAGTTGGTCCACCCATAGATATAGCTGTTTATAAGAAAGATCAAAAAAAATTATCTTATCTCAAATGTTTGAATACATCTGATGACGATTATAAAAGAATTTGCAATCAGTGGTCTGATAAAGTTTTGCAAGTTTTTGATACTTTTCCTAAATTTGATTGGGAATAATTTTCTTAGGTAATTATTTCTGCAAATCTATTTTCTATTAAATTTAATTTTAGATTATTTTTATTGGTAAAATCGTTAATTGCTTTTTCTACTTCTGCAATATAACTTTCTTTACCATAATCATCACATAGAATAACTTTCTTCTGATCTTTCATGCCTCCATATAAAATCATGAGATCATTAGTAACAGTCTCATAACTATGTCCGCCATCAAGGAATACGAAATCTATTTTTTGTAAATCTATTTCTTTTAAAACCTTATTTGTATCACCAGCGATTAACTTTATGTTTTGGCTATATTCTTGCAGGAGTTTTTGAACACTCTCAATTGAATTTAAATTTTCTTTTAGAATATAATTATAATAAATATTTTTTAATGGATTAGAAAATTTCTGATCTTTTAAAAAATTAGGTTTAATCTCATCTCTTTTGTTTTTTTGATCGATGCCAAATAAATCTATCCCCGTGTAAGAAAAATTATTTCCATTTGATTTATATAAAAAATCGCAGGTATTTTTTGCAGTCACACCGCAAAAAACACCTATCTCCAAAACATTTTTCGGATTATAATTTGAAAGTCTCTCAAGAAAAATGTTTCCCCATTTTCCTTTTAAGCCAGATTTTCTCCAATAACTTTTATATTTTAGATGCAAATATTAAGCAAAAACTTCGCCCCATGTTCCTTGTGTAGAAGCTTTAGAATATTCTGTGGCTCTTCCTTCAAAAAAGTTCATGTGCTCTACTCCATTAAGCATTGTATCTAACCATGTTAAAGGGTTTTTCTTAACGTCATATATTGGCTCTAGACCTAGTTGCTCCAATCTTCTGTTACCAATAAATCTGATGTACTGTTTAACTTCATCAGCTGTTAAACCCTGCATTGGGCCCATTTGAAAAGCAAGATCGATAAATGCATCTTCATGGTGAACAATTGTTTTGCAAGCTTCATAGATTTCATTTTTTAATTTATCATTCCAAATTTGCGGTTCTTCTTTAATAAAATCTCTAAAAAGTCTAATCATAGAGTTACAGTGCAAAGTTTCATCTCTAACTGACCAGGTTACTATTTGCCCCATTCCTTTCATCTTATTAAATCTTGGAAAGTTTAATAAAATTGCAAAGCTTGCAAATAATTGTAAGCCCTCAGTGAAAGCTGAAAACACTGCCATTGTCATTGCGATGTTATGTTTAGATTTAACATCAAAGCCTTGCATATAATCGTACTTATCCTTCATTTCTTTGTACTGTAAGAAAGCTGAGTACTCTGTCTCTGGCATACCAATTGTGTCTAATAGATGAGAATAAGCAGCGATATGAACTGTTTCCATTGCTGCAAAGGCTGTCATCATCATTAAAACTTCTGTAGGTTTAAACACTGTTGTGTAGTGTCTTAAGTAACAGTTGTTCACTTCAACATCTGCTTGGGTAAAAAACCTAAATATGTGAGTTAAAAGATTTTTTTCTTCTACTGAAAGATTTTTTTGCCAATCTCTTACGTCGTCTCCTAATGGCACTTCTTCTGGTAACCAATGAATTCGTTGTTGAGTTAACCAGGCATCATAACACCATGGATATCTAAAGGGTTTGTAAACTGGGTTTTCTACTAATAAACCCATTTTATTAGGCTGAATAATTGTTGGTTTAGTTTTTTCTGCTACTGACATGATAAACACTCCTCATAGTTATTGCTTTCATTATTTGATTCTTGTTTTCCAGAGTAAACATTTTTTGTCACATCTGTTGAAGATCCATTGTTTACATTTTCAGCTCTCTGGATTGATTTGGATCTACAATAGTAAAGGCTCTTCAAACCTTTTTTCCACGCTTGAAAATGAATATCGTGAAGTTCTTTTTTATGAATATCTGCTGGCACGAAAATATTTACTGATTGTGCTTGTGATATGTGAGGCGTTCTGTCTGCACCTAACTCAACGATCCATCTTTGATCGATTTCAAAAGCAGTCTTAAAAGTGTCTTTTTCATTAGCGGTTAAAAAATTTAGATGAGATACAGATCCTTGATTGGTAGTAATGCTTGACCAAACTTCATCTGTATCCTTGTTATATTTTTGAAGTATTTTTTTTAGATATTTATTTCTTACATTAAATGAACCTGAAAGAGTTTTATGAGTGTAGCTATTAGCTGCAATAGGCTCTATTCCTGGTGAGGACCCGCCGCAAATGATTGATATAGAGGCTGTTGGAGCTATTGCAGTTTTATTTGAAAATCTCTCCTTCATTCCGTACTCTGCTGCATCTGGACAAGATCCTCTTTCATCAGCTAATGTCTTTGAAGCTTCATCAACTTTTTCTTGAATGTTTTGGAATATTTTTTTATTCCAAACTTTACTCATTACTGATCCAAAAGGAATATTTTTTTGTTGGAAGTACGAATGTAGTCCCATAACTCCAAGACCAACACTCCTCTCTCGCATTGCTGAGTATTTTGCGTGAGCAAATTCATCAGGGGCTCTGTTAATAAAATCGCTCATAACATTATCTAAAAATCTCATTACGTCTTCTACAAATTGAGGATCATCTTTCCACTGATCGTAAGTGTCTAGGTTTAGTGACGATAAACAACAAACAGCTGTTCTTTGATTTCCCTCATTGTCAACTCCAGTTGGTAATGTGATTTCACTGCAAAGATTAGATGTTTTAACTTTTAACCCGGCAAGTTTGTGATGTTGAGGAATTTGTCTATTGACTGTATCAATATAAACAATGTAAGGCTCACCTGTTTCAATTCTTGCAGTCAATAATCTAATCCATAAATTTCTTGCTGATATAGTTTGTTGAACAGATCCATCATAAGGACTTCTTAGAGCCCATTGACCACCTGTCTCTACTGCTCTCATAAATTCATCGGTTACTAAAACTCCATGATGTAAATTTAAAGATCTTCTATTAACATCTCCACCAGTCGGTCTTCTCATTTCAATAAACTCTTCAATTTCAGGATGATCAATTTGTAAATAACAAGCAGCTGAGCCTCGTCTTAAAGAGCCTTGACTTATTGCCAAAGTTAAAGAGTCCATCACTTTAATAAAAGGAATAATCCCAGAAGTTTTTCCGACTTTTCCAATTTTTTCTCCAATTGATCTTAGATTACCCCAATAGCTTCCGATACCTCCACCTCTAGCTGCAAGCCAGACATTTTCTTCCCAAAGATTTGTAATTCCTTCTAGACTGTCGCTAGCCTCATTTAAAAAACATGAAATTGGCAATCCTCTTTCTGTACCACCGTTAGACAAAACAGGTGTAGCAGGCATGAACCATAAATTGCTTATGTAATTGTAAATTCTTTGTGCGTGTAAATTATCATCAGCGTAAACACTTGCAACTCTAGCAAATAAATCTTGAAAACTTTCGCTCTGACCTAAATACCTGTCTGTTAATGTAGCTTTTCCAAAATCAGTTAAATTTTCATCTCTCGATCTATCAATCTTGATAGTGATGCCCTTTTCGTTTTGAAATAATTCGGTCTCTCCGGATAAAGAAAACAAATCAGGCTTTTTAGGACCGTTGTTCTTTAGTTCGTTTTGGTTTTTTTGGCTTATTGAGTCGACAGCTTTCTCTATTGCCAATGATACGCTTTTATTCATATTTTCCTTGTTTTTAGTCGATTTGTTAACAAAACAACTACATGTTGTGTTACAGATATGTTAATATACTATATAACACTGAAATCAATAGAACATTATAAGAACATTTAATTAATTTTGCAAGTGGAAAGTTTTGTTAATAAACATTTAATAACAAATGCCTATATTCTCTAGTATTTATAACAAATGAAAATCAATCCTAACGGTTTTAGAGAGTATGACGCCAGATGGGTCTTTGAAAAAGATATCGATATTGAGGGAATCACAAATTTAGGCAAAGGCCTTGGAACTCAAATTATTCAAAGCACTAAAATAAAAAATCCAAGGGTAATTGTTGGTCATGATTATAGATCTTATAGTGAAAAAATTAAAAAAGCTCTTACAGATGGTTTAATTTCAACTGGATGCAATGTTGAGGATGTAGGATTGTCTCTTTCTCCAATGGTTTATTTTGCTCAGTTTAATTTAAACTCAGATGCCATTGCTATGGTAACTGCTAGCCATAATGAGAATGGTTGGACAGGTGTAAAAATGGGTATTCAAAAAGGTTTAACACATGCACCGGAGGAAATGGCAAACTTAAAAGATATTACTTTAAATAATAATTTTTTAGATGGAAAAGGATCATTAAAAAAAATTGATGATTTTAAAAAAGTATATATTCAAGATTTAATTAAAAAAAATAATATAAATAAAAAAATAAAAGCAGTAGTTGCTTGTGGTAACGGCACAGCGGGAATATTTGCTCCAGAAATTTTAAAAGGTATTGGATGCGAGGTCATAGAATTAGATTGTAATTTAGATTGGTCCTTTCCTAAATATAACCCAAATCCTGAGGATCTTGAAATGCTACATGCTATAGCTAAAGCCGTAAAAGATAATAAAGCCGATATTGGATTTGGTTTTGATGGAGATGGAGATAGATGTGGAGTAATAGATGAAGAAGGGAATGAAATATTCTCGGATAAAATTGGTTTATTAATTGCAAGAAATCTTTCAAGTAAACATAAAAATTCAAAATTTATCGTCGACGTTAAATCAACTGGACTATTTAAGAATGACAAAATCTTGGAAGAAAATGGATGTGAAACTATATATTGGAAAACTGGACATTCGCACATCAAAAGAAAAGTTAATAAGGAAAAAGCATTAGCGGGTTTTGAAAAGAGTGGACATTTTTTCTTTAATCAACCTTTGGGCTATGGATATGATGATGGGATTAATTCGGCAATACAAGTTTGCCGTCTTATCGTAGATCAAAACAAAAAAATGAGTGAACTTATTAGATCTCTGCCTGTAACTTATCAAAGTCCAACGATGGCTCCTTATTGTAAGGATGAAGAGAAGTATAAAGTAGTTGATGAAATGGTAAAAGAGGTAAACAAATTAAAAGATGAAGGTATTAAGATCGATAATCAAAGTATTTCTGAAGTATTGACAGTTAATGGTGTGAGATTTTCTCTTGAGGATGGGTCATGGGGTTTAATAAGAGCATCATCTAATAAGCCCTCTTTAGTAATTGTAACTGAAAGCACTAAATCAAATGAAAGAAAGAAAAAAATATTTGAATTTATAGATAATCTTTTACAAAAAACCGGAAAAATTGGAGACTACGATCAAAAAATTTAAAGTTTAAAATATTCGTATAAAAATCTAGTTCCAATAACAATAAGAAATAATCCAAAATATTTAGTCATTCTCATTTTATCGACTCTATGGCTAGCTTTTGCTCCTAGTCTTGCCATAAAAGCGGTTATTGGGAAAAACACTAAAAAGGCAGGAATATTTAAAAAGCCAATGCTCAAAGGTAAATTAGCCTCCAAGTATGAGCCTGAAATTAAAAAACCCCCTGCACCAAACAAAGCAATAATAAAACCAATAGCAGCTGCACTACCAATAGCTCTATTTATTGGATAACCAAAAAATTTTAAAATTGGAACATTCATCACTGCTCCACCAATACCCATAGGTGCAGAAATAAAACCGCTCACAATTCCTGAAATCGCTTTCGAAAATAATCCAATTTTGATTTCTATATTTGTTTCTTTTTCTTTTAAGAATAGTAAGTAAAACGCTAGAACATATACAATAAT
This sequence comes from uncultured Pelagibacteraceae bacterium, assembly GCA_902587515.1. Lineage (GTDB taxonomy): Bacteria > Pseudomonadota > Alphaproteobacteria > Pelagibacterales > Pelagibacteraceae > Pelagilacustribacter. The sequence goes on from CACILM010000002.1 coordinate 174,529, forward strand.
TGTAAAAAATAGTATTAAAGGTTTTGTTTCTAAACTTGCAGCGAAAATTGTTCCTAAAATTACTCCAATAGCAACAAAAAACCCAAAACCTTTTACAATACTAAAATCTACAGCTTTGTGTTGATGGTGGGTTAGTACAGAAACTGTTGAGGTCGGTATGATAATTCCAAATGAGGTTCCTACTGCTAAATGCATAACATAAGCTGTTTCTATTCCAGAAAAACTGAATATATAAAACAGTATAGGGACTGTTACTAATCCTCCCCCAATACCAAAAAGTCCAGCGGCAAACCCTGCAGGTATTGCTGTAGCAATCATTATTAAAACTAAATAAATTATTTCTGATTGGGAAAGAATATCCAAAACTATCTCTCTAAAGAAACAGGATTATTTTTTCTTACTTGATCCATGATATGATTCACTTTTTGCAAATCTGCATCTCTTATACACATATTTTTAGAAAGATATTGTTTCCAAGTTTTTGATCCATTTTGTCCATGAAACAAACCTACCGTATGTCTCATAATATGATTTAACTGTACACCTTTTGATGTTTGCTCTTGAATGTAAGGAATTAGATTTTCCATAACTTCTGTTCTTGTTGGTACATTTTCATTTTTAAAAATTTCTTTCTCAATATCTGCCAAAAAATAAGGTGAATGATATATGGCTCTACCTATCATCACGCCGTCTACTTTTGTTAAATGTTTTTTTATTTCCTCTGTTGTTTTTACTCCTCCATTAATAATTATCTCATCATCTTTAAAATAATCTTTCAATTTATAAACAAAATCATATTTCAAAGGCGGGATATTCAAGTTTTCTTTTGGAGTGAGTTTTTTAAGTAAGGCTTTTCTTGCGTGAATTATAAATTTTTTTGAGCCTGCATCCTTAGTAGTTTGAATAAAAGATTTTAAGAATTCAAAATTTTCTACATCGTTGTAACCAATTCTAGTTTTTATTGTTACAGGTAATTTAGATGCTTTAGCCATTGCTTCAATACATTTAGCTACAAGATCTGGTTCTTGCATAAGACATGCGCCAAATTTATTTTTTTGTACTTTTTTACTTGGACAACCCAAATTTAAATTTATTTCTTTATATCCGTAGTCTTCAGAAATCTTACATGCTTCGGCTAATTCATTTGGATTCGACCCACCAACTTGAAGTGTCACTGGATTATTTATTTTTTTAAATGAAAGTAGTTTAGTTTTATCCCCTCTTATAATTGCATTAGCAACAATCATCTCGGTATACAAATGTATGTTTTTGCTTATAAGACTTAAAAAATAAATTTCGTGTTTATCAGTGCAATCCATCATAGGCGCAACTGAAACAGTTTTCTTCATAATCTACTCTGATTTATTTTCTTCTGCTGGAACTTCTTCGCTTAGTTCAAGAGGAGCTTCCTCTGTGTCTAAGTTTTCTTCTTTAATCTCTGGTTGCTCTGCTTTTAGCTCTGAAAGGGCTTCATCAGCTAAGCTAGGTTTTTTTACTTCAGGAATTCTTCTTGTTCTTTTTGAAGGTAATATAGCTACACCACTTTTAGAAACCTGCCCTTTATATAAATTTTCAAAATCGTCGTTAGTCTCCTCTTCGATTTCCTCTTGTTCTTCAGATTCGTCTGGCTCTTTTCTTAATCTTTTAATCGCGTTAGCTTCAACTTCCTTAACATCTATTTTTCCATCTCCAATTTCTCTTAATGATATAATTGTTCGTTTGTCATTGTCCTCTTCAACTAACATTGGAGCGCCAGCATTTAATTGAACTGTTCTTTCTTTAGCTAATAAAACTAGATCATATTGATTATCAACTTTTTCTAAACAGTCTTCTACGGTAATTCTTGCCATGATGCTGAGTGTATATTCAAATAACACTAAGAAATCAATTATTTTCTAAGCTTAATAGGTTCAAGCTTATTTCTTATTAATATTAAAAGAAATAACGAAATAACTATGTATATACCTGATACAAAAGCAATATTTTCAATTGAAAAACCATTGTCGATCATTAAACCAAATACTGCTGTTCCAAAAGCTGTTGAAAATACCATAAAAGCTGTGGTCAAAGCTTTTATAGATCCAATAAATTTTACTCCATATATTTCAGCCCAAGTAGATGACCCAAGCACGTTAGCTAGTCCATTTGAAATACCTACTAAACCTAAAAAAATAAACGCTGAAATTTCTTGTTGATAATAAAATAATACGAACATTGATATTAAAAGAGGTATATTCATAATTGGAATTAATTTTCTACTTGTAAATTTATCAACTAAAAAACCTGAAAAGAATAAAGTTATAATTGAAGCTAATGAATAAACCATAAATGCTTTTGGAATTGTGTAAATATTCCACATTTTCGAGTCTGAAATAAATGACTGATATACGAATACTCCAGTGGCTATCCAAGGCATCGCGAGCATATTGAGTGAGACAATATAAAATCTATAATCTTTAATTACTTCTTTTCTTTTCCAGCTTTTAATTTTAAAACTTTTTTTAGAATTTAAATCTTTTTCTCTAGAGTCTAACCTGATTTTTTTGATTGTATTTAAAACAACAAATGGCAAAAATATAATTATAATAATTGCTATTCCTTGCCAAACTGATCTCCAAGAATAACTTACAAATAGATAAGTTATTAATACTGGTAAAATAAATTCTGCAGATGATAATCCAAACCAAATTGTGCTTAGAGCTTTCCCCCTAGACTTTTCAAAAAATCTTGAGATTGTAGTCGTAGATGTATGGCTCATTAAACCTTGGCCAGAAAATCTCATTAAAAATATACCGATTGATAAAAAAATTATACTATTGATGAAAGAAAAAAACATAGATGAAAAAAACAATAATAGAATAACAAAAAAAGAATAATAGATTATTTGATATTCATCGATTTTCTTTCCGACCCATATAAGTAAAAGACTAGAAAATATTGTTGCAGTAGCATAAATATTTCCGAATTGTCCGTGAGTAATACCTAACTCATTTCTAATTGGTGCGTTAAACAATCCCAAAAAAAAACTCTGTCCAAAACTTGAAAAAAATGTAAATATAAATCCAAATATAATTACTTTTTTATTTATTGAGAGGTTAATCATTTATGACTTGTAAAGTTGCTTTCATAGGTTTGGGTGTTATGGGATACCCTATGGCAGGTTATATATCAAAAGCTGGTCACGATGTAACAGTTTTTAACCGAACTAAAGCTAAAGCAGAAAAATGGGTCAAAGAGTACAAAGGTAAAACAGCAGATACTCCAATGGATGCTGCGAAAGACTGTGATTTTATTTTTACATGTGTCGGAAACGATAATGATTTAAGAGAGGTAACTTTAGGTGAGAAAGGTTTATTTAAAACCGCAAAAAAAGGTGCGATCTACGTAGATAATACTACTGCATCTGCAAATATTGCTAGAGAACTTTACAAAGAGGCAAAGTCAAAAGGTTTTGATTTCTTGGATGCACCTATTTCAGGTGGACAAGCGGGTGCTGAAGGAGGAATTTTAACAGTGATGGTTGGAGGAGATGAAGCTCCTTATAAAAAGGCTGAACCAGTGATCGATTGCTACAGTAAAAAGATTAAACTTCTAGGTCCATCAGGAAGTGGCCAGTTAACTAAGATGGTAAACCAAATTTGTATTGCAGGCTTAGTACAAGGATTATCTGAAGCAATAAATTTTGGAATGAATGCAGGATTAAATATGCATGATGTGATTGAAGTAATTTCAAAAGGTGCAGCTCAATCTTGGCAAATGGAAAATAGACATAAAACAATGATTGAAGATAAATTTGATTATGGTTTTGCAGTTGATTGGATGAGAAAAGATTTAAAAATAGCGATGGATGAAGCTAAGAAAAATAATTCACCTTTACCTATCACAAAAATTATTGATGAATATTATGGCGAAGTACAAAAAATGGGTGGTCAAAGATGGGATACTTCAAGTTTAATTAAAAGATTTAGAAAATAAATCGTGTCAGAAACAGTCAGTTACTACGAAGATTCAAAAGAGATTGAAAAAAAAATCTGGGATTTATTATCAAAAGCTGTCAAAGATAGATCTTCCGAATTTAGAACTCCAGTATTTATTTGCGGAAATGATAAAGATCTTGATGGTAGGGTTGTTGTTCTTAGAAAGGCAGATCAACAAAATAATTTTATTCAGTACCATAGCGATATTAGATCTTCAAAAATTGAAAAAATAAAAAAAAATCCTAAGTGCTCTATTTTATTTTATGGTAAAGAAGAAAAAATACAGCTTAGAGTTAAGGCTGAATGCGAAGTAAATTATAATAATGATATTACAAAAGAGTCTTGGGAAAAAACTGGCCATATTAGTAGAAAATGTTACTTAGTTACTAATGGACCAGGAACAGAGTCTGAAAAACCAACCTCAGGGTTAGATAATAAGTTTGATAATTTTGATTTTACTAAAGAAGAAAGCGAAGCTGGTTATAAAAACTTTTGCGTCATTAGATGTGAAATTAAAAGTATTGAGTGGCTTTATTTAGCAGCAAAAGGTCATCGTAGAGCAATAATCGATCTAAATGGATCGAAAAAATTTACTTGGTTAATTCCCTAATTTTTTGGTAACTTTTTCTTTTGTAGAGCCTAAATTAACTTCATCAAAATAAACAACCATATTTGGATAGGGTTTATCTCCGTGTTTTCTCTTCCAGTCGCTTACCCCAGTTTGATAGATTCCCCATTCTATCTTAGCTCCTTTATTTGTATATGGAGTAAATGTTTTAATATTTAATGACTCTAATATTAATTTATTATTGATCCATACTTTCATAAAGCCATCTTCCTTTCTTGTGTAACGAACATTAATTAAAATATCAGTCCATTTACCTTTCATATCATTAATTTTTATTCCTTTTTTCATTTCAACGTATTCACCGCTCCACATTCTACCAATTTCAAGCCATTCACTGCTTCTATCCGTAATCATTAAAATAGGTTTCCAACCCTTTTCGTAAATTTGTGTGAAAACTGTTCTAACAGGAGCTACAGATATATAGTCTTCTGGAAGATAAATAGACGCTGAATACCAATATTCTTTATTTCTTTTTTGATATTCTACTGTTTGTAATTCAGTTCTTTGTCTATTAGATTTACAGTCGCTATATTTTTTATCTTCACCACAATCTCCTTCTCTTACTTCGAATCTCCAAGATTTATTACCAGATCTTACAGGGTACCCGTCTTTACTATTTACTAATTGCAAAGAATATTTTTGTTTATGAGATATACTTTTTATTTGAACTTTAATATTAGAAACATCTTTACTATTTTTTGCTTCAACATTTATTGTAAGAAAAATTAAAATTAATAAACTATTTTTTATACTTTTTAAAATTTTCAACATAGTCTCTGGCGTTTTCTTTAATATGTTTTATTTCCTCTTCTGTAACTTGTCTAACCACTTTACCTGGGCTACCAAGGACTAATGATCTATCTGGAATAACTTTATTTTCTGTTACTAGTGAATTAGCTCCGATGATACAGTTTTTACCAATCTTTGCTTTGTTTAAAATAGTTGAACCTATTCCAATAATACAATCATCTGAAATTTCACAACCGTGAAGCATAACCATATGACCTACCGTAACTCCTTTACCTACAATAGTTGGACAACCTGGGTCTGTGTGTATTACGCTACCATCTTGAATATTCGAACCCTCACCAATAATAATTGGTTCTAAATCACCTCTTAAAGTTGCATTAAACCAAATATTTGAATTTTTTTTTAATTCAACTCTGCCAATGATAACTGCATTAGAAGCTACCCAGCTGTCTGGATCCATTTTAGGAGTATGACCGTTAACATCGTAAATCATAAATTTGCTGTAATGTATTATTAATTATCTTATAATATATTATGGCTTTAACAAAGACACCAGTTTGCGATTTTGGAAAAAAAGCTGAGGATTTCAAACTAAAATCTATAGAAAATAAACTAATTTCTCTTAATGATGTAAAAGGTGAAAAAGCAACACTGATAATGTTCATTTGTAATCATTGTCCTTACGTAAAAGCTATTATTCGCAATTTAGCGATAGATTGTAATGAATTAAAAAAGTATGGGATTAACTCTGTTGCAATCATGTCTAATGATACTAAAAATTATCCTGAAGACTCGTTCGACAACATGATAAAATTTGCAAAAACAAATAATTTTGGTGAAATACATTATTTATTAGATGAGACTCAAGAAGTTGCAAGAAAATATGGTGCAGTTTGTACGCCTGATTTTTTTGGTTACAATAAAGATTTAAAACTTCAATATCGAGGAAGGTTTAGGGAACTTAAAGATTTGAAACCTATTTCAAGTGGAGATAGTGATTTAAAAGTAGCCATGAAAATGATTTCTGAAACGCAAGCCGGTCCAAAGGAACAAACTCCAAGTATGGGATGTAATATAAAGTGGTTTAATTAATGTTTTTAGTTTCTACAAGAAATTTTCCACCTGAAATTGGTGGTATGCAAAACCTCATGGAAGGTTTGTCTAATGCTCTTATAAATCATGGTCCAGTAAAAGTTTTTGCAGATAATCATGAAAACGCAAATACATATGATCAAAATTCTAAATTAAACATTGTAAGAATTTCAGGTTTTAAAATATTTAGAAAATATAGAAAAGCTAATTTAGTTAAAGATTTTATTAAAAAAAATCAAATAAGAGCATGTTTCTTTGATCATTGGAAAAGTATTGAAAATATTGAATTAGACACTCTTAAGAAAACGAAATCTTTCTGCTTAATTCACTCAAAGGAAATAAATCATCCTGTTGGTTCTTCTTTAAATAAAAGAGTTTTAAAATCGTTAGGAAAAGCAGATTTTGTTATTGCAAATTCAAAATTTACAAAGGAGTTAGGATTAAAACTTGGATTAAAAGACATTCATGTCATTAATCCTGGTTGTAACTACCCTATTGTTGTAAGTGAAAAAGCTAAGGAATTTTCTAAGAATATTTATGGTAATGCGTCACCTAAATTAATTACTGTTTCGAGATTAGACGGCCGTAAAAGTCATCAGAATATTTTAATGTCGATTAAAAATCTTTTACCAAAATTTCCAAACTTAAAATATGTTTCAATTGGTGATGGAGATGAGAGAAAAAATCTTCAAAAATTAAGAAAAGAATTAGGTTTGGAAAAAAATGTTGAATTAATTTTCAATTCTACAGAACAAGAAAAAGCAGGATTGCTTGAACAATCGGATGTATTCGTAATGCCCTCGGTAGTATACAAAAAATCAGTTGAGGGATTTGGTATTACTTACATTGAGGCTGCATCTTACGGCAAACCATCAATTGGTGGGATCTATGGAGGTGAAGGAGATGCAATAAAATCTGGCATAACAGGATATCTTTGCAATGGTAATGATCTAAATGCTATTTACGATACACTCTTAAAAATTTTATCAAAAGAAAAATATAAGGAACTAGGTGCTAATGCATTTGAATTTTCAAAAGGTTTTAGTTGGGAAAAAATTATTAAAAATTATATTAGTTTAATTTAGATTTGACTTTATCTAAAACAGTTTCGACCGTTAAATTATTTAAATTTTCAACACTAATTGCTTTAAAGTTAAAATTTTCCATACTTACTTTTTTTGCAGTTGTATGACTACCAAAAAGTACAACACCATTTTTGTCTAGATGTGAAGCTATATGGGCCGGTCCAGTATCATTGGCAATAATAAATTTAGCGTTACTTATCAGAGATACTAATGTTTTAATGTTAATTGGCTGATTATTATCTAAAACTACTTTAGCATTCAGCTCATTAGCTTCGTCAATTTCGTCTGGTCCCGGAGCTAACAAAATTGGATATTTATTTTTATAATATTGTTTTAATCTTGAAATTAAATCTTTAAAAAAAGGCCATTTTTTTTGAGGAAGTTTTTTTGAACAAAAAGGAAATAACAAAATGAAGTCATCATTTGCATATTGTTTTTTTAATCTTGAGATATCTGATAAAGCCCAATTTAAGTCTATATTTTTTACAAATTCAGTTTGTATACCGCTTTTTTTTAATTGAATTTCCATTCTATCAAGAACAGGATCTTTATCGAAATCACTCTTTTTTTGACCTGGCTCTAATGAAGTTTCTGTTGAAGACCATTCTACGTTTTTTAAAATGAATCTTTTATAAAATTTTGTTCTGCTTGAATTTTGCAAATCATAGATTTTTGTAAAATTATATTTTGCTAGATTGTTTTTTAGATTTTTTAAATAAAATAAATTCCATCTCGGTAGTCTCTTATCTATTATTACACCGTCTAAATAAGGGCATTCAGACATAAAAATAGCGTAAGGCTGAGCTGTTAGTAAAAACACTTTTCTATTTTTGTAAAATTTTTTTATATCTTTTATGGCTCCATTTGCTTGAATTAAATCACCTAAAGAACCATGCTTTATTATTAATATATTTGACATTATTATTTCGAAGTATATTTAATGATTAATATAGTCAAATATTAAAATAAGCGAGAAAATGGACAAAATATTGGCAGAAATATCAGCTGGGGAATTATTAGATAAAATTACCATTTTAGAAATCAAAAAAGAGAAAATAAATAATAAAGAAAAATTAGTAGAGGTAAATAAAGAATTGACTTCACTCAATGAAACTTTAAAAAAATTCATTAGTGATGAAAATAAAATTCTGATTTATAAGAATGATCTTAAAAATATAAATTTAAAACTTTGGGATATAGAAGATGGAAAGAGATCTGCTGAAAAAAATAATAAATTTGACGAAAAATTCATTCAACTTGCAAGAAATGTTTATAAATTTAATGACGAAAGAGCGAAGATCAAATTAGCAATCAATAATGCTCTTGGATCAAATATAAAAGAAGTGAAATCTTACGAATAATTAATCTGCCTTTAAACTAGGTATTCTTAACCTCAGATTTTTTGAAAGCTTAGGATTAATATTAGCTGTAATTACACCTTCAGATTTCTTCAGTTCTTTTATGACCTCGCCATCTGGGGAAATTATTAATGAATGTCCAAATGTTTTTCTTCCATTATAATGTGTTCCTCCTTGAGCAGGTGCAAAAATATAACAAAAATTTTCTATAGCTCGAGCTTTCAATAATGAATGCCAGTGCTTCTTACCTGTGGTTTCAGTAAAAGCTGAAGGTACAGTTAAAAACAGTGAACCTGCTTTAGATAATTTTCGATACAGATTTGGGAATCTTAGATCATAACAAATACTTAAACCAATCTTTCCCCACGGTAACTTAAATGTCTTTATTTTGGTTCCTGGGGTAAAACTCTTTGACTCAAAATATTTTTCTTTTTTGCTTAAGACAACGTCGTACATGTGAATTTTATCATAGTAAGTTCTTACTTTCCCGCTCTTATCGATTAAAACAGATCTGTTAACCAATTTATTTTTTGAAATCTTAATTATTAAAGAGCCTATCAAAATCCATTTCTTATGCTTTTTTGCAAGTTTTTTAATACCGTTAAGATAAATATCATTTTGCATTGAGGTACAAATTTTTAATAGCTCTTTTTTGTTTAAAGAAAAATGTGAGGAAACTTCTGGGGTAATTATGAAATCAGTTTTTTGTTTAATTGCTTTAATAATAAGTTTCGATGTTTTGTTTAAATTGTTATGAATATTGTTATTTGATCTTAATTGAATACAAGAAACACGAAACATTACTTCATTATAGATGAAGCAAAATTCCATTTACAGTCAAAACTAGGGATATAAGCCCCAGATAATTTAACGTTTCCAAAGCTTTTTCCTAAGACCTTACACCAGTTATCAACTTGTTTGGGTTTTTTATCCTGGCTTCCGACTTGAGCAGTAATTACACCACCTTTTTTAAGTATTCTTTTCAAACCTTTCATATTTTTTTTTGCAAGGTCGATGCAGTATTGATCGTCGTTTAAATCTACAAAAATTTTATCGTATTTCGAGTCTTCTATTTCTTTTATACTTTTAAATGCATCTCCCCAGAATGTTTTAATTTTATTACTTTTTTTAACTTTCGAACAAACTTTTGGTAAGTGGCGATAACAGACATCTACAATCTCTGGATCTAATTCAAACCAATCAATGTAGTTGGAATTATTCTCTAAACATGCTCTAGCCACTCCTCCATCTCCTCCACCAATAATCGCAACATTGTTATTTTTTTTACTTAAGTCATAACTAGATTTGAAAAAATTTGAGCTATAAATCTTTTCATCTTTTTCAGCTACTTGAATTTCATGATCAATAAATAATGCGTGACCAAACTCCTCTAAATCCATAATTTCAACAAACTGACCTACTTTAGAAGTGAATTTTTCTAAGACATCTTTTACAACATAGAATTTCTTTTGACCTGGCGTGCTATAAATGTCGTCATAAAGTCCTACGCTGCTTCTATCAAAGGCGTTAGTTACTACTCTTCGATGGTCTATTTCTTTTCTTAAAATCTTAAGAGCAACTTTCGGATTTACCTTACCACATGTAAAAAAATCAAAGCTAATTACACCCCTTTCTGGAAATGTATGAAAACTGAAATGACTTTCTGACAATAAAGCTACTAAAGTGAATCCTTGCGGTTCAAATCTATGTGAGGCTACGTTTAAGATTTCAACTTTTGCAGCTTTCGCTATTTTATAAATAACTTTTTCGTAAAATTCTGGTGAATAATCTTTTTTAACACCAAGAAAATCAATGGTAATGTGCTCACCAACTTTAATCATAAAAATTACTCTTTTTTATAATTCTTAAATTTTCCTAAAACAATTTTCATCTCTTTTTTCGAAAGAATCTTAGGTATTCCAATTCTTATGGCATTTATATATTGATGGCAAATATTTTCGATCTCCTGAGCAAGCTCAAAAGTTTTTTCTAAATTTTCTCCAAAAGCAACCTGGCCGTGATTGGCAATCAAACATGCTGTTCTATTTTTTAATGCTTTAATAATATTTCTTGAAAGATTTTTTGATCCAAAAGTTGCGTATTTACTACATTTAATGTCTTCCCCGCCTGCTACTGCAACCATATAGTGAAAAGCTGGGATACTTTTCTGATGAGTTGAAACTGCAGTAGCACAAGTAGAGTGTGCATGAACTATTGCTTTTGCTTCTTTTTTATTCACATAAATATCTTGATGAAATCTCCATTCTGATGAGGGTTTACCTTTTTTTTTATCATAAACACCTTTTAGCGAAACAAAGACGATGTCTTTTGTTTTTAAAGAAGAATACTTTCTTCCCGATGGAGTTATATAAAAACCATCCAAACCTTTTTCTTTTGCTCTTGCAGAGATATTTCCTGATCTTAAAGCAGATAAATTTGTTATATTTAATTTTTTTGAGTATTTAATAACATCAGCTTTTAATTTGCTCACTTAAATAAACCTTTCAAACCTTTCTCTGAAGCTTCACAAATGCCTTTTTCTGTTATTAATCCTGTAACTAGTTCAGCGGGCGTAACATCAAAGGCTAAGTTCAAAGACTTACTTTTTTGTGGGTAAATTCTAACTTTTTTAATCTCATTATTTTCATCTATTCCCTCAACATGTGATAGTTCCTCTGAATTTCTTTCTTCAATAGGAATTTGTCTATGATCTTTGATGCTCCAGTCTATAGTTGAGCTTGGTAAGGCTACATAAAAAGGAACATTATTATCTTTTGCAGATAAAGCTTTTAAATAAGTTCCAATTTTATTACACACGTCACCATTAAATAAAGTTCTATCGGTTCCAACAATACACATATCCACTTCTCCTCTTTGCATCAATATGCCTCCAGCGTTATCAGTGATTACCGTATTTGATATTCCTTCTTCGTTTAATTCATAAGAGGTTAAGTTTGCTCCTTGATTTCTTGGTCTTGTTTCATCCACCCAAACATGAACTTTAATACCTTTTTGGTGAGCATGATATATAGGTGAAGTAGCAGTTCCCCAGTCTATAGTTGCTAACCATCCTGCATTGCAATGGGTTAAAATATTAACAGTATCTTTTTTGTTATTAGCAATTTCTTCAATAATTTTAAGACCATGTAAACCTATATTTTTACAAAATTTTTCATCCTCCTCTTTAATTGCTTTTGCCTCATCTAGAGCTATTTTCAAGATATCTTCATCATTTACTCCAGATAATTTTTTCATCATTCTGTCTACTGCCCACTTAAGATTAATTGCTGTGGGTCTTGATGCAATCAACTCTTCACTAGATTTCTTTAAAAAAGATAAATCATTATTTTCAATTATAGATAAAACTAGACCATAAGCTGCTGTTGCGCCTATTAATGGAGCACCTCTGACCTTCATTGTTTTAATTGCATTAATTGCATCTTTCACAGTTTTTAAATCTTTAATGATAAACTGATGAGGCAGTTTTGTTTGATCAATGATTTTTACTAAATTGTTCTCAAACCAAATTGTTTTGTATGATTTTCCCTCTATTTTCATTAACTTTTTTCCATTTTTTTTAATCTTTTTCTTAAACTTGGTGATAGCGAATTAAACCATTTTTTTTCCTGTCCTGATTTGGGCAAAACTTCTCCATACTCTATCATTTGATCCGGTAATAAGTCTTCTAAATAAACCCAAACAAAATCACTTTGCAACTTTGTGTTCTTAATCAAAATTTTTCTTAGACCTAAAATTAATTGTTTTTTAACTTTGGATGTTCGTCCGGCTCTTATTTGACCATTTAAGAAAATTTCTTTAGTTTTTACTAATTTACCACCCATGAAATGAGATTTTTTTTGATTTTTTTGAAATATTACTTGAGCAAAAAAAGTGTTAGCACCTGTAAATTTACTGTGAGTATTTGTTATATCATTTGCAATAGAATTTTTTTGTTTTTGAGAAAGATTTATATTTGAATATTTTACTGTATAAGTTGGCATTGAGATTATTTTTTGTTTAAAACTCTTCCAGCAATATTTTTTAATTTTTTTATCGTTTTTTTTGTCCTTAACTTTGAGTCAGTAATTATGGCAACATCTAAACAGTCATTTGCAGGATCTTTCTCTATTGAATAATTTTTAAATGTTTTGATTATTTCTTTAATCATATTTTGTGCATTTGCTGCATTTTTCATTAAAGTTTGAACAACCATGCTTACATCAACTTCATCGTGATCAGGATGCCAACAATCGTAGTCTGTTACCATTGCAACTGTACTGTATCTAATTTCTGCTTCTCTAGCCAATTTAGCTTCAGGCATATTAGTCATACCGATTACGTCAGCTCCCCAAGATCTATATAAATTTGATTCTGCAAGTGTAGAAAATTGCGGGCCCTCCATTACCACATATGTTCCCCCAACTTGATGACTGATATTTAATTTCTTTAATGCGGCTTGGCAACAATTTGAAAGTCCAGAACTTGTGGGTTTAGCCATTGAAACATGGGCTACTATTTCTTCATCAAAAAAAGTTTTTACTCTTGAAAATGTTCTGTCAATAAATTGATCTACTATTACAAATTTCCCTGGTTTAAGTTTTTCTTTAAGAGAGCCAACAGCTGATACCGAAATAATATCTGTTACACCTAATTGTTTCATTGCATCTATATTTGCCCTAAAATTGATATTTGTGGGACTTATTTTATGACCTCGTGAATGTCTAGGAATGAAACAAATTTCTTCTTTTCCAATACTTGCTTGTAGGATTTCATCTGAAGGTTTTCCCCAAGGAGTATTAATTCTTTTCCATTTTGTTTTTTCAAAACCCTCCATTTTATAGAGACCGCTTCCACCAATTATCCCAAGCTTTCTTTTTTTCATCGTTTAATTATTAATGCTTTTTTGCTAGAACTTGAAGCATAAATTATGGATTTGAAAAAATACATTAGGTCTATCCCGGACTATCCTAAAAAGGGAATTTTATTTAGGGACATCACTACATTAATAAAAAATCCAGATGCTTTTAGGTTTACTAACGACAAAATTATTGAAATTGCTAAAAAAATACATTTCGACAAAGTTGCTGCAATTGAGTCTAGAGGTTTTGTTTTTGCTTCAACTGTTTCTTATGCTTTAAATAAACCATTTATATTACTAAGAAAAAAAAACAAATTACCAGCAGAGACATATTCTGTAGATTTTACTTTAGAATACGGTGATGCAACTATTGAAGTGCATAAAGATTCTATTAATAAAGGCGAAAGAGTGCTTGTTATCGATGACCTTATTGCTACTGGAGGAACCGCTGAAGCAGCAGCCAAATTAATCAAAATATCTGGCGGTTCAGTTGCTGGTTTTATTTTTGTTATTAACTTATTTGATTTGCCTGGTAACAAATTACTTAAAGATAAAGGTTTTAAAACTGATTGCTTAATTGAGTTTCCAGGTCACTAATTATTCTTTATAAAATCTTGAATGTATTTCTTAAGGCTTACTTTTCCAAAATATTTATATATTCTATTAGATAAATTTTTGTTTGTTAAAGCTGACACATATCTCTCTCCAGCTCTCCTAGGTAGGTATTTTACCTTTGAGTCAAAAAGTTTAGCGACATTTATAATAGAATAAGACTTTTTATTTGAAATACTGTAGTGTCTACACAAATTTTTTTTCCAAGCAATATAACAAATTTTGACAGTATCATCTATATGAGTAAATCTTCTTGACTGGGTTCCCGGCTTTACCACTGGTAGAGCTTTATTATTTTTATAATGATCTTCAAATATTCCAATTACAGTCGACATATGTCCCTTGCAAATTTGATGAGGACCATAGACATTATAAAAATATATAATTTCGTATTTAAAATTAAACCACTTTTTCAAATTTTCTAAAAGCTCCAGATTTTTTGCTTTACTAAAAGCATATGGGGATAAGTTTTTATCATTTCCTTGATTGCCTAAAGACGCTGAGGTGGCAGAATAAATTAGTTTAATTTTATTTTTTAAGCAAAAATTGAAGACTGAATTCGATCCTACAGTATTAGACTCTATACATTCATTCATGTTTAAAAAACTTTGATAAATTCTTGAAAATTCTCCAAAATGAAATACAGTTTTTATTTGATTAGGTTTTTTAATTAATCTAGTAATATTTCTCGTATCTCCTTTAATGTATTTAACACGCGTATTTTTGATATGATTTTTTCTTAATCCAGAAGAATAATTATCAATGCTTATAATTTTATAACTAGTTTTTTTAAGTAAATATCTGATTAAATTTGTACCTACAAAACCTGCTCCACCAGTAATTAAAATTTTTTTATTATTCATTGTTTTTTAGCGATTATTATCTTTAACAAGTATATAAATCAATCTAATGATGGCCTATACCAAGATTTTTTACCCAAGATAGAATTAACTATACCATTCAATCTGCTTATAAAAATATTGCGGTTTTCTTTGTTAAAAATTATTTGGTAATAAAGAATTTTTATTAGAGAAGAAAAGATTTTGGGTAAGATAATAAGCAAAGCTATTACAAATCCCTTATATTTTTTGTGAAAATAGAATGTCGACCACATCCAATGCCAATTCCTATTTTTTTCATATTCTAAATTATTATTTCTTTTTACAGATTTTGCTCCTAAGTGATCAACAACTATTTTTTTATCTAAATAAATTTTTCCTCCACGTCTCTTAAGGTCTTTACATAAATCAATTTCTTCAAAATAAAGAAAAAAATTTTCATCGAAAAAATTTTTTTTAAATTTTGAAATATTAAAAAAAATTGCAAAACCTTTAAGATTATCAACTTCTAAAAGACCATTATCATCAAAATTTTTTGCTTTTACTTGATTGTTACCTGGGCCAATCAACCAAAATTCAGGAACCAGATCAATTGTTTTAAAAAAGTGCTGAATTGTATCTTTTTTTAATTCAGTGTCAGGATTTAAAATTAATGCGTATTTTGTATTTACTTTTCTTAAACCAGTATTATTGCTTACTGCATAACCTTTGTTTTCTCCTGCTATGATACAATTAACATTTTTATATTTTTCCTCTAATTCTTCTTTAAATTTTTTGTTGTTTGAATTTTCAACTACTATCACTTTAATATTACTTGGTATGGAGTCTAAACAAGAAAATATCACTTCTTCGCTTTTAAAAGTTACAATTACTACTGTAAGATCATTTGTTTCCATAAAATAATAATATTTGATTTTAAAAGATAATTCTTTTACTAATTTAACACATAAATCATGTTATTCTTGTTATAAAATGAAAAAAGTCATTGTTACAGGTGGATCAGGCTTTATAGGGACCAACTTAGTAAATTATTTAATCAAAAAAAAATTTTTTGTTATAAATATTGATAAACTGACATACTCCTCAAATAAATATAATGGTAAAATAAGAAATAAGCTAAATTACAAGTTTTTCAAAATTGATATTAATAACAAAAAAAAACTTAATACTTTAATTAAAAGATATAAGCCCAAAGCAATTTTTAATTTAGCGGCTGAAACTCATGTCGATAGATCTATTGATGGGCCAAAACCATTTATACATACAAATATAAATGGTACTTTTAATTTATTAGAATGTTTAAGGGAACTAAAAAAGAAAATAAAGATTAAACTTATTCATATATCTACTGATGAAGTGTATGGTGACATAAAAAATAATTTAAGGTCAAATGAAAATAAGAATTACGAACCAAGCTCACCTTATTCAGCGTCTAAAGCTGCTGCCGATCATTTAATTAATTCTTATGTGAGAACGTATAAAATTAATGCAGTAATTTCAAATTGTTGCAATAATTATGGTCCATATCAATTTCCTGAAAAACTTATTCCAAAAATGATCACAAATATCATTAATAATAAAAATCTGCCAATTTATGCAAGAGGTAAAAATTCCAGAGAGTGGATACATGTTGAAGACCATTGCAAAGCCTTATTCACGCTATATTTGAAAGGTAAAAATGGTGAAAATTATAACGTGGGTTCAGGAAAAAATTTAAAAAATATAGACTTAGTAAAAAAAATTTTGAGAATTTTTAAAAAAATGAAATATAAAATTGGTAATAAAACTAAAATAAAATATGTTAAGGATAGACCGGGCCATGATTTCAGATACGCATTAAACAGTAAGAAGATAAGATTAAAATTGAAGTGGAGGCCTGAAATAAAGTTTGATGAGGGACTGGAAAATACAGTTGAGTGGTATTTAAAAAATGAATTTTTTTTAAATAAGATTTCTAAAAAGAAATATGAAAGCCGTTTGGGCTTAAATGTATGATTAAAAAAGGCATAATATTAGCTGGAGGTAAAGGAACAAGAATGAGTCCTCTGACTAAGGCGGTAAACAAACAGCTTCTACCATTGTATGATAAGCCTTTAATTTTTTATCCTTTATCTGCTCTTATGTTAGCTGGAATAAGAGATATACTTATAATTGTTAATAAAGGCCAATTAAATCAATTTAGAAAAATTTTACCTGAAAATAATAATCTTGGGATTAAAATTCAATATAAAGAACAACAAAACCCTAATGGGCTACCTGAGGCATTTATAATTGGAGAAAAATTTATAGGAAAAAATAGTGTGGCCTTAATTTTAGGTGATAATTTTTTTTATGGTCAAAGTCTTACAAAAATATTGAAGAAAAATATTAATCAAAAAAAAGGAGCAAAAATTTTTCTTCATCCTGTTAAAAATCCAAGTTCTTATGGAGTGGCCACAATTAATAAAAAAAAACAAGTTTTAAAATTAGTTGAAAAGCCGAAAAAAACTAAATCTAATTTAGCTGTAACTGGATTGTACTTTTTTGATAATAATGTTGTAAAACTAAGCAAAAAATTAAAACCTTCTTCTAGAGGAGAAATTGAAATTATTGATTTACTCAACATTTATAAGAAAAAAAAATTACTTAAAGCTGATTTTATTGGCAGAGGGGGGTCATGGTTGGATACGGGAAATATAAATGATTTCAATGATGCATCTAATTTCATTTATACGATAGAAAACCGACAAGGACTTAAAATTGCTTGTTTAGAAGAAATTTCTATTAATAATAAATGGATAGGAAAAAAAGATATACAAAGATCAATAAAATTTTACGGAAATTGTGATTACTCAAGATATTTAAAAAAACTTTAGAATGAATTCTCATAAAATTTTTTGTATGTGTCTAAATTCACATCACTTAGAAAATCTTAAAAAATTGGAATATATACCAGTTGGTCTAGGGGGGGAAAATTACGACTCTGAGTGGCTAAGAGATGACACAGGAGATAATATCAGTTCAAAAAATCCTTTTTACGGTGAGTATACTTTTTATTATTGGGTTTGGAAAAACTTTTTAAAAGATTATCCTGATAATCAGTGGCTTGGCTTCTGCGGATATAGGTATCATTGGTCTCAAAAAAGTACAACTAGCTCTGAAGAGATAAATAAAATTGTCAATAAAGAAAATTTCCAAGATTACGTGTTAAAAAAAATTCCCACTGAATGGAGTGATTACGATGCTATTCTAGGCGAAGAAATCATACTTAAAAAATATAAAATTAGTAAAATTATCAAGCATGCTCCTAAGAAATTTTTAAAAAACCCTAAATTTTTTCTTAAAAAAAATCAAAATATAAAATTACATTTTGACGTGTTTCATGGAGAAGGGATAATTGATAGAGCAATCTCTTTTCTAGATAAAAAAGAAAAAACTGATTTTGAAAGATTTGTAAATCAAAAAAACTCATTCAACAGAGAAAATTTGTTTTTTTGTAAATCTAAAAAGTTAATGAATGATTATTTTAACTCAGTGTTTTCTTGGCTAGAAAAATGTGAAAATGAATTTGGGTTTGAACTTGAGGGTTATTCGTTAAAAAGGTTATATGCATTTTTAGCAGAAAGATATCTCTCATACTGGTTTCAAAAATACTCTAAATATAGAACTTGGCCAATTTTTTTTTATGATACAAATAAAAATAGGATAAAAATTAAATGAAGTTATTAAACGCTTTTTTAAAATCAAAATTTTACGATAATCTAAATCCCTTTTTGGCCAAAAAAATTTTTAAAATATTTAAGATCTTTTTTGTCGAAACTAACCTTCAAAACTTGCCAGATGTAAATTACCCTTTGACAAATATTAAATCTGAATTAGAAAAATCAAAATTGGAAAAAAAAAATAATTTAAGACCATACATAACATACACACATTTACCTGACTTACTAGAAGTTTTGACTGATAGAATTAAGAAAATTAATTTTATTGATGTAGGGGCGGGTAATTTAAACTTATATTATTATTTAAAAAAAAATTTTGAAAATATAAATTATTTATTTAGGGATCAAAAAGAAGTGGAAACTTGTGTTATAGAATTTATTAAAAATGAAAAATTGAAAAATATTTCTGTAGTTGATGTTGACTCGCTTGATTTAATAAACATTGCCTATTTTGGAAGTTCTTTACAATATATTAAGAATTATAAAAGAGAGCTCAAATTTTTTTTTAAAAAATCAAATTATATATTGATTTCACAATCCCCTTTTTTCTTAAACGATAAAAGTGAAGAGAGGATTATTGTAAAACAATTAAATATGCATCCAAATATTAATTATCTCTATATTTTTAATTACAAAAAATTTCTTAATTTTATGACAGAAAATAATTATAATTTAGTTGAAAAAAATATAAATAATGTAACAAAATTTTTAAATTTTAAAAATTTCTCAAAAGATTTTTATACAGATATTAATATGTATGACCTTTTGTTTAAATTAAAAAGATGATGAGGAAAAACAAAATTTTAGTTACCGGTGGTTCAGGTAGATTTGGAAAAATTTTAAAGAAACAAAATTTTAAGGAATATATTTTTCCAAATAAAAAGGAATTAGATATAACTAATATCAAGTCTATCAAAAATTTCATTTTAAAAACAAAACCTAAAATAATTATTCATCTCGCAGGACTCTCTCGGCCTGTTCAATTGCATGAGTCAAATTCAATAGAAAGTATTAATTTAAATATTATTGGAACAAGTAATTTAGTAATGGTTTGCAAAAAATATAATATAAAGTTTGTCTATTTCTCTACTAATTATGTTTATCCTGGCACAAAAGGTAATTATAAAGAAACTGACCCGGTTTTACCTTTTAATAACTATGGATGGTCAAAACTCGGGGGTGAGTCAGCTGTTCACATGTACAAAAACTCTCTTATTTTAAGAATTTGTATGACTGAAAAACCTTTTATTCATAGAAATGCTCTTTCAGACGTATATTTCAATTTTATTTTTCAAGAGGAGGTAGCAAAAATAATTCCTCAATTAATTAAACTAAAAGGCGTCTTGAATGTTGGAGGCCCAATAAGCACCATATATAGCTTTGCTAAAAAACATAATTCAAATGTCAAAAAAATTTCATTAAAAAAAATTAAAACTATTGTTTTTAAAAAGAATATGTCAATGAATGTGAAAAAATTTAACAAAATATACAAAAAGAAAATATAACATCTATTATTTAAAAAAATTTATGATATCAGTTAAATATGTCTTTTAAAGATTTACCAATAATGCAAGATAAAAAAAAAGGTGTTCTCCTTTTTTATCCATATGTTTCAAAAAAATCTGGTCTCAATGTTAAAAAAAAACTTGCAGGAAGATGGCTTGGGCAAGGACCTATGGTTGATAAATTTGAAAATGAATTTAGAAAAAAGTTTGCGAAAAACTGTTCAGTAATCGCAACTGGATCAGGTACTGACTCCCTTCACTTAGCTTATATTTTAGCAGGTCTTAAAAAAGGAGATGAAGTTATTACAACAATTTTTACTTGTACGGCTACAAATATTCCAATGCTTTATATGGGCCTTAAAATTAAATTTGCCGATATAGAAATAGAAACAATGAATATAAGTGTTCAAAGTGTAAAAAAATTAATTACCAAAAAAACTAAAGCAATAGTATGTGTGCACTATGGAGGTTTACCGTGTGACATGGATGAGCTTAGAAGTATTGCAAAAAAAAATAATATTATTTTAATTGAGGATGCTGCTCATGCCCTAGGAGCAAAATATAAGGGTAAAACAATTGGTGGCCTTAGTGACTTTTCAACATTCAGCTTTCAAGCAATAAAACACTTCACTACTGGCGATGGAGGTATTTTAACAATAAAAAATAAAAAATTAGAAGACAAGGCTAAAAGAATCAGATGGTTCGGCATAGATAGAAAAAAGAAACAGCAAGGTATATGGAAAAATGATGTTCATGAAGTAGGCTACAAATATCAAATGACTGACATCGCCGCAACTATGGGCTGTGACTCCTTAAGAGAATTCAATCAAATTATAAAACACAGGAAAAAAATCTATAAAACGTACTTAAATGAATTGTCAAAAAATAAAAAAGTAAAATGCATACATGATTATGACAAGAAAAAGAGCCATGGAGCCTGGCTATTTACAATAAGTATTAATAACAAAGATTTTGTTCAAAGGAAATTGAGAGATCATAATATTGAAACCAATCAAGTGCATTTTAGAAATGATCGATACTCTATTTTCAAAAAGTATGTTAAAGGAAAGAAATTTCCTAACATGGACTATTTAGAAAATAGATATTTAGTACTTCCTTTACATCATAAAGTTACTGTTAAGGATGCAAAATATATAAGTGAGCTTGTAAATAAATACGCTAAATAATGCATATATCTGCTTTAAATAGTTTTCTAGATTTTAAAAAAAATTATCTAAATGATATTAAAAGTGAAATTAAAATAGTTGAGATTGGGTCGCAGTCAATTAATGAAAGTATAAAAAAACTTTTAGATAAAAACCACAAGTATATTGGGGTTGATATAGTTAAGGGTAATAATGTCGACATAGTACTTGAAGATCCGTATAAATTGCCCTTCGAAAAAGATAGCATAGACTTAGTGATATCAATTTCAACTTTCGAACATACAGAATTTTTTTGGCTTAGTTACTTAGAAATTTTAAGAATTTTAAAACCAACTGGATTATTTTTTTTAAATGCTCCTTCTAATTCAAATTATCACAGACACTCAAGTGATAATTGGAGATTTTACCCAGATAGTAGCAAAGCTCTAGAAAATTGGGGCCATCGAAACAATTTTAAACCTAAAGTTTTAGAACATTTTACAAATTATGAAAATGGTAGAGATATCTGGAATGACTATGTTTCAATAACCATCAAAGATGAAAAGTTTCAAAATATGTATTCAAGAAGAATATTAGATACTAAATTAAATTTTACAAATGGTCGTAAAAATAATTCAGATAAATTAATCAATTATATGGAAACCCCACAAGATCAAAATAATTGGGGATGGAAGCTTTACTATAA
This sequence comes from uncultured Pelagibacteraceae bacterium, assembly GCA_902587515.1. Classification (GTDB taxonomy): domain Bacteria; phylum Pseudomonadota; class Alphaproteobacteria; order Pelagibacterales; family Pelagibacteraceae; genus Pelagilacustribacter. The sequence continues at coordinate 196,785 of CACILM010000002.1, forward strand.
ATACAGAAAATTTTTAGATAAAATAAAATTCTAAAATTAATATTGGTAGCGAGGGGCGGATTCGAACCGCCGACCCCAGGCTTATGAGTCCTGTGCTCTAACCAACTGAGCTACCTCGCCTTATTTAAGTTTATTTCATTTATAATAGTTTTAATTTTCAATCAAATGTTTTAATTGACTCTTGGAATAAAGATATAAATAACACTTGAAATTTGGATTTTTACTATGTTCAATATCCTTATCTAAAATTTTTATAGCTGGTTTTGGAAAATTAAATGGACTTTCTCTCAAATATGTAGGTCTAAAATCACCATCATCTATTTCAATATTTGTGTTTAGAGCCTTGTTACTCAAAGAGGACTCGTAAGATGTAATTAGAATATATTTAATATCTGAATTTATAAAATTTTGTAAGAACTTTTTCACATTTTTATTTGATAAATGAACCAAACAGTCTCTGCACAACATAAGGTCAGCATTTGGAAGTTTATCTTTCAATAAATCGATATTAATAAAATTTACATTTGAACTTTTATTTTTTTTTTTATTTTCACTAATTAGCTCAGTAACTATATCACCTCCAATATAAACAATGTCATCATTGATGACGCTTTGAATCCAGGTAAAATCGCCACATGGGATATCTAAAAATTTTTTAATTTTATATTGTTCGATAATTTTTTTAATTTGCTCTCTAATATTTTTAGTGTTTTTTAATTCTGATCCTGGTCCTGAAACGCTTTCATTAGATGGCCAATAATGTGCGGAATAGATATAAGAAAATCTATCTTTAATTGATTTGTGATCAAATATTTTATTTCTAGATTTGATAAAATTTCTATAAGCAATTTTTTTGTCAATAAATCTTAATGGTTTTGATACTATTTTTAAAATAGTTTTCATTAGACCATTCTTTTTATAAAATTCCTTGTAACTATGAATAATTTTCATTTGATACTATAAAAATTTTTTTTCAAAAAAATTGAAATAATGTTCGTACACTTTATGTCTTAAATAATAATAGCCCATCTTAATGAAGTTTTGATAATTATTTAAATAATCCCATAAAGAAAAAGCTAATTTTTGCTCTTTTTTTAAAAAAATATTTTGAAAATTTTTTATTACCTTATTTTTTGTGTAATCTTTATATTTATTACGAATATTTAAAGATTTCTTTTTAAAATTTAAGATTATCTTTATTAATGAATTATAAGAATAATATTCTATAAGTTGAATATTAGGAATACTGCAGCAATGTGCTCTATGTCTGTTAAATTTATACGAAATTATTCTTTTATTTTCTATAGCGAATTCACCGATAGATAATCCAAATGACTCACCTAAACTTCTTGCATAAATCATTGCATCACAAGAATTTATAAATTTTTTTTTGTAATCATCGTTTAAAGTGCCTTTTAGAAATTTAATTTGTTTATGATTATAAAATTTTTTTATATTTAAAAAAATAAAAACTATATCTTTTCTTTTTTTAACTATATCTATAATTGCAGATTGAACAAATTTTAAATCAAAGCTACTTTCTCCGCCATAACAACCAAATATTAATTTATCTTTATTAATTTTCAATTGTTTATTTAAATTGGTTTTATTTTTTGTCACTTCTGTGATTAATGGTACAAAAGATATTTTATTATTAGAAAAATTTTTACTTAACCATTCAGAAACATAAGCATATCTATGTCCGTGGGTTTGATTAAGTTTTTGAGGATAAACGCTGTGCACAAGTGTTTTAATTTTACTTGATACCCAGTCATTTTTTTCTCCACTTTTTTGCACATATATATAATCTATTAAAAGTTTTTTTTTATAACTTTCAATTTCTTTAAAATATGTAATTCCAATTACTTTAAATTTTTTTTTAAACTTATTAATTACTTCTTTTTGGTTACGATAGTTTTTTTTATTATAAAAAATAATAGATTTATTTTTAAGTATTTTTTTATTTTGAAAAGCAAATTGATAAGTAGAATTGGAAACTCCTCTATAATTCATTTCGTCAATATAGAAAGCAATATTCATTATCAAGTATTTACTTGAATAATGATTTATTTAAAACTTTAATTATTATAACTTGTTGGAAAATGTATAAAAAATACTAAAAATTAATATTTATAGAGTTAAAATTATTCCAAAAACTGTTACTGCTGAAACTGCCGCTACACTTAAGGCTACGTTTCTATTTCTTTCAATTTTCTTCTCCTCATTGATTCTTGACAATAGGTCAGTAAGCTTGACTTTACTTTGTTGTCTCATATCCTGAGCGTTATTTTCGAATTTATATTGCGAACTCATAATTTAATTAAATCACATGACAAAAAAATTTAAATTAATTGTTAGATCAAAATGGTCTGTGAAAGGTATTTTGACCCAAAATGATTAAAATCTTCTTTAATTTATTTAGATTTTACAAAATTTGAGATTCCAGTTCTTAATTTTTCAATAATCTCATCAATGTGTTTTTTTTCACAAATGAATGGAGGAGCTATTATTAAGGCATCACCAGTCGGCTTAATGTTTAAACCAGCTTTATAACATTCTTTGTAGACTTGAAATCCAGCTTTACCAGGTTTCTCTCTCATTTGAATATCTATTCCACCTAAAAAACCGTAACCTCTTATACTTTCAATACATTTTAAATCTTTTAAAGAGTGAAGTCCATCTTGAAAATAATCTGAAAGATTTTTAACTCTGTTAAAAATATCCTCTTTTTCAAAAATTTCTTGTACTGCTAAAGCTGCAGAAACAGCTACAGGAATTCCAGAATAAGTATAACCATGAAATAACTCTATTGTACCATCCGGTGACGCATTCATAACTTGATCATATATTTTCTCTCTAACTGCAACTACACCCATTGGAACAATACCATTTGTTGTTGCTTTAGCCATTGTAATCAAATCAGGGGTTACTCCAAACTCTTGAGAGGCAAAAGCTGAACCAGTTCTTCCCCAACCAGTAACTACCTCATCAAAAATTAAAAGTATTCCATGTTTGTCACAGATTTTTCTCAGCCTTTGTAAATAACCTTTTGGGGGCACTAAAGTGCCTGTAGAGCCAGCTATAGGCTCAACAATACATGCTGCAATATTTTCTCCACCAATTTCACTAGCAATCTTTTCTAGATCATCTGCTAACTCACCACCGGTTTCTGGCTGACCCTTTACAAATTTATGTTCGGGAAGGAACGTGTGTCTCATATGTTTTACTCCTGGCATTAAAATATTTGTAAAAACTTTAACATTATTGAGAATTCCCCCAACTGTTAATGAACCTATGTTCATTCCATGATAACCTCTATCACGACCAATAAAACGACATCTGTTATCCTCACCTTTTGCTTTAAAATAAGCAATTGCTATTTTGATTGCTGTTTCCACAGCTGTAGAACCACATATTGTGTAAAAAATTCTATTTAAGTCCTCAGGAGTTTTCTGAGCAATTTTAGTAGCTAGCTCAAAAGATCCGCCGTATCCTTGCTGGAAAGGCATAGTGTAATCTAATTTTTCTAATTGGTTTTTGATTGCATCAATTATTTCCTTTCTACCGTGACCTAAAGGATTACAATATAGGCCAGAACTTCCATCAATTAAAGTATGACCCTCGTGAGTATTTAAATAAACTCCTTTTGCATTAGCAATAAGTCTTGGATTTTTTTTAAAATCTTTATTAGAGGAGAATGGCATCCAATGCTCATTTAAAGAATTAGGTATATCTGGGCTATTAGATGATTTCATATGGTCAATCATATAGTATATCATTGATAATAGAAACATTTAATTATCAAATGAAAAAACTTATATTTAAATCAATTTTATTATTTTTAATATTTTCCCTTGCGTATTTTTTATTTGGCTTATGGGGTCTTATTGAATTAAACAAAAATAAAAATTTGCTATTTAAAAGCAAAGAAAACTTCATTTTTCATAAAAATTACTCAAATAAAATCCACCATTTAAGAGATGCAAATAGATGGGGAGACAAGGAGAATGGTTATTTGTTTTCTGTTATTAATGAGAAAAATAAAAAGGGAAAGACAATTTTGCTTCAAGGTGACTCATGGATTGAGAGTATTTCTGAAATAAAACAATCAGAAGAAATGATTAAAAATTTTGCAATAAAAAATAATTACAGAGTTTATAATGCTGGCATTACATCTTTCGCTCCATCTTTGATGCATAAGCAATATGAAATTTTAAAACAAGAATTTAATATTAATCCAGACTTACTTATAATTTATATTGATCAAACTGATATTGGCGATGAATTTTGCAGATACAAAAATAAAAAAATTTATTCAAAAAATGGTAAACTGGAGAGAATAAGAAGAGAAGAGTTTACTAGAGCAACATATGATTATTCTAAATTATATTTATACTCTGAATTAAATTTTCAGAGTACTTTTAATAAGATAATTAAATTTCCGGCAAAAAAAACAAATTATTTTTTAAAACGCAATATCAATCGCTTAAATAATATTTTCAAAAATGGTTATGAAAATAGAAATGTTCATAAGTGTGGATTTAGAGAAATAATGAAGGAACTTGAAAATTATGACAGTAATGCTGAAAGAAATTTTAAAAAATCTTTGGGTGAATTTTTAGAGTACTTAGCTACTGAGAAAAATATTGAAAAAATTTTTATTGTAAGCTTTCCTCATAAAAGACATTTAGATAACACTTATAAAGTTGATGTCTCAGATTATATAAATGATACTTTATCTCTAAACAAAGACAAAAGGATTAGTCATATCAATATGTCAAAAATTGATTTTAGTAATTTAAATAAAAATGAAATCTATAAACCTAATGATTTAGCTTCTCACTTAAACGATGTGTATCATAGTAAAATATTTATAAAAAATATTCTTCAAAATATAAAAAAACAAAATTAAGAGCTTAATGAAAAGACTTAAAAACTGGGATAATAAAACTTGGTTATCATCCATAACGTATATATCGCAATTTAATAAATTTCTTAAAAACAGAATTAATTTAAATAAAAATTCTAAAATATTGGATATTGGATGTGGAAGAGCGAATATTATTAGTGCTCTTCAAAAAAAATATAAATTTAGAAAAAAACCCATAGGGATTGATATTGTTGCAAATAAGGATGTTAAAAAGAATATAGTATTTAAGAAAATTGGTGCCTTAAAATATTTAAAGAGACAAGAAAAATATGATCTAATTTTAATCAAACAAACTATTCATTTTTTTTCTAAATCAGGTTTAAATCGTCTTCTAAATCTTGCTCAGAAAAGCTTAAATGACAAAGGTAAAATATTAATTTTTTCTCTAAAAACAAAAAATAATAAGATACCTTGTTTTAAAAAAATGAGAAAAAATTTAGAAAAAAGTTTAAAAAGAGACGAAGTTTTATTTAAGATAATCAAAAATAACTTAAAAAAAATAAGCTATACAAACTTTAATTTTAAAGTAAACATCTCTAAACAAAAATACATTAGAATGATCAAAGAGAGATACATTTCATGCTTATTAAATATGAGTAATAAAGAAATAAAATTTGGTATCAGTGAAATAAAATCTAAATATAAAAATCAAATAAAATTCACTGATACCTTAAAATGTATTAGCTACAGAAAATAATTATTTTCCTGGCTCTTTGTATGATGAAGCCATTTTCTGAGCAGTTTTAGCTATCTCATTTAGATCTACATCTTCTAAAATTGTAAAATCTGAAACAGCACCACTAGAAACAGCAACCATTGCAGCTGCAGCAGCTTGTTCAAAAGTTCCTTCAATCACTGCCATAAAATCATATTTTCCTCTAAGGCCTGAGTATTGAGTTACTTTAGCTCCCACAGAAGCAGCAAGTGCAGATGTTGCAGCTTTTCTGTCTGTAGACGGATTGCTTACAAATCCTCCAAGACCTTTAGCTGTGTAACATCCAAGTGTATAAAATTTTGCCATTGTTACCCCTTTCCTATTTCTCGATTACAACTGTACCAGAATGAGGATCAGTTACTCCTAAATCTGATGACAGTTCTTCTAAAGTGTGCCGAAGTGAGTCCAAAAATTCAATCATTTTTGGTCTTGCTTTAGCAATGTCATCTTCAGAATTCCATTCACCAATCATAAAAAATTCGTTAGGTTTAGTTTCAACGTACTTTGCTGAAATCTGCCCATCGAACTTTGGCCGCTCATCAATTTTTTTTAAATATTCTTCTCTGCTAGAAGATTTTACTTTGCATCTAACAATATTCATAAACTTTGCCATATATATCCTTAAACGTAAATTTTATCAGCCAAACCGTAACAAAGAATAGCACTGATAATAACAAGAACGAGTGGAGCATATATTCCATCGTTTCTAGTTTTTTTAGTTAAACCTGTTTTATCAATTTTTAATGTATAAAAATTTACAAATAATATTGAAACATTCATTATAAAAACTAAGTTAAAGAATGCCCAAGTAGCCTCTACACCGCCTGATCTTATAAAAGCGATATATATTGCCATTAAAACAGTAGCGATCATGAATGAACCCGCGAATCTTGTAATTAAAGTTGCAGTTTTATCTACCCCTCTACCCTTTAGAAATTTTTTAGTATCAAAAACTAACTGGTAAGCGTAACTACCAACTATAATAAAATGTGCTAAGTAGATTATTAAATAAAATGCGTTTCCAAATTTATCGATCATAAATATCCTATGCGTTATAGTCCATGACTTGATCTGTGCACTCAACAAACTTATGAGGAGTGAAAAAATCATTCATTTGACCTAGTTGATTAATAATTGCTTGCTCATCTTTACCTTTCCACCAACAATACATTTCCATCGTGTCTCCTGGTGTATTCCAAGTCATTTGACAAGCAGCATTGTCACTTTTCATGCTCTTAACAATATCTTCCATCTTCATAGAAGCCACTGTATCAGTAAATTTTTTTTTCATTTCAGCAGACTTAAAAGTATGCGTTACCATATAGTTTTTCATTTTTCCTCCTTCTTTATAGATTTATTTTTGATAGCTCATATAATTGAGCACTATCCACACACTCGGCATAAATCGCTTTAGCTGTAGGATTGTTCCCAGTTACAAACTCTTTCATTCCTGCTTCGTTATGAACATTAACTTTAAATAGCATTCCGCTTTTATCTGGGATCATAGCACCAACAGTTTTTTCCGGATATGCAACACTTTTTCTAACACTCATACCCTCATCTGATTGCATCCATTTCGTGAAAGTTTCTAATTTGCCTTCTTTAAATTTAAGATGTACTAACATTTCTTTTTCCATTGTTTACTTTTATTTAAACTCCTCTAATTATTATTCCATTAGCAACTGAGTTTGCTAATCGAATAGGTTTTACTGGTTTGTATTCCTTAGAGTCATACCACTCTAAAGCTTTTTCATAAGTTGGAAATTTAATTACTACTGTTCTAGGGTATTTCCACTCACCATCTATAACTTTGTACTCACCGGCACGTACAAGGTATTCTCCTCCGAATTTTTGAACTGTAGGCACAACTTTACCAATATATTCTTTATAAGCCTCAGGATTTTTTACATCTATATTAGCTATAACGTATCCGCTCATTTTTAGCCTGCATAAATCGTTCTAGATAATTTTTCGATTTTTTCTTCTGAACCTTTAATTTGCTTATAAATAAATTTATTACACTCACCATTTTTAGATTTATCAAAAGGCTTGCCATAAACTTTGTCTACATAAGCATTCATGCCTTTGTTCATCTCATCATCTTTAACACCCTCGGATGAAAGGTATTCTCTTATAACTTTTACTGAAGCCAAAGCTAATTCCATGTTTTTAACTTCGATAGTCTCAGCTGGTAAAACAGCTGTTGCACTGTAGTGACCTAAACACTCTATTGTTTTTTCTTTTTGAGCTTTTGTTATATGTCCTGCAGCAAAGGCTGAGCTCATGCACAAAAAAACTGCAAGAATTAAATAATGATTTCTCATAATAGTTTTAATTTCTCAAAATATAGATTACTTTAATTGTGTTAAAATTAGATTACAGGTATGCATATTGTCTACAACCTTGAGGTTAAAAATTAATGAAAATCATTGATTGTACGTCTTTTTACAACGAACACATGATGTACGAAGTTAGATTAAATGTTCTTAAAGATAAAGTTGATAAATTTATTGTTACTGAATCAACTTATTCTCATAGCGGTAAAAAGAAAAAGTTAAATTTTGATATAAACAATTATCCCAAGTTCAAAGATAAAATTAAATATATCGTGATAGATAAAGAGCCTGACGGAATTGTTGAAGAAAATAATAATCCAACTTTACAAAGAGCGAATAGTCTAAAAAGAATTGAATTATCTTACGATGAGCATTTTAATGCTATCAAAGATGCTGATGATGATGATTTTATAATGTTAAGTGATAATGATGAAATCCCAAATTTAGACTCTGAAGATTTCAAGAAAAATAAAAATGATATTGTGATATTTAATCAGCTATTTTTTTATTTTAAATTCAATTTACTGTATGACAGAATGCTCTGGCCAGGTACTAAAGGGTGTAGAAAAAAGAATTTGAAATCTTTTTCTTGGCTTCGTAACATCAAGTTTAAAAAATATCCTATTTGGAGAATAGATACATATTTTTCAAACACCAAATATTCAAATTTAAATATTATAAACGATGGTGGATGGCATTTTACAAATTTAAAAAGTCCAGAGGATATGTTTGAAAAATTTATGAACTTTGGCCACCATGATGAATTTAAATTAAGTGGAATAACAGTTGATAAAATTAGAGATAAAATTTCTAAAAGAGAAATGTTTTATGATCATTTTGCAGACAAAAGTTCTAAAAATAAATGGAACAGCGACTACAAGCTTAAAAAAATTGATACTGATCTTTTGCCAAGATATCTTGTAAGTAATAGAAAAAAATACTTAGAGTGGTTTGATATTTAATCCCACACTGGTGTTTTTTTTAAAATAAAACTTTTGATACCAATTTTTTTATTTTTACTATCTAAAAGCTTATAAAATTCTTGTCTTTCTTTTTCTAAAGCATTCTTAGAATTTGTCTCTAAATTTACAAGTTTTTTAATAATTTGAAGTGACTTTTTAGGTTTTGAAGAAATTTTGATCAAAAATTTAATCATACGGTCATTAAAATTTTCTTTTGGAATAATTTGTGAGACTATCCCAAATTTCATCGCAGTTTCAGCGTCGATAATATCACCTGACATAGCTAGATATTTTATATTTTGATTTGAAGTAAATTTTTTAGTTTTTTGTGTTCCACCGATACCCGGAATAAGTCCTAAATTAATTTCAGGTAATCCAAACTTTGCATTATCACTAGCAATAATGAGATCGCTTGAAAGAGCCAATTCAAAGCCTCCACCTAATGCATAACCATTAACAAATGCAATGATTGGAATATCAATTTCTTTTAGTTTATCAATATTTGAGAATAGTTTTTGTTTTTTTGCTTGTTTGGAGTTTAATTTTTCTAATTCTTTGATATCAGCTCCAGGAGAAAAAAACTTTGATCCACCAATTAAACCAATACATTTTATTTCTTTAGTTTTATTTAAATGCTTGGTTGCATTAGCTATTTCATTTAGGGTTTTTTCATCTAAACTATTATTTTTATTGTTAGCAATTTGAATAATTGCGTAATTTCCTCGCTTTTCTATTTTAATATTTTTATAGTTCATTTTTATAGAATATAAATTTCATTATGACAGAGCAACTAATTATATTAATTGAAATAATCTTGATAGACTTGGTCTTAGCAGGCGATAATGCAATCATTATTGGAATGGTTGCATCAAAATTTGAGTCTTCTAACAGAAAAAAAATTATATTTTGGGGCATTGGTGGAGCAGTAGTTTTAAGAATTATTTTTACCTTTATAACTGCTTATTTATTGCAAATTACAGGGTTAAGACTAATTGGGGGAATATTATTACTCTATATTTGCTACAAACTTTATCGTGATGTTATTCAAAAAAAAATTGAAGAAAAAAATATTGAAGTTGATAATTCAAATTTTAGAAAAGCAATTTTCACCGTTATTCTTGCAGATGTAACTATGAGTTTAGACAACGTTTTAGGAGTAGCTGGTGCAGCCAAAGATCACTATATGCTTTTAGCCTTTGGATTAGGCTTATCAATATTGTTAATGGCGTTTGCTGCTAATTATACTGCGAAACTGATTAAAAAATATTCTTGGATTAGCTGGGTTGGATTGATTGCAATTCTTTTTGTGGCTGTTCAATTAATATATGAAGATTTAAGAATTTTATTATGATTAGATTTATAACATTTTTTTTGTTGATATTTAATATTTCTCATGCGGCTGAATTTTTTGGTAATTTCAAACAAGGCTCTTTTATATTAGGAAAGACAGATCCCAATTCAAAAGTTTTTATTGACAGTAGAAAAGTAAGAGTTTCAAATGATGGTTACTTTGCTTTTGGTTTAGATAGAGATAGAAAAAACAATATCTTAATTAAAATAATAAATAAGAAAGAAACCACATTAATTGAAAAAAAGGTTTTTAAAAGAAAATATAAAATACAAAGAATTGATGGTCTTCCGCCTAAACAGGTAACACCTCCACCAGAAGTTTATGAGAGAATAAAAAAAGATAATATTTTAATTGGAAAAGCGAGAGCGATAGATAGTAAGTTAATTTTTTTTAAAAACAAATTTATCTATCCTATCGATAAATATATAATAACTGGTGTTTATGGCAGCCAAAGAATTTTAAATGGTAAACCAAGAAGACCTCATTATGGAATTGACTTCCATGCTCCTGAAGGAACGCCAGTAAAATCAATGATGGACGGAGTGGTGACATTAGTAGAAAATGATATGTATTTTACAGGTGGAACAATTATTTTTGATCATGGTCATGGAATTAGTACGCTGTACATGCATATGAAAGATATAAATGTTAAAAAAGGTCAAAAAGTAAAAAAGGGAGAAATAGTTGGCACGCTAGGTCAGAGTGGAAGAGCAACTGGTCCACATTTGGATATTCGTTTAAATTGGTTTGATGTCAAATTAGACCCTGCAACAATTTTAAATTCAAACTAATCAAGTTCAAATTTATTTTTATAGTCTTTTAAAAGAGATTTATCTTGTTCGTCTTTAAAAAGTATAAAATCCTCAATTACTAGTAAATCTAAATTAGTTCCCATAAAACAATTAAAAGCATCTTCTATAGAACAAACAATTGGTTCTCCCCGAACATTAAAAGAGGTATTCACTATGACTGGGCAATTAGTAATTTTCTTAAATTCATTTATTAGATTGTAATATTTGTGATTAGTATCTTTATGCACGGTTTGAATTCTAGCAGAATAATCCACATGGGTTACTGCAGGTATTGAAGATCGTTTAACATTTAATTTTTCAATACCAAATAATTTTTTGTCTTTTTCAGACATGCTTACTTGTATGTCTTTTTTTACTTCTGCTACTAAAAGCATATAAGGACTATCATAATCTATTTCAAACCAATTACTTACATCCTCTCTTAATACCGAGGGTGCAAAAGGTCGGAAGCTTTCCCTAAACTTTACTTTTAAATTAAGCTCTTTTTGCATCTTTTCTGATCTCGGGTCTGCTAAAATCGAACGTCCTCCAAGAGCTCTAGGTCCAAACTCCATTCTTCCTTGAAACCAACCTACAGTCTTATTATTAGAGAGCTCTTTCGCTACTAACGATGAGGTTTCATCAGTTGATTTTTTTGTATATTTAGCTTTTAAAATATCTAATTTTTTTTTTATTAGATCATTGCTATATTTTGGTCCTAAATAAGCTCCTTTCATTTTATCTTTGAAATCAGTTCTAGGTTTTTTAAGCTCTTGATGCCAATAAGCTAATGCTGCGCCCAAAGAACCACCAGCATCACCAGCTGCTGGCTGAATCCAAATATTTTCAAAATGTTTTTCATTTAATATTTTTCCATTAGCTACACAATTTAAAGCTACACCGCCTGCTAAACATAAATTTTTTATTTTGTACTCTTTAGAGATATCTTTTGTTAATCTTAAAATTACTTCCTCAGTTACTGCTTGAATTGAAGCTGCAATGTCCATATGAAAATCAGTTAATAAATCTTTTTTTGGATCTCTAACAGGATGACCAAATAGATTTGAAAATTTACTATTCGTCATTGTAAGACCTGTAGCGTAATTAAAATATTTCATATTTAATTTGAATGAACCATCATTTTTTAAATCTATTAACTCATTGATGATAAGATCTTTATACTTTGGTTTTCCGTAAGGAGCTAAGCCCATAACTTTATACTCACCACTATTAACTTTAAATCCAGTGTAATATGTAAATGCTGAATAAAGTAGACCTAGTGAATGAGGAAAATGTATTTCTTTTAACATTTTTAATTTATTATCTTTTCCTATCGCCACAGTGGTTGTCGCCCACTCACCTACACCATCTAAAGTCAAAATTACTGATTCTTTGAACGGAGAAGGATAAAATGCACTAGCGGCATGGCTATAATGATGTTCAGAAAATTTAATTTTATTTATATCCTTAAATTTTTCATCGTGTTGTTTTAGGTTTTCAAATAAGAATTTTTTTTGGAAAAGTTTTTCTCTCAGCCAAATTGGCATCGATAAACTAAAAGATTTAAAACCCCTTGGTGCAAATGCCATGTATGTTTCTAAAAGTCTTTCAAACTTTAAAAAGGGTTTTTCGAAAAAAACAATATGGTCTACTTCATTAAGATTTATATTACCCTCTTCTAAAACATATTTTACTGCATTGTAGGGATACCGGGCGTCATGTTTCTTTCTTGAAAATCTTTCCTCTTGAGCAGCTGCAATGATTTCACCATTTCTTAATAATGCTGCTGCACTATCATGATAAAATGCTGATATACCTAAAATTGATATCACTTAAAAAATTGTATAAATAAATGGTGCAACTGCTGAACCTTGGCTTAAAACTATAAGAACACCAAATAGAGCTAGCACAATAATAATTGGAAATAACCAATATTTTTTTCTTACTCGTAAAAACTCCCAAAATTCTTTTAAAAATTCAATCATTAAAACTGTTTATCCATTGTGCCTATCTCTTTTTTTCTTTTTATCCAGTAAGAATTTTGTTGTTTCAAGTACTTTAAGCCCAATAAATCTTTACCAAAAGCCCTTAAAAGTAAACTGATAGGTGTTAAAATCAAAAAATAAACCAAAGCCATGATCAAAGGAGCAATTATCTTTCCTAATATTTCTCCAAATTTTATCCAAATTTCATTTATTGGGGATAGTAGTTTAGAGTTTAATAAACCTAAAGTTAGAAAAATTATTGAAATTGTAATTAAATAAATATTTGGACTCATTTCTTTTGTAAGTGGCCATAAACCAAAAACAAAAAAAACTAAAAAAAACAATATGCCAAAACTTTTATTAGATGATTTTTTGTGCATAAAATTTGATTATTACTGATATTCAATTCTTCATATCATTTAAATTAGTTTTGTGTAAAGTAAAATTAAATTAAGGTAAATTATTATGGGATTTATAGAGTTAATAGATTTAGAATTAATAGATTTTATATTTTTTTGTAGTGTCATACTATTAGCCTCTTTTGTTAGAGGCTTCAGCGGGTTTGGTTTTTCTGCGTCTAGTGTTTCTTTATTATCTTTTATTTTACCTCCAAAAGAAATTGTCCCTATTATTCTCTTATTAGAAATTATCGCCAGTTTTTTTATGATACCAAGCATTTGGAAAAAAATTAATTGGAAGTTTGTATTATACTTACTTTTAGGTGTTTTAGTAGGAACACCGTTAGGAGTGCATTTGTTATCGATCCTAGACCCAAATATTACTCATTTAATAATATCTTTAACGGTTCTTGTTTTTGCTTTTTTATTGTTAAAAGGTTATAAAAATAAAAATCTTAATCACAATTTATCAAAATTTTTTGTTGGAGGTGTAGCTGGAACTGTTAATGGTTTTGGAACACTGGCTGGTTTACCTATTGCTCTTTATTTTTTAATTATAGCTGCTGAACCTGCTGTTATAAGAGCATCCTTAGCTGCTTTATTTTTCTTCACAGATTTTTATGCTTTATTATTGGCCTACTTTGAAAATATTTTAAATTACAAAGTAATATTAAGAACTTTGCCTTTGATTTTTATTATTCCGATTGGAGTATTTTTAGGGACAAAATTCTTTACTGGAAGCTCAAAAGAAAATTATAAAAAGTATGTGCTATACTTTTTAATTATGGTCTCAATTATTGGATTAATTAGAACTTTAATTTAATTTCTTTTAATTAAGAAGACGTATTTGTATTTACTCAATAATTGTCTACCACCCGCACCTATTATTCCTAATAAAATGGCTAAAAGTATTGCCATTGATCCATAAAGAAGTGGATTATTTTCAGATAACTTTGAAATAAATTTTGAAAAAAAGTTTAGATTCTCTAAGTTTACTATTTCAACATCTTTTATTTGCCTTACTCCTTCATAAAAAAATGTATCATATGCTATTGCTATAGCGACTGCACACAACAACATAGCGAATAATGTTTTTAAATGTGAACTATCTAAATATTGTCCGACTTTCTGACCAACCTGTACTCCGATAATTGAACCTACCACCAAAATTATAACTAAAATCAAATCTATAGAGCCATAATTAAATGCGTGCAAAATAGTTACTAACGCACTGATAAAAACTGTAACAAATAAAGATGTTCCAGGTATAAACTTTACTGGCATGCCTATTAAATAAATCATTGCAGGCACCATTAAAAAAGCTCCTCCCACTCCTATTAACGCTGCAACAAACCCTACTATAACACCTAATAAGATTGGTGTGAAAGCGCTTTCGTAAAGTCTTGATTTTGGAAATCGAAGTTTTAACGGTAAGCCATGTATCCAATAATGTGTGTGCAATTTTTGTTTCAAAATCAATTTTTTTCTAGCCCTATCAATTTCTTTTGCACCCTCAATGAGCATCAATGTACCGATGATCGCAAGAAGATACATATATGATAATGAAATAATTAAACTCAATTTCCCTGTTTCTTTAAAAAAAGTAAAAGTAAT
The DNA here is from genome assembly GCA_902587515.1 of uncultured Pelagibacteraceae bacterium. GTDB lineage: Bacteria > Pseudomonadota > Alphaproteobacteria > Pelagibacterales > Pelagibacteraceae > Pelagilacustribacter. The sequence goes on from CACILM010000002.1 coordinate 211,867, forward strand.
AATACCTAAAATAGTTCCCACAACTCCACCAATAATTATCATTAGGCCCATTTTGTAATCTAAAGTATTTTTAAACCAATGTGTCATTGATCCGGATACTGAAGTTGCTAATATATTATTTATTTCATTAGGAACTGCATAAACTGGTGGTATCCCTAAAAATATTAGAAATGGTGTCATTAAAAACCCTCCCCCAACACCAAATAAACCTGAAAGAACTCCGACTGCAAAACTGATAAATAAAATCGTGATTATATCTATGTGAACTTGAACTATAGGAAGATATATTTCCATTTATAGTTCATAGGTATTCTTCTTGAACTAAATTGTCAATCTTGACTTTGCTAACTATGCTGCTTCTTGTAGTTTGTGTTTAGAAACCATTCCACTTAGGAAGTTCCATAGATATCTTGCAGTTAACAATGAAGCATTTTCGGCCTTCTTTTGTTCCTCTTTAGAAAGTCCGTCCAAAAGTTTTTCACATTCTGCTCTATGAATAACGTCAGCAGATTTATGAGCTTCAAAAAATTCTAGTCCTTCTTTTGAATTTACTCCATAAAATTTTTTTAGGCCTTGGATTTTAGTCTCCGCAATTTCAGGAATTTGTCTTTCATAGGTATATAACGATGCTAAACCTTCAGCGTAAGATTTTCTCGCTTGAGCAAAAAAATTATCAATCATATCCTTTGTAAACCAATCAAGTTTTGCGTTTTCTATTTTTTTATCATCAGCTCCTAAAGCTTTAGCAAAATTTTTCCAAAGTTTTGGGTGATCACCATCTTTGTTTTCTTCATCTTGTAAATTTTCTAAAAGTATTCTTCTTTTCTCTATGTCTTCACAAATAGAATGAGTTGCGCTTATGTATCTTGGAAACGCTTTAACGTGCTGATAATATTGCTCAGCATAATCTTTAATAATCTCTCTATTCAATTTACCCTCGTTCCAATAAATTTGATAAAATGGGTGTTTAAGTAAGTGGTATTTGTCTAATTTTTTTCCTAGATCAGATGAAAACATATTTCTCCTTTGTTATCACAAGCCTATAAAAAAAATTTGAATGATTAAATAAAAAAATTATCCACAATTTTGAGTTGTAAATAAAAAATGTTCACGTTTTGATTCACTTTTGATTCACTTAGGGACTCAATTTACAACCTTAGATAGTTTTATTCACAGTTGCCAAAGGCTTTTCGTCTATTGGAAGATGAAGAGCTGTAGCAATAAATGATAATACTATAGCTAGATACCAAGCATAATCGAAACTTCCAAATTGATCGTAAAAATAACCTCCTAAGTAAGCACCCAGGAATGATCCAAATTGATGATTTAGAAATACTATGCCAAAAAGAAGACTTAAATTTTTTGTTCCAAAAATTTGAGCGACGATACCGTTAGTAGCTGGTACAGTAGCAAGCCACAATAATCCGAAAGATGTACCGAACAACACAGCAGACAAATTTGAGGCTGGTAAAAAAATAAATAGAATTAATGTTATCCCTCTTAAAAAATAAAGCCCACTTAAAAGTATTTTTTTACTATATTTATCTCCTAAATAACCCATCACTAAAGTTCCAATAATATTGAAAAAACCAATTAATGCTAAAATAGCCATTCCCGTCCAATCTGCTAGCCCTTTATCTTGAACATATCTTGGAACATGAGTAGCTATTAAAGTAATTTGAAAACCGCAAACAAAAAAACCTAAAACTAATAATCTAAATCCTTTATGAGCAAAAGATTCTTTTAAAACTTCTTTTAAGCTTCGATTGTCAATGTTGGTATTAAGATTTGATGCTTGATTTTTAGGAAGTTTAACAAAAAACCCGGGTATACACATTAAAAATAAAATAATCGAAAAAATAATAAATGACATTTGCCAAGTAGAAATATTTTTAAAAATATTTGCCAGAATAGGAAAAATAAACATTCCTAAACCTCCGCAAGCTGTAACGATACCTGCTGCTTTACTTCTATTTTCATTTGGAAAATGTTTTGAAATCATTGGGGTAAGAATAGTCCCGGCAGCGCCTGCTAAACCCAAACCAACAAGTAGACCTAAATTAATTTGTAGCCACATACCTGAAATAAAGTTATTTCCCATCAACAGCATTGACATCGAGTAGAAAATTAAAGCTGGAACGATTACAACATAACCACCTAGTCTGTCAGAAATTCTTCCAAAAATTGGAGTAAAAATTCCCCAAAAGATTGCGTGAACTGCAATTGCTAATCCAAATTCTGTATTTGACGTTCCCCCAACTGTCTCAAATTCACTTGAGTAAAGTCCAAAGGTTTGTCTTACTCCCATAGTTGCACAGACAACTAAACATGCAGATATTAAAGCATAGAACGCAGTTTTATTTGGAAAAAAATTTTTCATTACTTAATTTTTTTTAAACCTTTTTTAAGATCATTAATTAAATCTTTTGGATCTTCTAATCCAATGTGTAGTCTTACAATAAATTCATCTTTATTAAATCGATAAAATTGACGTCCTTTTAAATATTCATCTTTTTTATTACTCCTCACTTCTTGAAGTATTGCTAGGCTTTCAAAACCTCCCCAACTGTACCCTATGCCAAATAATTCTAAAGAATTTACAAATTGTATCACTGAAGATTTTTTTTTACTTTTAATCACTATTGAAAGTAAACCAGTTGCACCAGAGTAATATTTTTTCCACAATTTGTAATTTTTAGTAGAAGGGTTATGAGGATAAAGAATTTCTTTTATTTTTTTTTGTTTTTTTAAAAATCTAATGATAATTTTTGTATTTTCACTATGCTGTTTTAATCTTGTATCTAAAGTTCTCAGGCCTCTTATTATTAAATAAGCTTCATCAGCTGACATTCTGTAGCCCGATAATTTATAAAAAAACATAATTTTATTAAAAACTTTTTTATTTACAGCTAAGGAACCTCCCATTGCATCAGAATGGCCAGAATAATATTTTGTTGCGGAGCAAAAAGACATATCAAAACCAATATTTAGAGGCTTAAGATATAGTGGTGTACCCCAGGTATTGTCCAATAAGGTATAAATTTTCCTTTTTTTTGCTAAATTACAAATTTTTGATAAATCTTGAAATTCAAACGTATTACTACCAGGATTTTCTACTAAAATCAGTTTAGTACTTTTTGATATTTTTTGTTTTAAATCTAAAAATGAAACTGGATTATAAAAAATTGCTTTAATATTAAATTCTCTCATTAAATCTTGAGATATTTCTTTTGTTGGTCCATAAACATTATCTGAAACTAATATTTCATCTCCGGGTCTACATAAAGCCATCAGTGCTAAAGCTATGCCTCCAAATCCGGTTCCAGTTAAAAATACATGATATGCATTCTCTAATTCTTTGAGTAAATTTTCTAATTCAATCGTTGTTGTGCTACCATATCTTCCATAAGTATAATGACTTACTTTTTTGTGTTTTTTTATTTTCAGTTCGTGTTTGTACATTTCTTGCATTGAATTAAATAATATAGTGGATGCGCGTGTTACAGGAGGATTTGCAGATCTATTCGATGTATCTTTGGTAGGACGTTTTAAAAATGTTTCAATTGATTTTTTCATTTAATTATTTCTAGTTAATTTTTACTCAAATGATATAATTTATTTCTACATGAAAAAACAAAATTCTAAAAATGCTTTTTAAAGAAAATCATAAAATTGACCTTTTTACCTGTATTTTGTTTTTTTTTTTCGCTCTATATATTTTTAACATTTTCATCATTCATCAAAATTTCGATAAATTAATTTCAGTAAAGATTTTATTGCTTAATTACGATGGAGGTTTCATCAGAAGAGGTCTACTAGGGGAATTTATAACGAAAATAAGTTTATTTTTTGATTTGAGTTTAAAAAACGTATTTTTTCTATTGCATATAATAAATTATTCAATTTTTTTTCTCTTAAATTATCTTTTTTTTAAAAGGTTTAAAAAAAACTACATTTTTTACTTTTTTGTTTTCTCTCCGATATATTTAACTTTTACCTTAGGAGATGTCTCAAGCCCTTATGCAGAGTTTTT